>JBKPOG010000231.1:0-13311 GCA_046732975.1 Pseudomonadota bacterium
CGCTACAACGTGCCTCGCATCATCTTCATCAACAAGCTCGACCGTACTGGCGCCGACTTCTTCCGGGCCCACGCGACGCTGAAGGAGAAGCTCGACATCGTCGCGCTGCCGCTGCAGCTGCCGATCGGTATCGAAGACAAGTTCGTCGGCGTCGTCGACCTGGTCGAGATGAAGGCGATCGTCTGGGAAGGCGGCGAACTCGGCGCGAAGTATCACGACGAGCCGATCCCTGCCGACCTCGCCGAGCAGGCGAAGGAGTATCGGCAACTGCTGCTGGACACGGCGCTGTCGGTCGATGACGCAGCGATGGAGGAATATTTCGACAAGGGTGACGTCGAGGTCGCCACGCTGAAGCGCTGCGTCAAGGCTGGTACCATATCCGGCGCTTTCCGTCCGGTACTGTGCGGTACTGCATTCAAGAACAAGGGCGTGCAGCCGCTGCTCGACGCGGTGATCGACTATCTGCCGTCGCCGCTGGATGTCCCTGGGATCGCGGTTGCCGCGGAAGAAGGCGAGGACGAGCATGCCGAGCGCCGCCGGATCAAGGCGGATCCAGGCGCATCGTTCGCCGGTCTGGCGTTCAAAATCATTAACGACAAGTACGGCACCTTGACCTTCGTGCGCGTCTATGCCGGCACGCTGAAGTCGGGCGATATGGTGATGAACACCACCAAGGGCCATCGCGAGCGGATCGGCCGGATGTTCCAGATGCACGCCGACAAGCGTGCCGAGATCAAGGAGGTGTATGCCGGCGACATCGCCGCCTTCGTCGGTCTGAAGGACACCACCACTGGGGACACACTGGCGTCGCAGCGAGATCAGGTGATCCTGGAGCGGATGGCTTTCCCGGTGCCGGTCATCGACATCTCGGTTGAGCCGCGCACCAAGGAAGCGGTCGAGAAGATGTCACTCGCGTTGCAGAAGCTAGCGGCGGAAGACCCCAGCCTGCGGCTGCGCACCGATCCCGAGACCAGCCAGACCATACTGTCCGGTATGGGCGAATTGCACCTCGAAATCATCATCGACCGCCTGAAGCGCGAGTATGGTGTCGAGGCGAATATCGGCGCGCCGCAGGTGGCTTATCGCGAGACGATCACCCGCGCGCACACCGAGACCTACACCCACAAGAAGCAGACCGGCGGTTCCGGTCAGTATGCCGAAGTGAAGATCATCTTTGAACCGCTTGGCCGGAATGAAGGCGTGGTGTTCGACAATAAGGTGGTCGGCGGCGCCGTGCCGAAGGAGTATATTCCGGCGGTGGAGAAGGGGATCGCCCAACAGGCCGAGACTGGCGTGCTGGCAGGCTTCCCGACCGTGGACTTCAAGTACTCGCTGATCGACGGCAAGTATCACGACGTCGACTCGTCCGCACTCGCGTTCGAGATCGCGGCGAAGTCGTGCTTCCGCGATGGGATGAAGAAGGCCTCGCCGATCATCCTGGAGCCGGTGATGGATGTGGAGATCACCACGCCGGCGGATCATGTCGGCGACGTCGTGGGCGACCTGAACCGGCGGCGCGGCATGATCCAGAACCAGGAGAGCAGCGGGTCAACCGTGATCGTCCGCGCCCATGTTCCCCTGAAGGAGATGTTTGGTTATATTTCAGATCTGAGAAGCATGACCAAAGGCAGGGCGTCGTTCACCATGCAGTTCCACCACTACGATCCGGTGCCGCGCAACATCGCGGACGAGATCATGGCCAAGAGCGCATGATCGTGAGGGTTGCATGACGGGGGCACCCTAGTGCACACCCCCCGCCTCCACTGGATGCGGGGCCGGCAGGAGGAGGGGCCCGGGGTTCACCGGACCCTTGAATGGATCGGACGCAACGACGCGGGTGAGGCCATCGCCCGCGTTGTTCGCATTCTGGGCCCGATTTGGTCCGGCTGGCGCACCTACCGCGCCGTGGCTTTGGACGATGAGGCGAAGGTGATCGAACTCCGGCCATCGCGGCCGGACGGGGGCGACTGGCTGGCCTGCGTCGGCGGCCAGGTGGTGGGGCGCGCACCTGTGCCGCTGCAGGCGGTGCGGGCCGCCGAGGCGGCGCTGGGCGGGGACTAGGGCGCCGGCGAAAGTCATTGCTGCGGTTTGTTCGGGGTCTTCCGTGGTGGGGTCGAGGGCTATCGCGACCGAGGTCTTGTCCCGCTGCCTTGCCATTTCAAACCATACAAGCGTATAGACGCTGGGCGAATGGCCAATGGGTTGGAGGCAAAATGGCGCGTGCTAGCAAGAAAACGGTCGCACGATCCAAGGCAAAGTCGGCCAGAACCAGTGGCAAGCGGCAGCCCGACTGGACCAGCTTTAAAGTCGACTGGCCGCAGCCAAAGCAGGCAATCTCGTTGCGGATCGACCAGGATGTCCTTGCCTGGTTCCGTGACGGGGGGCCGGGCTACCAGACGCGCATGAACGCGGTCCTGCGTGCCTTCGTCGACGCACAGCAAGGGAAGCGATAAAGCCCGCCAGGTCCCTCGGAAATGCAGTGACACTCTGTGGGTGTCCGCCTAGACTCACTGCGTGCCAGGGAGGAGACGATGTCGAATATCACGGCGGTAGCAAAACAGTTCTTCGAGGCATGCGAGGCGGGGAAGGGCTGGGACTCGTGCCAAGCATACTGCACGCCTAACGCCACGTTTTCGGCACAGGCCGAGCCGCTGGCCAATACCCACTCGCTGCGTGAGTACTGCGACTGGATGAAGGGCCTGCTGGTCTTCATGCCGGATGGTCGCTATGAGCTGAAAGCGTTTGCCACCGACGAGGAGCGGAAGAACGTCGCCGCGTATGGCGTGTTCTACGCGACGCACACCGGTGAGGGCGGCCCGTGTCCGCCGACCGGCAAGAGCACCAAGACCGACTATGTCTATGTGATGGATTTCGATGGCGAAAAGATCCGCCACATGACCAAGATCTGGCACTCGGGTCTGGCGATGAAGGAACTCGGCTGGGCCTAGTCGGCAGCTGCAACGTGGCCGCACTGAGTATCGCTGACCTATCTGCGGACCAGCGTGAGATCTGGCAAGCCGAGCAGGCTTACTGGCTTCTCACCAGAGAACGCGATGTCGAAGGGTTCCTTGCGCTCGCACATGACCGGATCACCGTATGGCCGCATATTGCGCCATCGCCAATCGACAGGCCCCACCTCCGTGACGTGCAGCGCGCGCGTGAGCCGATAGCCGCCTACGAGATCGACTTTCATAGCATCGAGGTGCATGGCGACGCTGCTATCGTCTACTACACGGTCGTCACGACCGGCATTGCGCCCGCCCAGGGGGCTCCAGCAAAACGGGCCGCGTGCATCACGCATACCTGGGTCAAAGATGGTGGCTCATGGCGGCTGGCTGGTGGTATGTCGCGGCCCGGTAACGCTTTCGCCTCGATGCGATGAAGCCGACGGGGATCACACCACCGGCGTCGTCGGCGGTCCACCTTCTACCCAGGCGTTGAACGTCGCGTCCCACAGTGCGATGCGCCCATCGCGCACAATCCAGATCTCCGTGCCGCGCCCCAGCATTGGTTTGCCGTTCTGTGCATCCTCCCAGCTCGCGTTCCAAGAGTTCGCGAGCGTATCGCCTGTCACGCAGTGTAGCGTCTTCTTCAGCCGATAACCCTTTGTGCGAGCAAAGCGGGCGCGCAGGAAACGCATGATCGCATCCCGCCCGTGCATCTCTGGGAAATCGGCAAAGCGGGTAACGGCATCCTCCGTGAAGCCCTGCTCGATCCGAGCCAGGTCGGCGGCACCGAACGCGTCCTCGACTGCCTGCACCAGCCGCTTCGCACTGTCCCAGTCCATCACTCAGGCGCCCTTCCACTGCAGGATGTAAAGCCCGGCGTCGTAGTCGGTGATGTAGATCAACCCATCCTTGGCGACGAAGATATCGGCAGTGTGCCGCACCTTGGCGCGACCACGCAGCGGCTCGGCCCATTTGGTCGGTTGCGGTGGCACGAAGTAACCGACCTCCTCCGGCCGGAACGGGTTTGTGATGTCGAACGCCCGCACCCCGGCACTCTGCCAGGTGGCGAAGATCGTCGTCGAGCTTTGGAAAGACCCGGGCCGGTTCTCGTGCAGATTGTGCGGCCCGAACTGGCCGCCCATCTTCACGTAGTCCTGGTCCGATGGTGTCGGCATCGTGGCGATGCTGATCGGATTCCTCTTTTCGCGGATGTCGAACACCCAGGTGTGCTACATCTGCTGTTCGTCGATGTTCAGCGTCGCTTCGTCCGCCACCACCAACAGGTTGCGGTCATGCAGCGGCACGGCATTGTGCGTGCCGCCGCCGAACGGCGGGCACCAGGTACGATGCGCGAGCAGCTTCGGTGCCGACTTGTCCTTGAGATCCAGGATCGTCAGCCCGCCATCCCGCCAGGAGCCATAGCCGAAGTCATCCACCACGATCGCATGATGGAGCGCGTAGCGTCCATGCCATGTCGGCTCTTCACCGGCGGCGACGTTCTGTCCGGGAATCCACCACCGGCTGACCTCGCGTGGCCTGGTGGGATCCGCCATATCGATGACGATCAGGATGTGGTCGGTGAATCCGTCGAGCAGCGCCGACGCATAGGCATAGCGCCCACCAACCCACCAGATGCGATGCAGACCCAGCCCTTCAACCTCCAGGAAGCCGATCTGCCGCGGGTTGGCCGGGTCCTTGATGTCGTACACACCCATGCCGGCCGCATAGTCCTCGCCGCGTTTGCCGAAGCGGCTGCTGTCCACCTTGTTCGAGCCGCCGTAGTATTCCTGGGCCGACAACAGCGCCCGCTGATCGGCTTCCTGGATGTGGAGCAGGAGGTCTTCGGCCGCCTGCAGATGCATACACACCGAGTTTGGATGCGTCGGAACGAAGTTCACCGGCCGCGGGTTGCGCGGATCGCGTACGTCGGTGACCATGATGCCGCGGCTCACCCGTGTGCCAACGTATGCGTGCCCACGTGATACCATGACCTGGACGCCGTCGCCGCGCCCTCCTTGGTCGGAATGCCCCACGAAGTCGATGTTGCGCGCGCCCTCCGGGACAATCATGGCTTGCTTTCCTCCTGCTCGGTGAACAGCTTAGGCTGGGAGCCAAGGACTGAGTAGGAGGGACGGACCATGCCGACCTATGTCATGCTCGCCAACTGGACCGATCAGGGTGTGCGTGCGATCGGCGACAGCCCGCGGCGCGTCGATGTCGCGAAGAAGACGCTGGAGGAGATGGGAGGCCAGTTCCGCTCGGTCTACATGACGATGGGGGCCTACGATCTGATCATGATCTACGATGCGCCTGATGACGCGGTGGCGGCACGCTTCACGCTGATGCTGGGCAAGCTTGGCAATGTGCGCACCACCTCGCTGAGGGCGTTCCCTGAGGAGGCGTTCCGGCAGATTGTCAACTCGCTGCGCTGATCAATGATCGCGGCGATCAGCCTGATGCGGCGGCGCGACGGCGTTACGCTCACAGCGTTTCGCCGACATTGGCTGGATGTGCACGGCCCGCTGGTCTGTGCCTTCCCTGCCTTGCGCCACTATGTGCAAGACCATGTCATTGCATCGCCGGCGATGAACGAATGCGCGCGTCAGATGCGGATCGACGGTTTCCCGATCCTGTGGTTCGACAACGACCAGGATCGACTGCGCGCACATCACTCGCCGGAGATGGCGGCCTGCAACATCGACTCACGCGAGTTTATCGGTGCCGTCTCAAGGATCATATGCGAACCGCACATCGTCGTACCGCCGCCGAGGCATGACGGGTGCATCAAGTTGATCGCGCTGTTGCCCGGCGAGCAACGCGATAATGCAGCATTGGATCGCTTCGCCGATCGCGCACGCGGCCTGCCTCGGCTGGCCGGCCTGGTGCTGTATTGCGTGCTGGAGCAGGGTCCCGCACCAAACAGCACAATTCCCCATCTGCCGGTCACCGCTGCCGGATTGGCCGAGCTGGCATTTCCCAGTTTGGTTGATCTGGAGTGTGCGCTTGCGGGCGCGGACGATGGGGTCGCACATTTCGTCGTCGAGGAGCATCGCTTGGTGTGACCCTGGGCGACCTGGTAAATGAGGGTTTCATCCTCAATCACCCATCGGGTGAACCTGGCCGCACATTCATCGTCACCGGCCTGTACCGGTCCGGCACCAGTCTGGTTGCATCGATACTGTATCAAGCGGGGTTGTTCATCGGCAGCGAGTTCAACAGCGCGATCTATGAGGATGAGGAGATTACGCAAGCGCTGGCTGCCAAGCGCCTGGATATTCTTCACAATATTATTGGACAGAGAAATGCAGCGCACGCGCGCTGGGGCTTCAAGTGCCCGATGCTGTGCGACACAATCGGCGCGGATCACCTGGACCTGTTCGATCGTCCGCGCCTGATCGTTGCATTCCGTGATCCGGTCGCGATCGCCATGCGAACCTCGCTGTCGGAGTATCGGCAGCCGATGCAGACATTGCATGACACGATGACCCAGCAGGTGGAATTGATGGACTTTCTGGAGGAGGTCACATGCCCTAGCCTACTGCTGAGTTACGAAAAGGCGCTAGCATTCCCGCGAGAGATTATCGATGCCATTTTGCGTTTCTGCGATATACCCCCGAGTGCGGCGCTACGCGATCGGCTGCTCTCCTTGGTTGAACCCAACCGACCCCAGTACATTGCGACTGCACGGCGCCGATACGAAGGTCTGATTGAAGGAATAAGGGACGGGCAGCTCTATGGCTGGTGCTGGCTGACACAGACACATGATCCCGTTACTCTCGATGTGTTGGTGGACAACCGCTTCATCAAGCGCGTCGTCGCCGACATTTTCAGACAGGATCTGTTGGACGCGTCTGTCGGCAACGGTTGTCACGGCTTCTTCATTCCGGTGGAGGCTTTGGACGCCAAGCCAGACTCAGTGGTCCGCGTGTGGGTCGCAGAATTTGGAATAGAATTGAATAACAGCGGCAAGCAGCTGTGCGACTTTGGTTCGTCGGCTTGAGCACAGACCTGCTCCGGACCACAATCGCCATACCGAAGACACACGGGAGGCACGGCGATGCAGATTGGATTCATTGGGCTTGGGATGATGGGCGCCGGAATGGCGAGCAACCTGCAGAAAGCCGGTCATCAGCTCATTGTCCACGACCTATCACGCCAGGCCGCGTCACGTCATCTGGCGAACGGTGCCACTTGGGCCGACAGCCCGCGTGCGGTGGCGCAGCAGGTGGACCTGGTGTTCACGTCGCTGCCGACGCCGGCGAATGTCGAGAAGGTCGGCATGGGCGAGGACGGCCTGGCCTCGGGATTCCGCAAGGGCGCAGCCTGGTTCGACCTGTCCACCAACGCGGTCGATGTGGTGCGGAAGCTGCACGCGCAACTGGCGGAACAGGGCGTAGCGTTCCTCGATGCGCCGGTCAGCGGCGGTCCGAGCGGTGCCAACAGTGGCCGGCTGGCAATCTGGGTCGGTGGCGACAAAGCGGTGTTTGACCAGTACAAGCCGGTGCTCGACGCGATGGGCGACGCGGCGCGTTATATCGGCCCGATTGGTGCCGGCTCCATCGCCAAGCTGGTGCACAATGCGGCCGGTGCGGCCGTGAGCACGGCACTGGCGGAAGTCTTCACCATGGGCGTAAAGGCCGGCGTCGAGCCGCTGCCGTTGTGGGAGGCGATCCGGCAGGGCGCCGGCGGACGCGCCCGGTTGTTCGACCGCATGTCCAGAGGGTTCCTCACCGGTATCTACGATCCCCCGGATTTTGCGCTGCGGCTGCTGCACAAGGATGTCTCGCTGGCCTGCCAGCTGGCGCGCGAGGTCGGTGTCCCGATGCGGCTGACCAACCTCGCACACCAGGAGCTGACGGAAGCGCTGGGTCGCGGCTGGGCGCAGCGCGACTCCCGCGTCAGCATGCTGCTGCAGCAGGAGCGGGCAGGGATCGACCCCATTGCTGTGGCACCGGACAAGCTGAAGGCCGTGCTGGACGCTGACAAGTAAGGAACGAAACAATGCAACTCGGCGCACTCATTCCGCTCGGCGATATCGGTGGCGAACCATCCGCTGTGCGGGACTACGCACAGTCGGTTGAGGCAATGGGCTACGACTTTTTGGAGGCGCCCGATCACGTACTCGGCGTGAATGCCGCCTCACGCGCCGATTGGGACATGAGCCGCAACACGTCGAAGGATCTGTTCCACGACCCGTTCGTGCTGTTCGGCTTCCTTGCCGGCTGCACTACCAAACTTGGCTTCTCCACCGGCGTGCTGATCCTGCCGCAACGTCAGACGGTGCTGGTCGCGAAACAGGCCGCATCCCTGGACGTGCTGTGCGGCGGCCGCTTCCGTCTCGGCATCGGCGTCGGCTGGAACGAGGTCGAGTTCGTCGGGCTGAACGAGAATTTCCGCAACCGGGGCCGCCGCTCGGAAGAACAGGTGCAGGTGATGCAGGCGCTGTGGGCACAGGACCACGTCACCTTCAAGGGCCGCTATCACACCATCGATGATGCGGGGATCAATCCGCGTCCGCCGTCGGGCCGCGTGCCGATATGGTTCGGAGGTCACCATGATGCGACGCTGCCGCGCATTGCCAAGTGGGGTGACGGCTGGATGCCCAACGCCTATCCACCGGATCACACGGCGCTGGAGGTGATCGACAAACTGCAGGCGCTGACCCGTGCGGAAGGCCGCGATCCAGCGGCAGTCGGCATCGAGGTATGGACATCCTGTGGGGCGGGGGCGCCGGCTGATTGGCGCAAGGAGGTGGCATTCTGGAAATCAGCCGGAGTGTCGCATATCTGCCTAACGACGACGTTCAATCGTCGTCACCACCGCCGTATCGCTGGCCACGCCGCAGCCGACCATTTGTCCGCGATGCGGGCATATCGCGACGCGGTTGCCGAAGCGCTCTGATGATTATGCGAAGATGTCTCCCAGACGCCGGATGCTGCCCAATGCTCTCTCGAACGGCAGCCCCGGCCAGTGGCAACGCATCATGAAGTGATCGACCCCAAGCGCCTCGCGATAGCGCGCGATCTCCTCCTTGACGAAGGCCGCATCGCCGATAATGAAGCGGTCGCGCACCAGCTCCTCGAATGCCGGAGGCTGACGGTCCGCCAGCCCCCATGACGCATATGCGTTGTACTTGTACTGCAACGCATCGCGGCACTCATCGAGTGCTGTGCTGTGACTCGTGCCGACGTAGCATTCGCGCACGATCGGGAAACAGTCGGGCACGCGGCCGTTGAGCGCGGAGCGGTACACCCGCATCTGCTCGGCCAGCTCAGCGAGTGGCGTACTCGGCACGATCATCCAGGCATCGGCGATCCGCGCGGCACGTTGAATGGCGGCATGCGCCGTCCCCGCCATCCAGATCGGCGGTCCGCCATCGCGCAGCGGCTTCAGTCCTATCGCGAGGTCGTTCACCTCATAGAAGCGGCCCCTGTGCGTGACCTTCTCGCCGCTCCACAGCCGCCGGATCAGCGCGATGCTTTCTTCCAGGCGCGGCGCACGCTCCTTCAGCGACATGTTAAATGCGGTGAACTCGCCTTCGCGATAGCCCAGCCCGACGCCAAGCACGTAGTTGCCACCGGTAAGCACATCGAGCGTCGCTGATTCCTCCGCCACGTGCACCGGGTTGAGCAACGGCAGGATCAGGATGTTCGGCCCGATCTGCATCCCCTCGGCATGCTGCGCGAGATACGCCATCATCGGCACGATCTGCAGCATTTGCAGCGGCCCCGTCAGATAATGGTGCGGGAACCACAGCGACTTGAAGCCGGCCTCTCGCGCTGCGCGTGTCTGCGTCACCAGGTCGGGCAATTGCGCACTCACCGACTGGCCCGGTTGGAATTGCGTGTTCAAGAACAGTCCGACTTTCACGATCGTATCTCCGCTCGGCTCCGGTAGGGATCACCTTGAACCAGTCGCATGGGCGCGCCAACTATGGCACCCATGAGTGATCGCCGACCGCCAGAAATTGAGCTGTTACCTGACGGCAGTTACCGCTCGCGGCGTCCACCGATTGCGGCGCGCATCTTTGCCTGGGCAGTGGTCATCGCTATCGCTGCAGGTGCCCTCGCGGTGGCTGCCTTTGCGCTGTGGTTTGCACTGATCCTGATTCCTGTTGTGGTGGCGGCCGCCCTGATTGGCTGGTTGGCATTTCGCTATCAGCTTTGGCGTACCCGACAACGAGGCTGGCCTAGGGCGTGATCTCGCCGTTCTGCACTACCAGCCGCACCTGCTTCACCTCCACGCGCTGCCAGACATCGCCCTTCGTGTAGGGATCATTGGCAATCATAGCGTCCAGTTCGTCGCGGTCGGCGCAGTTCGCCAGCAGGAATGATCCGATCGGCTTCTGAGCCGCATCGAAAATTGGGCCGCCAAACACCAGCTTGCCGCTGGCGACATTCTCCTTCAGCCCAGTGAGATGCGCCGGTCGCGTAGCCTGCCGCCGCGCCGGGGCCTCGGCGTCGGTCCCATCGTAGATCGTCACAAGAAATTGGGGCATCCGCTTTTCCTCTATTCCGCAGTCAGCGATACGTGTTGTGCCAGTGCAAGCTCTTGCGCCAGCAGCGTATATGACAGACGCCGCGCTTCCGGATCATGCAACGTGGTCAGAACGGCGATCTCCTCCACGCCGTGCTCGGCTGCAAGCGCACGCAACTTTTCGGCGACAACGCCCGCGGTGCCATAAAGTGCGCGCTCACGCAGCCGCTGGATGCGCTGCAATTCCGCTTCGGAATAAGCATACGACGCCGCCTCCTGCGGCGACGGCAAGGCTGCAAAGATGCCGCGATCGCGCCCGAGCCGCCACATTTCGCGTGAGCTGAACAGGCTCGCCGCTTCCGCTTCGGTTTCCGCCGCCATCGCCCACACGCAAAGCGCGCCGTAAGGCTCCGGGAAGCGCTCGCTGGGCCGGTAGTTCTCGCGATATAGCGCCATCGCCTCCGCCACGCCGCGTCCGTCGGTGATGAAATGCGCGAAGCAGAACGGCAGGCCAAAATAGGCCGCGACCTGCGGTCCGTAGTCCGAACTGCCGAGTATCCAGACTTCCGGCACGGTGGGGCCTTGCGGCTGCGCGACGATGTCGCGGAACGGATGGCCTTCGACCAGCTTCTCGCCCTTCAGCCAAGCCAGCAGATCGCGCACCTGTGCCGGAAAATGATCGGCAGCCGTCTCCGCCAGCGGGTTCAAGGCAAACGCGGTGCGTCCATCCGATCCGGGCGCACGCCCGAGCCCCAGGTCGACCCGACCCGGCGCAATCGCTTCGATGATACGGAACTGCTCGGCCACCTTCAGGCTGGAGTAGTGCGGCAGCATCACTCCGGCCGAACCGATGCGGATGCGCGCCGTCGTGGCAGCGATCGCGCTGATCAGTATCTCTGGCGCTGTGCCAGCCTGGCTCGCGGAATTATGGTGTTCGGCGCACCAATAACGTGAGTATCCCAGCGCCTCGCAATGCTTCGCCAGGGCCAGGCTCTCGCGAATGGAACTGGCCGGAGAGCGGCCGGTGACCACAGTCGATTGGTCGAGAACGGATAATCGCAGCATGCCTTATTCGTGTCATTGCGAGCGCAGCCAGGCAATCCCCGTTAGATCCGCCGCACCACGTAGCTCTGTTCCAGCGCCTCTAGAATGGTATCGGCGTGTGCCGGATCGCGCGCCTCCACCATGACCTCGAGCTCCGCAGCCTGCACCGACGAAGCCGCAAACAGCCGCTGGTGCGAGACTTCGATGATGTTGCCGCCGGTATGGCCGATCTTGCCGGCGATATCGGCCAGCACGCCGGGTCGATCCGGGATCTGCAAATGCAGCCGCAACAGCCTGCCGTCGCGCAGCAGGTTGCGCAGCAGCACATTGGACAGGATCCGGGCGTCGATATTGCCGCCGGTGATCGCCACGCCAACGCGACGGTCGCGGAAATGCTCAGTATAGGCCAACAACGCTGCGACGCAGGCGGCTCCAGCGCCTTCCGCCACGATCTTGGCGCCTTCAACCAGCAGGCCAATCGCCTCCTCGACCGTGTGTTCCGGCACCACGAGCACCTCGATGCCCAATTCGCGCACGATCGAGAACGGCTTCTCGCCGATGTTACGCACGGCGATGCCCTCAGCGATGGTCGGGCCACCCACGGATACTGGTTCACCGGCTAGCCGCTGCGCCATCGCGGAGTAGGCCGCGACTTCAACGCCATACACCGCAATGTCCGGCTTCATCGCCTTGGCCGCAGTGGCGCATCCGGCAAGCAGTCCGCCTCCGCCGACCGGGATCACCAGCGCATCCAGGTCCGGCACCTCCTGCAGAAGTTCCAGTGCCAGCGTCCCCTGGCCTGCCATGACGCCGTCGTCGTTGTAGGGATGCACGAACACCCAGCCGTTCTCGGCTGCCAACTTCTCGGCGTGCGCCGCGGCCTGTTCCAGCGTCTCGCCATGCAGCACCACGTTGGCGCCCCACGACGCAGTACGCGTCACCTTGGTACTCGGCGTGAACTTCGGCATCACGATAGTAGCGCCCACATTGGCGAGCCGCGCGTGCCGAGCCACCGCCTGTGCGTGATTGCCGGCCGACATCGCGATCACTCCGCGCTCCCGCTCGCGGTCGGTCAGCAGCGCCAGCCGGTTCGCCGCACCACGTTCCTTGAACGCACCGGTCACCTGCAGATTGTCCAGCTTCAGCACCACCTCCGCGCCGATCGCGCGTGACACGGCGTGGCTGGGCAGTGCCGGCGTACGCAGAACGCGGCCGGCGATCCTATCGGCCGCCGCCGCGACGTCCGCGAAGCGCAGCACGTCAGCCGAACTTGATGCCGAGGATCTCGTAGGACCGATCGCCGCCTGGGGCTGGCACGGAGACCGTGTCGCCGACCTTCTTGCCGATCAGTGCCTTGGCGAGTGGCGAGGAGACCGACAGGCGTCCCCCCTTGATGTCGGCCTCGTACACACCGACGATCTGGTAGGCGGATTCCTTCTCGGTCTCCTCCTCTACCAGCCGGACATGTGCGCCGAACTTGACGTGCTCGCCGGATAGCGACGAAGGGTCGATCACTTCCGCAGACGAAACTATCTCTTCAAGCTCCGCGATGCGACCCTCGATGAAGGACTGACGTTCCCGCGCTGCATGGTATTCGGCATTTTCCGACAGATCGCCATGGGTGCGAGCCTCCGCGATCTGGCGAATGATCGCAGGACGCTCCTCCGCCTTCAATTGGCGGAGCTCGTCATTCAACCGCTGAACTCCTGGGGCGGTCATTGGAAACTTCTGCACGTCACTCAATCCTTCGGTGGTCGAAGCCAATGAAATGCCGTGTTCCGGCCAAGCACACACGCCACCACCGGGCTCGCGCCGGGGGGCGGCGATCGCTTCAGAACGAACG
>JBKPOG010000232.1:0-32647 GCA_046732975.1 Pseudomonadota bacterium
TTCGGGATGTATCCGTTTTTGGCCAAGCTGTTTGCTGACGCTGGCTACCAAGGACCGCAGTTTGCCGATACTGTGGCGAAGCTCCTGCCACATCTGGCGATAGAGATCGTCAAGCGATCGGACCAAGCCAAAGGCTTCGTCGTGCTGCCGATGCGTTGGGTGGTGGAGCGCACCCTGGCATGGCTCAATCGTTGCCGTCGCCTGGCCAAAGACTTCGAGAACCTGACCGAAAATGCACTGGCATTCCTACGTCTCGCCTCTATCCGCCTTATGCTGCGAAGGCTCTGCAATCCTTCATAGACTTTCCGGACCGACTCTAAAGGTGGTGCCTATGGCGAGTACAATCAGCGCTTTGTTCAACAAGGCTGCGCAGCAGACGGCCAAGCAGACGGGTCGGGCTTCTACCTTCGCTCTTGCCCTTGGCATCGTCCTGCTCTGGGGGGTCACCGGGCCGATCTTTAAGTTCTCAGACACATGGCAATTGATCATCAACACCGGCACGACGATCGTCACCTTTCTGATGGTCTTCCTGATCCAGAACACGCAAAACCGGGACACTGAAGCCTTGCAGTTGAAAATCGACGAGCTGATCCGTGTCACGGAGCGAGCACGCAACCGCCTGATCAGCCTGGAGGACCTGACGGAAGAGGAACTCGATCGAGTGAAGCAGGAACTCATCAAAGCCGCACAGGCACAAAGAGACGATCCGAATTCGCTCCGCGACGATGTGGACCAATAGAGCGGCTGGCTGCGCAGCCGCGACGGTGCAGGAGCCCGCGGCGCGCATTCACAGTCGAACAGATCTTCAGTGTTCGGACGCTCGGTCGAGGCGGCGATCAAGGGCTGGAAGATTCGGCGCCGCTGGCCCCAGCGCAGCCGTGATGCCGAAATCTCCCGGCAATGATCCGCGCGGAAATAGCCGGGTGACGTGGCCCATCTTGCGCCCGGGCCGCGCTTCCACCTTGCCATAAAGGTGGGGGATCAGCCCTGGCTCGGCCAGGATGGCCGACCACAGCGCCGTCTCCTCCGGACCGACCAGGTTCTTCATAACCGCATCCGAGTGACGCACGGCCGTCGGCAGCGGCAGGCCGGCGATGGCGCGAATGTGCATCTCGAACTGGCTGGCGGGGCAGGCGTCGAGGGTCCAATGGCCGGAATTGTGCGGCCGCGGCGCGATCTCATTGACCAGCACGTGTCCGTCACGATCGACGAACATCTCCACCGCGAGCAGCCCGACCAAATCCAGAGCATCGGCGATCTTGCGCGCAATTGCCTGGGCCTGCCGATCAACCGGTTCGGCGATGCGAGCCGGCGCAAGCGTCACGTCGAGAATGTGGTTGCGGTGCCGGTTCTCTACCGTGTCAAACGCGGCGTAATTGCCGTCCTCACCGCGCGCAACGACCACGCTGATCTCCTGAGCGAAGTCGATGAAACCTTCCAGGATCAATGGTTTCGGCGATAGAGCTGCGAACGCAGCGGCAATCTCGTCGCTGTGGCGCAGTGTTGCCTGCCCCTTGCCGTCATAACCCAGCCGTGTGGTCTTCAGCACGGCAGGCAGGCCCACCTGGGCTACTGCCGTCCCCAGCGCACCGTGGTCTTCGACCGCCGCCCATGGCGCGGTCGGCACACCGATCCGATTAAGGAAGGTCTTCTCCGCCACCCGGTCCTGGCTGGTACGGAGGATCGCTGGGGACGGGCGGACCGGCTTCAATGATGCAAGAAGATCAAGACCTTCTGCGCTGACATTTTCGAACTCGAAGCTGATGACATCGACCGCGGCGGCAAAGCGGCGCAGGCCTTGCGGCTCCTGATAGTCGCTGATCGTCGCGGCCGCCGCGACCTGACTGGCCGGGCTATCGTGCTCGCGGGTGAGGATATGGCAGCGGTAGCCCAATCGCGCTGCCGCCATGGCCGACATGCGACCCAACTGTCCCCCGCCAACGAGCCCGATGGTTGCGTTCGGCGGCAGCAGCAGCGTCATGCAGGAGCGTCGGCCACGTCACCGGTCTGCTGCTCGCGGAGGGCGTCCAGGCGCACCGCCAATGCCGGGTCACTGGTAGCGAGGATCGCCGCCGCAAGGAGTGCGGCGTTGACGGCGCCGGCACGGCCTATGGCCACGGTGCCGACGGGAACACCGGCCGGCATCTGCACGATCGACAGAAGGCTATCCATACCCTTGAGACTGTGAGATTCCACCGGCACTCCCAGCACCGGCAGAGGCGTCCAGGCGGCACACATTCCGGGCAGGTGAGCCGCGCCGCCAGCGCCCGCGATGATCACCTTCAGCCCGCGTTCCCGCGCTGTCCTTGCGTAGTCGCGCAATCTGTCTGGTGTGCGGTGAGCGGAGACGATCCTCGCCTCATATGGCACGGCCAAGCGGTCCAGCGTTTCGACGGCGGGGCGAAGCGTCGCCCAGTCCGACTGGCTGCCCATGATGATGCCGACAAGAGGTGGCATCAGGCGATGCTGTCCGGGATCAGCCGGCTTTCCAGCCAGGCGATCTCATCCTTCAGCATCAATTTTCGCTTCTTAAGCCGCTGAAGATGCAGCTGATCGGAGGCGCCCTGTTCGGCCAGGCGCGCTATCACCGTGTCGAGGTCACGGTGCTCGCTGCGGAGTTCGTGCAGCTTGCGCAGCAGCGAGTCCCGGTCTGTCAGCATTCAGCTTTTATACCATACAGGGAGCGCAAATCCCAGGTGGCACAATCGCCATGGCCCTTACTATGTCAGTCGGGTTACCATTTGGCCGGAGGCCGTTTTCCAGCGGAGGTTCATCGATGACCTTGCATAGCCGTCTCGAATCGCTGAAGGAGCGCCATGCTGCGCTCGAAACGCGCATTGCCGAGGAAGACCAGCGGCCAATGCCGGACAGCGAGACGCTGAACTGGCTGAAGATCGAGAAGCTGCACGTCAAGGAAGAGATCGAACGCCTGCGCACGCAGGTGGAATAAGCCGTCAGGCGACCTCGTCAGGTTCGGGGACCGGCGGTGGCGGGACGGCTCGGCCTTCCCGTTCCAGCCGGTCGTTCGCTTGCGCGATCGCAGCGTTCAAATCCGTCTGGCTGCACAGGCCAAGGATCACCGGGTCACGCGGCTTGATATTAGCGCTGTTCCAGTGCGTGCGGTCGCGCACCTTCTGGATGGTGTCCTTGGTGGTGCCAAGCAGTTTCGAGACGTGCGCCTCGCTGAGCTGGGGGTAGTTGCGCAGCAGAAAGGCAATTGCATCGGGGCGATCGTTCCGCTTGGCCACAGGTGTATAGCGGGAGCCGCGCAGACGCTTCGGCTGCGGCAGTGCGGTCGGCGCGAGTCGCAGCCGTGCCTCGGGGTCTCGTTCTGCGCGACGAATCTCGTCTGCCGTCAGCTGCCCATTGGCGACCGGATCGTAGCCGACGATACCCTGCGCAACCTCACCATCGGCGATCGCCTGCACCTCAAGCGGGTGCATGCCGCAGAACTCTGCGATCTGCGTGAAGGTGAGCGCGGTCTTCTCGATCAGCCACACGGCGGTGGCCTTCGGCATCAATGGTAATGTCATAATGGCCGGATATGACGCCCGGTCTGGGGTGGGTCAAGTATAGGCATCAGGAATATGCTGGGTTGCTGTGAGAGAGGGTGAACACGCGATGATGGATGAGGAAGAAGGTCCAGTTCGCAAGCGCACGCGGCTGGAAAAGCTGCTACTGGACAATCTGAGTATCGAGGAACTGCGCGATTACATCGCCGAACTGACGGCGGAAATTGAGCGAGTGGAGGCCGATATCGCGCGCAAGCAAGGTCATCGCAGCGCCGCGGACGCGTTCTTCCGGCGCCCTTAGGGGCCTAGTCCCCTCCCCGAGAGGATTCAGTGCCTTAGCTCATGCAGGAAACCGAGCAGCAACTCGTTGACCTTGTCCGCCTGTTCCTGCTGGACCCAATGGCCGGCACCCTGGATCAGATGGCAGCCACGCATTTGGGTGCAGGCGTGTTGCTGCATCCGTTCGAAGGCGCTGGGCCGTTGATAGGTACCCCAGTCGCTCTTGCCGGCGATGAACATTGAAGGGACGTCGATGGTGCGTCCCGCGAACAACTGCAGCTCGGCTGTGTCGAGCCCCGTTGTGCCGCGTCGATACCATTGCAGACCACCGCCAAAGCCGTTGCGCTGGTATTCCGCGGCGTAGACAGCAAGTTCATTGTCCGGGAGCCATCGACAGACGGCAATCTCGGCAGCCGAAGGCATTTCGTGCGCCACCGTCTCCGGCATCGTCTCGTGCAGATCCATGATGTAGTAGGTCGGCATCTTCGCCAATTCTTCAGCGGTCCACCCGGCCAGGCGGAAGGGCTCGTTCTGCCGCCAGTCAGCGCTCTTGTGGTGGTAGTAGGCGCGCAGGAATGCGTGCACGCCCTGCCGGCAATGCCACATGTCGTCGTTGGCGGGCCGCGTCGAGTAGTACCACTGATAATGCTTGCGCGGTCGCGGCAGCTTCGCCATTGCGGCATGCACGTCCTCGCGCACAGTGGGCGAACGCGCCGGCAGATCGGGTGGGCCTTCGAACGTCGCGCTCATCAAGACGACCGAGCGGAACACGTCCGGCCGCACGAGCGCGCACCAGGCGGCCACCGGGGAGCCGAAGTCGTGGCCAACCACCGCAGCAACCGAGCGGTGATCGAGCGCGTGCAGGAGGCCGAGCTGATCTCGCACTGCATTCAACAGCCGGAACGACCGCAGATCTCCCTCGGAATCGTAGTCTGCCTGCCAGCCGGTAGTGCGGCCGTAACCACGCAGGTCGGGTGCAATGACATGATAACCGGCATCGGCCAGCGGCGGCATGATCTTGCGCCAGGAATACGCGAGCTCTGGAAACCCGTGCAGCAACAGCACGCACGGCCGGTCCGGCGCTCCGGCCTCGAGCAGGTGCACGCGCAGTCCGTTTATGTCGGGCACGAACCGCGAGCGAACTCCACTCGGCAGAACGGCGCTATCGAGTGGGCTGAGTTCGGTCATCGTGTCGTCTCCCATGCTTCGGCGCGATCGAACGCCGCCTCGATGCGCTCGTGCCGTGCCTTGATGGCGGCGCGTTCACTGGAGTGCGTCAGGATATAGAACTCCGGTCTCGGATCGCCTGGAGCACTCGCTGGCCGACCAATTCGGGCGGCAGTCCATGGCCCATGGCACCTCGCATGGCCTCCTGCTGCGGACGTGCATACGGGCCGCCGAAACGATCGGGTCTGGTGACCGACGAGGCGAAGATGCTGGTGTCCACGGCGCCAGGACACAGTACCGAGACGCCGATGCCGACATCCCCGACCTCCTGCTCCAGCGCCTCGGATAGGGCGACAACGGCGTATTTGGTCATCGAATAGGCGCCCTGGTTGCGGCCGCGACGAATAAAAAAGCGGGAGATCGATGCGGTGTTCACCACGTGCCCGCCTTCGCCATGGCGCCGGATCAGCGGGACGAAGGTGCGGATACCGTTGATGACGCCCAGCACGTTGACGCCGATGACCCAGTTCCATTCCTCGATTCCGACCTGCTCCAGCGGGGTGCCGTGCATTGCGACCCCGGCGTTGTTCACTGCGGCAGCTTGCCGAACGTGTCCTCGGCAGCGCGCCCCGCAGCGGCGACCGACGCGGGGTCGGAGACGTCAACCGGGACGCCGACCGCTTTGGCACCGAGTGCTTCGATGGACTGACGTGCCGCGGTCAGCCGGTCGGGCTGCAAGTCGGCCAGCACCAGGTTCATTCCGGCACCGGCCAGCGCCTTGGCAATGCCAAAACCAATACAGGACGCGGCGCCAGTTACAATCGCCGTCTTTCCTTGCAAGTCCAGCATGACAGCCCTCCCGCCATTTGCCGCATGATACCGCGATCCGTCGATGCCGCATCCTGGTGTTGGCGGTCGGTTCGCTGTGGCAGTATTGCTTCGCGCCAAATGCGGCGGGGGCGTCTATTGGTTATCCCGGACGAGCTGAGCGCTGAGCGGTCGGTGTTCCTCTCTTCCTTGCCGGCATCGGAACAGGAATGCCGATTCGCCGGCCGGGTTGCGTTGGTCTCACTTGGCGCCTTCCTGCTGTGCGCGCCATTCGCCCAGGTAAAGCTGCCCGAGGTGTGGGCGTTTATACCAAGCTACCAGGGCGCGTTCCTGGTAATCGATCTGATCACCGCGATTCTGCTGTTTGCGCAGTTTGCCATCCTTGGCGCGGCATCGTTGCTGGTGCTGGCGAGCGGCTACCTGTTCACCGGGCTTATCAGTATCCCGCATGCGCTCAGCTTTCCGCGCCTGTTCGGACCGGCGGGGCTGATCGGCGGCGGCGCACAAACGACTGCCTGGCTGTACATGATGTGGCATGCTGGTTTCCCACTCGCCGTGATTGGCTATTCGGTGCTGCGCGGTACTCGGCCGATACGCCATTTCGGCATATCGATTGTCGCGGGCATCGTTGTCGTTGTCGCGTTGGTTTGGGGTGCGGCCCTGCTCGTCACCGTTGGTCACAACCTGCTGCCCCAGGTCATGCGAGGTGACGGCTACACTCCGGTCCTGCCGATTGCGACCGGCACCGTCTGCACGATCACCTTGGTGGCGCTGCTGTTGTTGTGGAAACGGCAGCCATATTCAGTGCTCGATGTCTGGCTCATGGTGGTCATGTCAGCTTGGCTGTTCGACATCGGGCTGAGCGCGATGCTCAATGCTGGCCGTTTCGATTTCGGATTTTATGCCGGCCGCCTCTATGGGCTACTCGCTGCGGGCCTCGTGCTGCTGATACTGCTGGTCGAGACGGGCGCGGTCTATACGCGGTTGGCTCGGTCGTTTGCGCTGGAGACCAATCTCCAAGAGCGGCGGCTGCATGAGCTGCAGGCTGAACTGATCCATGTGTCGCGACTGACCGAACTGGGCCAGATGGTCTCGGCGCTGGCGCATGAGGTTAACCAGCCGCTGACCGCCGTAGGCAGCTATGTGCGCGCCGGTCGTCGCCTGCTGCTCGTCGGGGCAACTGAGAAATGCGACGAGGCACTGCAGAAGGCGAGTGATCAGGTCACTCGAGCAAGCCAAGTGATTCAGCGACTGCGGCAGTTTGTCAGGAAGGCCGATGTTCAGCATGAGGCGGAAGACGCTCGCCAGATAGTAGAAGAAGCAGTGGCGCTGGCTTTGCTCGGGTCAGAGGGACGCGGGGTGCATCTGGCAACGGACTTCGCGCCGGATCTGCCTTCAGTGCTCATTGATAAGGTGCAGATTCAACAGGTGCTGCTGAATCTGGTCCGCAATGCGGTCGAGGCGATGCACGACGGCCGCCGCCGCGACCTGACGATCAGGACGAGGCGGTCTGCCGACGGATTGGTGGAGATCAGCGTGGCCGACAGTGGTCCCGGCCTGCCTGAACAGGTGCGCGAGAAGCTGTTCCAGCCATTCATCACGACAAAGCCCTCGGGCATGGGGGTTGGCTTGTCGATCTGCCGCAGCATCATCGAGGCACATGGCGGCCAGATGTGGCTGACCGATTCACTGGAGGGCGGTGCCGATTTCCATTTCACGTTGCCAGCTTTGACCGAGAGTGGCATGGCATCGGAGTCTGTGAGCAGCGAAGCACGCGCTTGACCCTTCAGGCGCCCGCCCGTACACGCCGCGCATGACAAGAGCGACATCGAGCGACCTCAAGGCGGCCACCGAGCGTGCCCTCGTGCTGGCCCAGGCGTTGCCGTATCTGCGTCGCTACGCCGGCGCCACGATCGTGGTGAAGTACGGTGGGCATGCAATGGGCGAGGAACACCTCGCAGAGCAATTCGGCAGCGACATCGCCCTGCTGAAGCAGGTGGGGATCAACCCTGTGGTCGTGCACGGCGGCGGGCCCCAGATCAACGCCATGCTGAAGCGGCTGGCGATCCAGTCCACCTTCGTTGATGGGCTGCGCGTGACCGACGCGGCGATGGTGGAAGTGGTAGAGATGGTGCTGGCCGGCACCGTCAACAAACAAGTTGCCAGCCTGATCACGCGCGCCGGGGCGCTTGCAGTCGGCGTCTCCGGCAAAGACGGCGCCATGATCCGCGCGCGCAAACTGGCTCGCACCAAGAAGGATCCCGACAGCAACATCGAGCGAGTGTTGGACCTCGGGTTCGTGGGTGAGCCGGAGCATGTCGATGTACGCGTGATCCATGCGCTGACCGGCGGAGGATTGGTGCCGGTGATTGCGCCGGTGGGCGTGGGCGAGAACGGCCAAACCTATAACATCAACGCTGACACGGTGGCGGGAGCGATAGCGGCCGCGCTGAAGGCGACCCGGTTGTTGATGTTAACTGATGTTCCCGGCGTCCTCGACCGCGACGGACAGTTGATTGCCGAACTGACAATTGCCGATGTCGAGGAAGGCGTCAGCGGCGGCATGATCACGGGCGGCATGATTCCCAAGGTGGAAAATTGCGTTGATGCGGTGCGCAATGGTGCCAAGGGAGCCGTGATTCTCGATGGACGTGTACCGCACGCGTGCCTGCTGGAATTGTTCACCGAGGCCGGGCCGGGCACGATCATCCGGCCGTAGCCGGGCTTTGCTCACTCCGCCAGTGCGAGCACTGGCCTCCTAGTGATGCGTAATACCAGGAGCGAGGCGATGAGACATGCCGCGCCGCTGGCGACGAATGCACTCAGGTAACTGCCGGTCTCGGCGCGCATCACGCCGGCACCGAGTGCGGCAACAGCACCGCCGATCTGATGACCGCAGAAGATCCAAGACACGATCACCGGTGCATCGCGTTTGCCGAACACCTCTGTCGTCAACGCGACCGTTGGGGGCACCGTGGCAACCCAGTCAAGGCCATAGAACGCTGCGAACAATGACAGGCTGACCACGTCGAAATCACTGAACGGCAGCACCATCAGCGACAGCCCTCGCAACCCATAGTACCAGAACAACAGGATGCGCGCATTGTAGCGGTCGGTGAGCCAGCCCGATGCGGTTGTCCCAATCAAGTCGAATACACCCATCGCCGCGAGTACGCTGGCGGCACTCAGTTCCGGAATACCGTGATCCATGCAGTATGAAATGAGGTGCGTCGCAACCAGACCATTGGTCGAAAAGCCGCAGATTGCGAAGCTGAGGAACAGCAACCAAAAATCGGGCGAGCGCATGCCACGCCCCAGGCCCGAAAACGCGACAATCACCGGGTTGGCGGCGCTGGTGGTTGTGGGCGGCGCGGCCGCCGTACCATAAGGGCCTAGCCCGATGCTGCCAGGGCTCTCTGCCAGTACCAGCGCAACGAGCGGGATAAGCGCCAGGATCACCGTTGCCACCAGCCATGGCACGCTTTGCCATCCGAAGTGCTGAGCGAGGCTTGCCAGCAAAGGAAGGAACACAAGCTGGCCGCTCGCATTGCTTGCCGTCAGCAGGCCAACGACAAGCCCGCGACGCGCAACGAACCACCGGTTGGCGACCGCCGTCGCCATGCCAACCATGCCAGCACCCGAGCCAATGCCGACCAGCACCCCCCAGGTCGCATAGAGCTCCCACGGAGTGGTGGCCAAGGCCGAGCCAGCCGCGCCAACAGCGAGGAGTGTGAGCGAGCACAGTACTGTGCTTCGCATGCCGATCCGCTGGATCAGCGCTGCCCCGAATGGGCCGACCAGGCCGCCCAGCAGGATGTTGAGTGAGATCGCGCCGGAAATCGTCCCAGCGCTCCAGCCGAATTCCTGCTCCAGCGGCACGATCAGCACGCCCGGAGCGGCGCGCACCCCCACTGTCGCCAAGATAACGGTGAACATGAGGCCGACGACGACCCAGGCATAATGAACCCGACCGGCCAGCAGCCGGGCAAGGCGATGCGGCCCCATGCTTCTCCTCCTGAGCGCTTGCTATTAGCATGACGATCGTCATACCATAGTCAAGAAGATACATGACGATCGTCATGCACAAAAGGGATGGGACGGATGCGGACGACACATGAGCGCAAGGCGGAAACGCGCGATCGGATCCTTGCCGCGGCCAGTGGCTTGTTCCGGAGCCAAGGTATCGATGCGGTCGGTGTGGACGCGATCATGCATGCCGCCGGGTTGACGCACGGCGGCTTCTATTCGCATTTCGCGTCAAAGGAGGCGCTGGTTGCGGAGGTGTCAGCAAGCTCGCTTGCGCGTTCGGCTGCCCGCTGGGAGCAAATAAGCGAGGAGGAAATGCCGCCCGCGGCCCTCGCTCGGATCGTGGAGAGTTATCTGGACCCTGCCCATGTCGCGGCGATGGAGCACAGCTGCGTGTTGGCGACCCTCGGGCCGGACGTGGCGCGCCGGCGTGATGCGCGCCCGGCCATAACCGCCTCAATCCGGCGCATGCTGGACGTGCTCACGCGCTGTCTGCCAGGAAGGCGGCGGCAGCGGGCATTTGAGGTGCTGGCCGCTATGGTCGGCGCGGTCGTTTTGGCGCGGCTGTGCGACAATCCTTTGCTCGCTGATGAGTTCCTCCACGCCGGCAAACGGACAGCCGGCCTGCGATAGCGGCTGTTCTGCCTATTAATTGCGCATAGGAATTGGCTCCAAGCAAATCTCTGGCGTCCCCCGCTTTCCTCGGCTATGAGCGGCAGCGGGAGTGTTGACGCATGCTTGACAGCCAATTAACGCATTTGCCACGAAGCATCTCGACGCCGGTCGATCAACACGTGGGTCGACGGATCAGGGGCAAGAGGCGCGCACTGGGGCTCAGTGAGGAGAACCTTGCATTAGAACTCGGTGTAGAGGCCGTTCAGATAGCGGCGTATGAGCGGGCGGTGGAGCGCGTGCCGTCCGCCCATCTGATACGCATAAGCGAAGTCCTCGACGTTCCGCTCAGTTACTTCTTTCCGGCCACACGCCTTTCCAATTTATGATCCCTCGGGAGTCGGCTTCGTCTCGGCTGCCGTAAAGCATTGCGAGGCCTGCCAGGCGCAGATAGTGGGTTGGGTCCGAGGGAGTGACGTCGGATCCCACAGTTTCGATGTTTTGCAAATATCGCATATTCTCAATTTCACCCGGCGAGAACCGCAGGTTGTCGGATAGGCTTTATCCCATCGGGTGAGCGACGTTCTGCCCCTGCAGCTTTGCGGGCTGGGGAATTGTGCTAAAGCCGGCGCCCTATGCGCCACTACCTCGACTTCGAAAAACCGATCGCCGAACTGGAGGGCAAGATCGAGGAGCTTCGGCGCATGTCGGAGCCGGACGGGATCAACATTGCCGAAGAGGTCTCGCGACTGACCGCTGTCGCCGACCGACAACTCCGCGCGACATATGCCAAGCTGACGCCATGGCAGAAGACACTTGTTGCGCGTCATCCTGACCGGCCAAAGGCAATGGACTACATTCGCGCGCTGATCAGTGACTTTACGCCGCTGGCTGGCGATCGGGCGTTTGCCGACGATGCGGCGGTGCTGGGTGGGATGGGACGGTTCCGTGGACGCTCGGTCATGGTGTTGGGAACCGAGAAAGGCGCCGACACCGAGAGTCGAGTTAAGCACAATTTTGGGATGGCACGTCCTGAGGGCTATCGCAAAGCCCGGCGACTCATTGAACTTGCAGGCCGCTTTGGGCTGCCCGTGCTGAGCTTCGTGGACACCTCCGGCGCGTTCCCGGGGGTGGACGCCGAGGCACGTGGCCAGGCAGAGGCCATTGCGCGCTCGATCGAGGCGTGCCTGGAGGCGCCGGTACCGTTGGTACCCACGATTATCGGTGAGGGGGGCTCAGGCGGCGCGATCGCACTCGCCGCAGGCGACCGCGTGTTGATGCTCGAGCACGCGATTTATTCGGTCATTTCACCCGAAGGCTGTGCGTCCATACTCTGGCGCGATGCGGGGCAGGCAGCCAGTGCTGCAGAAGCCTTGCGGCTCACGGCGGACGATTTGAGGCGCCTGGAACTGGTGGACGAGGTGATCCTTGAGCCAGTGGGGGGGGCCCAGCGCGACACGACCGCGATGATCACGGCCGTGGGCAACGCCGTAAGTACGGCGCTGCAGCCGTTGCTCGGCCTTGACGGCGCTACGTTGAAGGGCCGCCGACGACAGAAATTTCTCGAAGCAGGTCGCGAAGCGTTGGCGTGACAGCCGGATCGCTCCTCGGGAGCAGGGCGTTTCACGGACTTGCGGGTGCTATGCGGCAGAGACCGCAGTCACCGAACCTACAGCGATACGGCGATTGAGTCCACGCAGGCGGGTAAACTCGACACGCTCGATCTGTCTCACGCCACCAGCGGTGATGCAGCGGCTGACGCAAAGATTGGGCGCGAGACAGCCTTTCGTGTGCGCGTTCCCGGCAGCATCCGCGGCTTTACTCAAACCGCAGCGGGTCGCTAGCGTCCCGGTCGAATGCCCGACGAACAGCGCGCACTGACTTTCGATCCCGCCGCTTTACTGGATGCAGAAGCCGAGGTGGTCGCGCGCACTGCGCGCGGCGAGATTGCGGTGTTTGAGGCGTCCCACACAGCGGTTCTGCGAGCCGCATTCGTGCGCCATCTGCTGCTGGGACTGCTCGTTGCTCCGGAGCCATGGCCGATCCGGCTGCCAGGCGTGCGCGTTTGCGGAGCAACCATCGATGGACGGCTTGATCTCGCGGACTGTGCCGGACCCAGCGGTGCCGGTGTACCCGCACTCACGCTCGAACGCTGTGCAATCGCTGAAGGCATCGACTGTAGCAATGCGCGGCTTGCGCGCCTGTCACTCCGAGGCAGCCGGATCGGCGAGGTGACTGCGCGCGGTCTGCGGGTCGATGGCGCGATGGATGTTTCCGGCGTGTCTCCTTTCGCCGAAGCCGCCTGGATCGATGCGCATGGCGTGGTTATCGATGGCGACCTGCTCTGCCGCGGCGCGCGTCTGTCGATCCCATCACCGCGCCCAGGCATCGGACACCGTGATGCGCGCTACGCGCTGCGGCTGTCTGGTGGGCAAATCCGCGGCAGCATCGACCTGATGGGTGAGTTCACCGCAATTGGTGGCGTGTCGTTGGATACCGCACACGTCACGGGAGACCTGGTTGCGCGCGGGGCACGCATCGGTGCTGGCGAGGGAGATGCGATCGGCGCGCAGGCCGCTCGCGTCGATGGTGTGGTCATCCTGGGCGATGGCTTTGTCGCTGCAGGTGTCATCTGGCTGATGGGTGCCCGCATTGCCGGGACGCTCGATATGAACGGGGCGCGCCTGATCAATCGGAGCGACGACGGCCAGGGCGTTGTGCTTGCCGCCGACACAGCGGAGATCGGCGGCTCGGTTCTGCTGCGCAACGGATTTGCCGCCGAGGGGGCCATCAGCCTGCGCGGCACGCGCATCGGCAGCAGCCTGGAGTGTGATGGCGCAAGCCTTTCGAACGCCACTCCCAGCGGGAGCGGGATTGCACTGGCGGCGGATCACGCGTCGATCGGGGGTGCCGTACTGTTGCGGAACGGGTTTGCCGCGTTCGGTGCGGTCAGTCTGATCGGCACGCGGATTGGCGGCAATCTGGAATGCGATGCAGGCACGTTGGCGAATGCCGTGGCAGATGGGACCGGGGTCGCGCTGGCGGCGGAAAACGCCGAGATCGGCGGGGCTGTTCTGATGCGCCACGGATTCACCGCAACCGGTGGTGTCAGTCTGCTTGGCGCCACTGTCGGCAGCAACGTGGAATGTTGCGGCGCCCTGTTGGAGAACTGGCCGGAGACTGGCTCGCGCGAGACTTTGCGACTGACCAACGTCGAGATTGCCGGCGACGTCCTGCTGAACGAGGGGTTCACCAGTCTCGGCTATGTCAGCTTATGGGGCACCAAGGTTGGCCGTGATCTGGACTGCTCGTCTGCGATCTTTATCGGTCCTTCGACGGCCGCGCCAGGCCGGTCCGCGGCTGGCGCTCTGGTGGCGACCAATTTAATCGTCGCCGGCGACGTCAAACTATTTGGCACCAAGATCCTGGGCCGAGTGAACTGCGAGAACCTGAGGACCGGCGGCAGTCTTATCTGGGATGGGCTGCGGTTTCCGCGGGCAGTGAGTTTGAAGGGACAATGCCACACGTATCGGGCCGGTATCGACGTGCTGCCGCAGATGCGGTTGTCACACGCGCGGATTGGCGCGGCGCTGATGGCACGCGATCTGACAGCCGAAGTGGTGCTGGCGATCGATCTTGGCGGCGCACGGGCCGGCACCCTGGATGACGTGGGGTTTCCCGCCGGCTGGGGTGTCGGACGCGACCGGAAGGGCACATTCTGCAATCTCAACCTCGACGGCTTCGTCTACGACCGGTTCGGCCATCTGCCAGCCGACGAAACGAGCGGCATCACAGTCGCATTGTCGGCCTTCGGGCGTTGGATTGCGCGCCTCGGTTACGGCCATTCTGCCTCATGGGCGGTTCGCCTGGCGCACCGAATGCTGCGCGCACAACGGGCACCGATACGACAACGTCTGGCTTGGGTGCAGCGCCAGCAGAGAAGCGAGGGCGAGTTCCACCCCCAGCCGTACCGGCATTTGGCGAAGGTTCTGCGCGCGCAGGGGCACTACCATGCGGCTCGCGAGGTGGCGATCGTCGAGCAATGGGCGATGCCGTCTTCGAACCGCCTCACGCGCGTGCTGCGATGGGTCTGGGGGGTGTGTTACGGCTTTGGCCTCTCGCCGGTGCGCGCAACTGCCACCGTCGCGGTGCTGCTCGCCATCGGCACGGCCGGTGTTTGGTGGGCATGGAAAAAGGCCGATGTTCTGGTCATCAATTATTCCTACGCGATGACCGAGGTTACCGACTCCCCCGTGTTCCTTCACGCCGAAAAGGGCCAACCTACAGCGAACGCCCCACCCTGCGGTGCCACCGACATCCAGCCGCTGTTTTACGCGATGGACATGATGGTGCCGGTGATGGCGCTGCATCAGACCGATAAGTGCTGGGTCGACGCGCGCCCCGACGCCACGGTGTGGCAGGTGCTTTGGGCGATTTACTCTTTTATCGGAAAGCTGGTGACTTCGCTCGCCCTGCTGACCTACTCAGGTGTCCTTAAGCCGAAGGAGGAGATCTGATCTACGCTTCAGCGGAAGATCGAGTGCGGCCCAGTGGCAGCAAGTGCAGGCGCCGCGGTCGTGTCACGGCTGGAACCAGTGCTTGTGGTCGTTCGGCGGGCTGCTTCTGTCAGGCGGCCGGCGGTGTCGCCGACGGTCGCGCCAAGGGTGCGCGAGAGCTTTGCCGCCGCATCCAGCACCATCGGCAGCAGGGCCCGCGGTCGGGGAGGTCGCATCCGCATCGTCGGGGCACTGACTGAGAGCACGGCAACCACCTGACCGGAGGCATCGCGAACAGGTCCGGCGACTGTCGCGGCTCCGGCGATAACCTCATCTGTGGTCAACAGATAGCCGCGGGCGCGAATGCGCTGGAGATCGGCGGCAATCCAAGCGGCATCGGTGCGGGTGGCCGGGGTGAAGCGTGGCAGGCGTTGCGCCAGGACCTGTGTTTGGACCGCCTCTGGCGCATGAGCCAGGAGCAATCGGCTGGATCCGGCATGGAGCGGCTGACGCTTGCCAACCTCGCTGTACAGGCGAAGCGCCGGATCGGCCTGGTAGATTGCTACAGTCTCACTCTCCAAGCCGTCGCGTACCCGAAGATAGACGTTCTCGCCGGCCGTCTTGCCGAGCGCCGCGAGGAACGGCATGGCAGTCGCTTCAAGGGCGCCTTGCTCGGCTGCTGCCCGGCCAAGGACGCCCCAGCGGGCGCCGAGCCGCCACATCCCACGCGCTTCATCCTGGATGGCGAAGCCCCGCGCCTCCAAGGTCCGCAACAGGCGGAACCCTGCCGTTCGGGTACACCGGGCCTGGGTGGCAAGCGCCGCAAGTGGGGCAGGTCCGATGCGAGAGAGAGCCTCCAGCAGGTCGAGCGCGCGCCCGACCGCAGCAATGCTGTAGTCGCGCGCAGGTGTGGCTGTCTCGTGCGAGCCGTTGCTGGAACGGGTTCGAGGCTTTGACTTCGCCTTGCTGCGACTAGCCTGCGCCATGCATGCACCTGCGAAATGATACCGGTTGAAACCAACTTAGCATGATAGCTGTCTGCTTGGCATGGGGCTGAGGTGTCAAGAAAGTCAACAATGCGCAAAATCTTGCGCGGCGTCCCGGCTGGAACGGCGCGGACCTTGGCACCGACGCGACGGTGGGTCAAAGGGGAGGGCGCTTGCTTGTGGCTTCGAGAAGGCTGGGCTAAACGCCCGCCCTTACTCAGAGCCCAGAAGCCGGGCGCGGGCGTGGTGGAACTGGCAGACACGCCAGATTTAGGTTCTGGTGGCGCAAGCCGTGGGGGTTCAAGTCCCTCCGCCCGCACCATGCTGCGGGTGTACAACGACAGGATTGGCCGATGCAGGTGACCGAGACCCTCTCCGAAGGGCTGAGACGCGCCTATACCGTGGTGGTACCGGCGGCGGACATTGAGAGCAAGCGGGCGGCGCGGCTCGCCAGCCTCGGCAAGACCCTGCGGCTGCCCGGGTTCCGCCCTGGCAAGGTCCCGCCGACAGTGGTGAAGCAACGCTACGGCACTGCGGTGAACGCCGAGGTCCTGGAGCAGTCGGTCAGCGAGGCGACCCAGCAAGTTCTCACAGACCGTGGCCTGCGACCGGCCCTCCAGCCGAAGGTCGACGTCGTCAATCTGGACAGTTCCGGGGACCAGGATCTGGAGTTCAAAGTCGAACTGGAGTTGCTGCCGGAGATCGCGCTGCCCGATTTCGGCGCTATCACGCTGACCCGCCTGAAGGCGGAAACGGCACCAGAGACGGTGGACAAAGCTCTTGCGGATATTGCGCAGCGAAACCGCACGCTGGAGCCAATCCCACAGGAGGAATTGGGCGATCGCGGCGCGGCCAAGGGCGAGGTGCTGACGGTCGATTACATCGGACGGATCGACGGGGCCGAATTCCCTGGTGGAACCGGGAATGGCATCGAGGTCGAGGTCGGCGGCGGCGGGTTCATCCCGGGCTTCAGTGAACAGCTTGAGGGAATGAGGCCGGAGGAGCACCGGACCATCGAGGTTAGCTTCCCTGCCGAGTACGGCGTGCCGACGCTGGCGGGAAAGGCGGCGACGTTCGAGGTGAGTGCCAAGGCGCTGAGCCGCCCGGTGGTGCCGGCCGCCGATGACGAGCTGGCGAAGAAGTTGGCGTTCGAGGACCTGGCCGAGATGCGCAACACTGTCACCCAGCGCATCCAATCAGAGTACGATCAGCTTTCGCGCCTGCGGCTGAAGCGGCAACTGCTCGATGCTCTCGCCGACATGGTGCAGTTCCCGTCACCCGAAGGCATGGTGGAGCAGGAGTTCAGCCAGATCTGGCAGCGGCTTGAGGCGGACCGCAAGGCCGATCGACTGGATGACGACGACAAGGGTAAGGACGAGGAGACGCTGAAGTCGGAATACCGCGCGATTGCGGAAAGGCGTGTCCGGCTGGGGTTGCTGCTGGCGGACATCGGCCGGGTCAACAATATCGCCGTGACGCAGGACGAAATGACCCGGGCGATGCGCACCGAAGCGATGCGCTACCGCGGTCAAGAACAGCAGATTTTCGAGTTTTTTCGGCAGAACCCGCGGGCAGCGGAGACGCTGCGCGGGCCGATCTTCGAGGACAAGGTGATCGACTTCGTCCTGGAGCTGGCCAAAGTGGAGGAAAAGGCTGCTACACCGGAGGAATTGGCAGCCGAGCCAGCGACGCCGGCGCCTGCCGCTGAACCGCCGCCAACCCCCGAGGCCAGCGAGACCGCCTGATCGTCGAGAGAGCCGGTCAGCCAAATGTCTGGTTGGAGTCCGGTTCCGTTCCGCTTATCTATGTGTCCCCTTGGACTGACAGGTGCCCCATGCAGGATCGCGATCCCGTTGAGGTTTATGCCAATAATCTGGTGCCGATGGTGGTGGAGCAGACCGCCCGAGGCGAACGCGCCTACGACATCTATTCGCGCCTGCTGAAAGAGCGGATCATCTTCCTTACCGGTGCGGTCTATGACCAGGTCAGCGCGCTGATCTGCGCACAACTGTTGTTCCTTGAGTCGGAGAACCCGAACAAGGACATCGCCTTCTATATCAACAGCCCTGGCGGTGTGGTCTCGGCCGGCCTCGCGATCTACGACACGATGCAGTATATTCGTAGCCCAGTCTCGACAGTCTGCATCGGCCAAGCGGCCTCGATGGGCAGCCTGCTGCTGTGTGCGGGCGCCAAGGCGAAACGCTTTGCCTTGCCGAATGCCCGCATTATGGTGCATCAGCCATCAGGTGGCGCCCAGGGTCAGGCGACCGATATAGAGATCCAGGCGCGCGAAATCCTCACCCTGCGCAAGCGGCTGAACGAGATCTACGTCCGCCACACTGGCCAGCCGCTTGAGGCAATCGAACGTAAACTCGAACGCGATACCTATATGTCGGCGGAGGAAAGCCGCGACTTCGGGCTGGTTGACGAAGTGGTCGAGAACCGGCCCACTCCGGAGGACATCAGCACCCGGGGCTGATCCTTCCCTCTCCCGGCGAGGAGGGGGAAACGTGATACCTAGTTATGCCGCGCTGACCCCCGCTGCTGTCGCGCAAGGGGGGCATTCGTGGTTCTTGTCCCTCCCGGGCGACGGGGGGTAAAGTCGACCCCTGGCTCCCCGCGAGTCCGGGGCAGGAGTACGCATGAGCAAATCCGGCGATTCGAAGAACACCCTCTATTGCTCATTCTGCGGCAAGTCCCAGCACGAGGTCCGCAAGCTCATTGCCGGCCCGACGGTGTTCATTTGTGATGAGTGCGTCGAGCTCTGCATGGATATCATCCGCGAGGAGCATAAGACGCATCTGGTCAAGTCGCGCGACGGCGTGCCGACGCCACGCGAGATCTGCAAGGTGCTGGACGACTACGTCATCGGTCAGGATCATGCCAAGCGCGTACTGTCTGTCGCCGTGCACAACCACTACAAGCGGTTGGCGCACGGCCAGAAGAACAACGATATCGAGATCGCCAAATCCAACATCCTGCTGGTCGGTCCGACCGGATCGGGCAAGACGCTGCTGGCGCAGACCCTGGCGCGGATCCTGGACGTGCCTTTCACCATGGCCGACGCGACAACCTTGACCGAGGCGGGGTATGTCGGCGAGGACGTTGAGAATATTATCCTGAAATTGCTGCAGTCCGCCGACTATAATGTCGAGCGAGCCCAGCGCGGCATCGTTTACATCGATGAAGTCGACAAGATCTCGCGTAAGTCTGACAACCCGTCCATCACCCGGGACGTGAGCGGCGAGGGGGTGCAGCAGGCGCTGCTGAAGATTATGGAAGGCACCGTCGCGTCGGTGCCGCCGCAGGGCGGGCGGAAGCATCCGCAGCAGGAGTTCCTGCAGGTCGATACCACGAACATTCTGTTCATCTGCGGCGGCGCCTTCTCCGGGCTCGAGAAGATTATCGCCGCACGCGGCAAGGGGTCCGGTATCGGCTATGGCGCCGAAGTCCGTTCGTCCGACGAACGGCGAACCGGGATGATCCTGCGGGAGGTGGAGCCTGAGGATCTGTTGAAGTTTGGCCTGATCCCCGAGTTCATCGGCCGGCTGCCTGTGGTGGCAACGCTCGAGGACCTGGACGAAGGCGCCTTGATGGAAATCCTGACCAAGCCGAAGAATGCCCTGGTTAAGCAATACGGCAGGCTGTTTGAAATGGAGGGCGTGAAGCTCTCCTTCACCGAGGACGCGCTGCATTCCGTCGCGACGCGGGCGATCGCCCGACGCACAGGTGCACGCGGTCTGCGCTCGATCATGGAGGCGATTCTGCTGGCGACCATGTTCGATCTTCCTGGTCTCGACGGCGTAGAGGAGGTGGTGATCAACCGCGAGGTCGCCGAATCGCGAGCCAACCCGCTCTATCTCTACGGCAACGAGCGGGCTGAAAGCTCGGCCTGAGTGCCGGGCAGGCCGCGGCTCGCGAAATCGCGACTGAAATTTCAAGGCCTTGCGCCGCATAGCCGGGCGGCCGATATGCGATCATGACAGGCGGAACCACCGCCGGGCGCCTTCCGTGCCGCAGGATCGTAGATAAGTCGGGCGGGTTGGGCGCAGACTGTCCATAAGGAGGTCAACCATGGATGAAGCTGATCGGCCTGTGCCAGAACCGCAGGGTCAGCCGAGCGAGCCCCAGCCTGCCCCGGCATCGGGAGATGTGCTGGCGGTCCTTCCGCTGCGGGACATCGTCGTGTTTCCCCACATGATCGTGCCCCTGTTCGTTGGCCGCGAGAAATCCGTACGTGCGCTCGAAGCAGTGATGAAGGAGGACAAGCAGATCCTGCTGGTGGCCCAGAAGAATGCCGCGCAGGACGATCCGTCAGCCGACGACATTTACCGCGTCGGCACCGTCTCGACGATCCTGCAGCTGCTAAAGCTGCCGGACGGCACCGTGAAGGTGCTGGTCGAAGGTGGCCGTCGGGCAAAAATCACGGGCTTCCGTGACACGGACAGCTACTTCGAGGCGTTCGTCGAGGCGATGCCGGATCAGGCCGCCGATGCGAAGGAGCTGGAGGCTCTCGGCCGCACCGTCGTGTCGCAGTTCGAGCAGTACATCAAGCTGAACAAGAAGATCGCACCGGAAGTTCTGGTCTCGCTCAACCAGATCGAAGAGCCGTCAAAGCTTGCCGACACTGTGGCGAGCCACCTCAACCTGAAGATTGCCGAAAAGCAGGAGCTTCTGGAGATCGCCAAGGTAGGCGAGCGGCTGGAGCGTGTGTTCGGACACATGGAGTCCGAAATCGGCGTGCTGCAGGTAGAGAAGCGCATTCGGAACCGCGTCAAGCGGCAGATGGAGAAGACGCAGCGCGAGTACTACCTGAACGAGCAGCTTAAGGCGATCCAAAAGGAGCTGGGCGAGGGCGAGGACGGCAAGGACGAGAACGCCGAACTCGAGGCCAAGATCAAGAAGACCAAGCTGTCGAAGGAAGCGCGCGACAAGGCCATGACAGAGCTGAAGAAGCTCAAGACCATGAGCCCGATGAGTGCGGAAGCGACGGTGGTCCGCAACTATCTCGACTGGATGCTGTCCATCCCCTGGAAGAAGCGCAGCAAGATCCGCAACGACGTGGTCGCGGCAGAGAAGGTGCTGGAAGCGGACCACTACGGCCTGGAGAAAGTCAAGGAACGCATCATCGAATATCTCGCCGTGCAGGCGCGGAGCCCGAAGGTGCGGGGGCCAATCTTGTGCCTGGTCGGACCTCCTGGCGTGGGCAAGACCTCGCTGGGCAAGTCGATCGCCAGGGCCACGGGCCGCAACTTCGTGCGTATGTCGCTGGGCGGCGTGCGCGACGAGGCGGAGATTCGCGGCCATCGACGCACTTATATCGGCTCCATGCCCGGCAAGGTCATCCAGGGTATGAAGAAGGCCAAGACGTCCAACCCGCTGTTCCTGCTTGACGAGGTCGACAAGCTGGGTGCGGATTGGCGCGGCGATCCATCTTCGGCGCTGTTGGAGGTGCTGGACCCCGAGCAGAACTCTACCTTCAATGACCATTACCTGGAGGTCGATTACGACCTATCGGACGTGATGTTCGTTACGACGGCCAACAGCTTGCGTATGCCGCAGCCGCTGATGGACCGCATGGAGATCATCCGCATCCCCGGATACACCGAGGATGAGAAAGTGGAGATCGCAAAGCGGCACCTCATCAGCAAGCAATCCGAGGCGCATGGGCTGAAGTCCGACGAGTGGCACATCTCAGACGATGCTTTGCGCGACCTGATCCGCTATTACACCCGCGAGGCGGGCGTGCGGAACATGGAGCGCGAGATCGCCAACCTGGCCCGCAAAGCGGTGAAGGAGATCGTCACCAAGAAGACCAAGAAGGTGGTGATCACCCGCAAGAACGTTGAGAAGTATGCGGGTGTTCGGAAGTTCCGCTTCGGCGAGACGGAAGCCGAGGACATGGTCGGCGTGGTCACGGGTCTGGCCTGGACCGAGGTCGGTGGCGAAATCCTGACGATCGAAAGCGTGATGTTGCCGGGCAAGGGCAACGTGAAACAGACCGGCAAGCTGGGCGACGTGATGCAGGAGAGCGTGTCGGCGGCGCTCAGCTATGTGCGGTCGCGCTCGACCAAGTTTGGCATCAAGCCGACATTGTTCGAGAGACGAGATATCCATGTGCACGTGCCCGAGGGTGCCACGCCGAAAGATGGACCCTCGGCGGGTGTGGCCATGGCCACGTCAATCGTCTCGGTGCTCACCGGCATTCCGGTGCGGCGCGACGTTGCAATGACCGGTGAGATCACGCTGCGTGGAAGGGTGTTGCCGATCGGCGGTCTAAAGGAGAAGCTGCTGGCGGCGCTGCGGGCCGGGATCACGACCGTGTTCATCCCGAAGGAGAACGAGAAGGATCTGGCCGAGATCCCGGATAACGTGAAGAAGCACTTGAAACTTGTCCCGGTGGCGGATGTCGACGAGGTCATAGCTCAGGCTTTGGCTCACCGGCCTGAGGCGATCGAGTGGGAAGAACCGGCGGAGCCGGTCACCCCACCTCCGCCCGCACAGCCGGCAGCGTCATTGCCGCACTGATTTACCAGAGTTGTTTGTCAGGGTCGGTGGCTTAACCAGCCACTGACCCTGGCGCATTGACGGCACGGAAATCCCGCCTTTAGTTTGCCGCCCCCGCCGGCATTCGCCGGCCTGTCCGATTCTGCCTGCATCACCGCATCGAGAGGGAATGAGCCAGTGAACAAGATGGATCTCATCGCTGCTGTCGCCGATCAGACCGAACTGCCGCGCACGAAGGCGACGGAAGTGGTCGATGCGGTGTTCGGGGCGATTGAGGGCGCGCTCAAGAACAAGGAAGAAGTGCGGCTCGTGGGCTTCGGCACGTTCCAAACGGCAGAGCGCAAAGCGGGCACTGGTCGCAATCCTCGGACGGGTGAAGAGATGCCGATCCCGGCGTCGACCACGGTTCGCTTCAAGGCTGGCAAGGGTCTGAAGGATGCGGTGCAATAAGGTAGGCGGGCGGTTAGCTCAGCGGTAGAGCGTCTCGTTTACACCGAGAGGGTCGGCGGTTCGAATCCGTCACCGCCCACCAGATGTGGCGCTTGACCCGGCCTGCGTCGGGGCCTAAGTCGTGCGCCCTGTTGCGCGGGTGTAGCTCAGTTGGTTAGAGCGTCGGCCTGTCACGCCGAAGGTCGCGGGTTCGAGCCCCGTCACTCGCGCCAGAGTTTGCTCCCTATGGCGGTGCAGCAAAGTTGGGGTTAATCTCCGGGCACGTCTTGCGTCGGGGTGTCTGATATGGCACGGCCTTAAGGGTCAGAGCCCGCATCGCGGTGCGCGGGGCCCGCCTCTGTTCGATCGGACATTGTCATGCAGCCAGTGCTCTACGGATATCTGCCAATCCTGGTGTTCATGGTCATTGCCGGGGCTATCGCCCTGGCAATGGTCGGAGGCTCGCTCCTGGCCGCACGGCAGAAGCCTTATCCCGAGAAGGTCTCGGCCTACGAGTGTGGTTTCGAACCGTTCGATGACGCGCGCCGCCGCTTCGATGTGCGTTTTTATCTGGTGGCGATTCTTTTCATCATCTTCGATCTCGAGGTCGCGTTCCTATTTCCTTGGGCAGTATCCCTCAAGGATATCGGCTGGTTCGGTTTCCTGTCGATGATCGGCTTCCTTGCCGTGCTCACGGTTGGCTTTGTCTACGAGTGGTGCAAGGGGGCGCTGGAGTGGGAATGAGCACCACTATTCGCTTAGGAGTGGGACGATGAGCGGAAGCACTGCGATCGCTTGGAACCGGGAGGCGCTGTCGCCTGGGCCGGAACAGGATGCGGTGGTGAAAGGCATCACCGGCGAAATCGCCGACAAGGGTTTTATCGTTGCCAATATCGACAAGGTGGTGAACTGGGCACGTACTGGTTCGCTGTGGCCGATGACTTTTGGCCTAGCCTGCTGCGCGGTCGAGATGATCCACGCCTATATGCCGCGCTACGATCTTGATCGCTTCGGCACCATTCCACGTGCCTCGCCCCGACAGAGTGACGTTATGATCGTGGCCGGCACATTGACCAACAAGATGGCACCGGCGCTGCGCAAGGTTTACGACCAGATGCCGGAGCCGCGCTGGGTCATCAGCATGGGAAGCTGCGCCAACGGCGGCGGCTATTACCACTTCTCATATTCGGTGGTGCGCGGCTGTGATCGCATCGTGCCGGTCGATGTGTACGTGCCGGGGTGCCCGCCGACAGCAGAGGCGCTGGTCTACGGGATCATGCAGTTGCAGAAGAAGATCCGGCGTACTGGGACTATCTTGCGTGACTGAACTCACGGACGTTGTTGGGACGCTGCCAGGCGTACTTAGTACGCGGCTAGAGAAAGGTGAAGTCGTCGCTGAAGCGGAGCGAGATTCGCTACTGCCGTTGATGCTGACATTGCGCGACGATCCACGCCTCGCGTTCGAGCAGGTGATGGACATCTGCGGTGTCGACTGGCCTGAGCGCGCCGAGCGGTTCGACGTCGTCTATAATCTTCTGTCGGTATCGCTGAACCAGCGCCTTCGGGTCATTGTCACGACGGATGAGAGCACATCGGTGCCCTCGGTTTATACGGTGTGGCCTGTGGCGACATGGTGGGAACGTGAAGCGTGGGACCTATTCGGCATCGTGTTCTCCGGCCAGCCTGATCTGCGTCGGATCCTTACGGATTACGGGTTCGAAGGGCATCCGATGCGGAAGGATTTCCCGCTGACCGGCTATGTGGAAGTCCGCTACGACGAGGACCGGAAGGCAGTGGTCTACGAACCGGTTCGCATGACGCAGGACTGGCGGCATTTCGACTTCCTGTCACCCTGGGAAGCAATCACCACGCTGCCCGGCGATGAGAAAGTGCATGCGGCGCGGCTCGCCGAAGTGCCGCCACAGCCGGAACCGAAGACATGAGCGACGCCGAAGCCCGCCCGACTGCCACCAAGGTTGTCGAGATCGACAGCCATGCCATCAATTTCGGCCCGCAGCACCCGGCCGCGCATGGTGTGCTGCGGCTGATTCTGGAGATGGATGGCGAAGTGGTGGAGCGCGCCGATCCGCATATCGGCCTGCTGCACCGGGGCACCGAGAAGCTGATCGAGTACCGCACCTACATGCAGGTCGTGCCGTATTTCGATCGGCTCGATTACGTCTCCCCGATGTGCGAAGAGCATGCGTTTGCGCTGGCGGTTGAGAAGCTGCTCGACATCCAGGCGCCCGAGCGCGCGCAATGGATCCGCGTGCTGTTCGCCGAGATCACCCGCGTATTGAATCACTTGTTGAACGTGACGACCTACGCGCTGGACGTCGGTGCCATCACCCCGAGCCTGTGGGGGTTCGAGGAACGTGAAAAGCTAATGGAGTTTCACGAAGCAGCGTCGGGCGCGCGGCTGCATGCCAATTATTTTCGCCCAGGTGGTGTATCCCGCGATTTGCCGGCGGGTTTGGAAGAGCGCATCGGCGAATGGGCGGTGCTGTTTCCGAAGTTCATCGATGATCTGGAAGAGCTGCTGACCGCCAATCGGATCTGGAAGCAGCGGACGGTGGACATCGGCGTGATGGACGCCGAGCAGGCGTTGGCGTGGGGGTTCTCCGGCCCGTGCCTGCGCGCGAGCGGCGTCCCGTGGGATTTGCGCCGGTCACAGCCTTACGACAAGTACGCCGAGGTCGAGTTTCAGATTCCGGTCGGGCGGAATGGCGATTGCTACGACCGTTATCTGGTGCGGCTCGCCGAGATGCGCGAGAGCGTGAAGATCATTCGCCAGTGCCTGGATAAAATGCCGCCGGGTCCCGTGAAGGTGCAGGACCGCAAATTCACCCCGCCGCATCGGTCGGAAATGAAGCGCTCAATGGAAGCGCTGATCCATCACTTTAAACTCTTCACTGAAGGGTACCATGTGCCGCCGGGCGCCACCTATACGGTGGTGGAGAGCCCGAAGGGTGAATTCGGGGTCTATCTGGTTGCGGATGGAACCAATCGCCCATACCGCTGCAAAATACGCTCTACCGGCTTCGCGTTCCTTCAGGCCATCGATGTGATGGCCAAGCGCCACATGCTGGCTGACACCGTGGCGATCATCGGGTCGCTCGACATCGTGTTCGGCGAGATCGACAGATAGACAATGGGCGAAAGCACACAGACAAACCCGGAACCGGTGCGGGACAGCTTCCAGCCGTCGAGTTTCGCTTTCGATGGGGAGAGTGAAGCGGCGATTCCGGGCATTCTCGCGAAGTATCCGCCGGGGAGGCAGGCGAGCGCAGTGCTCCCGATGCTGTACCTCGTACAAAATCAGATGCGAAGGCAAACCGGCAGCGCCTGGGTGCCGGTCGCCGGGATGGACGAAGTCGCACGCCGGTTGGACATGGCGCCGATCCGTGTCTACGAGGTCGCGACGTTCTACCTCATGTTCAACCTGAGGCCTGTTGGCACGTACCATCTTCAGGTCTGCACCACGACGCCATGCTGGCTGCGCGGCTCGGACGAGGTGGTGGCGGCCTGCCGTGCGGCGACGGGTATCGAGGATTGGGGCGAAACCAGCGCCGATGGCGTGTTCACGATGACCGAGGTCGAATGCCTGGGCGCTTGTGTGAACGCGCCGATCATCCAGGTCAACGACGACTTCTATGAAGATCTGGACGCTGACAGTACAAAACAGTTGCTCGAGGCGCTGCGTCGCAGCGAACCGCTCAAGCCTGGTTCAATGAAAGGCCGCCAAACATCCGCACCGGAAGGCGGTCCTACCACACTGACGACGCTGCAGTTCGAGAGTTGATCCATGTTGCAGGACAAGGACCGCATCTTCACTAACCTCTATGGCCTGCACGACCCTTTCCTTAAGGGCGCGCGGGCGCGCGGTGACTGGGATGCGACGAAGGCGATCCTGGAGAAGGGTCGCGACGCAATCGTTGAGGAGGTTAAGGCTTCGGGCTTGCGCGGTCGCGGTGGCGCGGGATTCCCTACTGGGCTGAAATGGTCATTCATGCCGAAGCAGTCCGATCGGCCATGCTATCTGATAGTGAATGCCGATGAGAGCGAGCCCGGCACTTGCAAGGATCGCGACATCATGCGCCACGATCCGCACAAGCTGGTCGAGGGCTGCCTGGTAGCCGGCTTCGCGATGGGCGCATGCGCTGCGTATATCTATATCCGCGGTGAGTTCGCCAACGAGGCGAAGGTGCTGCAGGGAGCGATCGACGAGGCGTATGCGGCAGGGCTGATCGGTAAGGATGCCTGTGGGTTCGGTTATTCGTTTGACGTGTTCCTGCATCGTGGCGCGGGCGCGTATATATGCGGCGAGGAGACTGGGCTGCTTGAGAGCCTGGAAGGTAAGAAGGGTTTGCCGCGGCTGAAGCCGCCGTTCCCGGCTGCCGTGGGGCTGTATGGCTGTCCTTCCACGGTGAACAATGTCGAAAGCATCGCCGTCGCGCCAACGATCATGCGGCGCGGCGCTGCATGGTTCAATTCGATGGGGCGGCCGAGGAACTCCGGGCAAAAGGTCTTCTGCATTTCTGGGCACGTGAACAAGCCGTGTAATGTCGAAGAAGAGCTGGGCATTCCGCTGCGGGACTTGATCGAGCGATATGCCGGCGGGGTGCGCGGCGGCTGGGACAATCTGCTGGCGGTAATCCCTGGCGGAGCGTCGGTGCCAGTAATTCCGAAGAGCGTCTGCGACGACGTCCTGATGGATTTTGACTCACTGCGCGATGCGAAAAGTGGCCTTGGCACCGCGGCGGTAATCGTAATGGACAAGTCCACCGATATCATCAAGGCGATTGCTCGCTTGTCCAAATTTTACATGCACGAAAGCTGCGGCCAGTGCACGCCGTGCCGCGAAGGCACCGGGTGGATGTGGCGCGTGATGACGCGCATGGTGGCAGGCAGGGCCGAGGTCGCCGAGATCGACACGCTGGACCAGGTTACGCGACAGGTCGAGGGTCACACGATCTGTGCACTGGGTGATGCCGCTGCGTGGCCGATCCAGGGTTTGATCCGCCATTTCCGTCCTGAGATGGAACAGCGCATCGCCGCCTATAAGGCGCGCGCACCGATGCGCATGGCGGCGGAGTAGTCGCATGGCCAAAGTCACCGTCGATGGCATCGAGGTCGAAGTCGCCAACGGTTCGTCCGTGCTCCAGGCCTGCGAAGCCGCGGGCAAGGAGATTCCTCGCTTCTGCTATCACGACCGTCTGTCCATCGCCGGCAATTGCCGTATGTGTCTGGTCGAGATCGAGAAGGCACCGCCGAAGCCGATTTCCTCCTGCACGTATCCGGTCGCGGACGGCATGGTGGTGCACACAGATTCGCCCATGGTACGCAATGGCCGTCGCGGCGTGATGGAATTCTTGCTGATCAATCATCCGCTCGACTGCCCGATCTGTGACCAGGGTGGCGAGTGCGATCTGCAGGACCAGGCCATGGGCTACGGCATGGATCACTCGCGCTATGCCGAGAACAAGCGCGCAGTTAAGGACAAGAATCTAGGGCCATTGGTGAAGACGGTGATGACGCGCTGCATCCACTGCACGCGCTGCATTCGCTTCATCACAGAGGTGGCCGGGGTCCCCGATCTCGGCGCCACCTCGCGCGGCGAGCACATGGAAGTCGGCACCTATGTCGAAAAGGCTCTCGGCTCTGAGCTCTCCGGCAATATCATCGATCTCTGCCCGGTCGGCGCGCTGACCTCTAAACCATATGCGTTTGTCGCGCGGCCGTGGGAGCTGACGAAGGTCGACAGCATTGATGTGCTGGACGCCGTCGGTACCAACATCCGCGTCGACGCACGCGGCCCAGAAGTGTTGCGCATCCTGCCGCGGACCAATGAGGATGTGAATGAGGAATGGCTCGCGGACAAGTCGCGGTTTGCACTCGACGGCCTGCGCCGGCGGCGCCTCGATCGCCCATGGGTGCGACGCGACGGCAAGCTGATTGAAGCCACCTGGTCCGAAGCGTTCGCTGCCATCGCCGAGAAACTGCACGGTCTGCCAGGTGATCGGATCGGCGCCATCGCCGGCGATATGTGCGACGCGGAGAGCATGCTGGCGCTCAAGGAGCTTATGGCGACGCTCGGTTCGGCCAATCTCGATTGCCGCCAGGACGGCGCGCACCTCAACGCATCGCGACGCGACTTCTATACCTTCAACACCACAATCGCCGGTATTGAGGAGGCTGATGCGATCCTGCTGATCGGCACCAATCCTCGCCGTGAGGCGCCGGTGCTGAATGCGCGCATTCGCAAGCATTGGCTGAACGGCAACATTCCGATCGGGCTGATCGGTACCGAGACCGATCTGACCTATCGGGTTCAGCAACTGGGGCATGGACCGGTGGTGCTGAATGCGCTGAACGACGAATTCGCCGGCAAGCTGCGTGATGCAAAGAGGCCCATGGTGATCGTCGGTCAGGCGGCATTGGCACGTCCGGATGGCGCCGCGGTGCTCGCCGCTGCATGGAGGCTTGCTGCGTCCATTGGCGCGCTGACTGCCGAGTGGCACGGCTTCAACGTGCTGCACACCGCTGCGGCACGCGTCGGCGCACTGGACCTCGGCTTTGTTCCTGGTGCCAACAGCAAGTCGATGGCGCAGATGCTGGACGGCGGGGTCGACGTGCTGTGGTTGCTAGGCGCGGACGAGTTCGACACTGGGCGCATTGGCGACCGGACGTTTGTTATCTATCAGGGTCATCACGGCGACGCTGGGGCCGCGCATGCCGATGTGATCCTGCCAGGCGCCGCCTATACCGAGAAGCCTGGCACTTACGTGAACACCGAGGGCAGGGTGCAGCGCGGCTTGCTCGCGGTCTATCCGCCTGGCGATGCACGCGAGGACTGGAAGATCCTGCGTGCATTCAGCGAAGTGATCGGTCATACGCTGCCGTACAATACGATTGACGCGCTGCGCAAACGGCTGGAGCTGGTGAATCCGGTGTTCGGTCGCATCGGCTTCCTGCCGCGCTTCGGTGCCACGGATCAGGCCGGTCCCGCCGGCGATCCCAGCGCATTGTCGGATACACCATTCGTGCCGGCCATTGCCAACTACTATCAGACCGATCCGATAAGCCGCGCCAGTCCAACCATGACTGCCTGCACCGCGACATTCGCGACCACGCCGCTGGTGGCGGCAGCCGAGTAGAGTGATGCAGTCGTTCTTTTATGACACGTATATCGGCCTGCTGATCCTGACGTTCGCCGAGGCGTTGGCTCTGTTGGTGCCTTTACTGATCGGCGTTGCCTACCTGACCTATGCCGAGCGCAAGGTGCTGGCGGCGATGCAGCTTCGCAAAGGGCCTAATGTCGTCGGTCCCTTCGGTCTGCTGCAGCCGTTCGCCGACGCACTGAAGATGATCATGAAAGAGACGATCATCCCGGCGGGTGCCAACCGGATGCTGTTCCTGATGGCACCGATGCTCACCTTCGGACTGGCGATGATCGCCTGGGCGGTGATCCCAGTGAATGCCGGCTGGGCCATTGCCGACATTAATGTCGGGATACTATATCTGTTCGCGATCAGCTCTCTTGGCGTCTACGGCATCATTATTGCCGGTTGGGCGTCGAACTCAAAATACGCGTTTCTTGGTGCCCTGCGCAGTGCGGCACAGATGGTAAGCTACGAAGTATCGATGGGCTTCGTCCTTGTCTCTGTGTTGCTGTGCGTCGGCAGTCTGAACCTGACCGACATCGTGCTCGCGCAGCGCCACGTATGGTTCTGCCTGCCGCTGTTTCCGATGTTCATCGTATTCTTTGTCTCGGCACTGGCGGAGACCAATCGTTCCCCGTTCGATCTGCCGGAAGGTGAGAGCGAGATCGTCGCCGGCTTCTTTGTCGAGTACAGTGCCATGGCGTTCGCGCTCTTCTTCCTCGGCGAATACGCCAACATGATTTTGATGAGCGGGATGACCACGATCCTGTTCCTGGGCGGCTGGCTAGGTCCATTCGGCATTCTGCCGCAGCTTGGTGTGTTGTGGTTTATCCTGAAAGTTTGCTTCTGTCTGTTTGTTTTCCTGTGGGTCCGTGCCACTTTCCCGCGCTATCGCTATGATCAATTGATGCGTCTCGGGTGGAAGGTATTCCTGCCGCTTTCGCTGCTGTGGCTGACGCTGACCGCGGCGGCGCTGATGGTGTTCGGGTGGCTGCCCAATGCTTGAAGGACTTTGACCAAATGGCCTTCCTCGACCGCACCGCACGCAGCATGCTGCTCGGCGAACTCGTCGCCGGGCTCGGACTGACGCTGCGCTATTTCTTCAAGCCCAAGGCGACAATCAACTATCCTTATGAGAAAGGGCCGCTAAGTCCACGGTTCAAAGGTGAGCACGCGCTACGCCGTTATCCCAATGGCGAGGAACGCTGCATCGCCTGCAAACTATGCGAAGCCATCTGCCCAGCCCAAGCCATCACCATCGAGGCCGAACCACGCGAAGACGGATCCCGCCGTACCACGCGCTACGACATCGACATGACGAAATGCATCTACTGTGGCCTATGCGAGGAAGCCTGCCCGGTGGACGCCATCGTTGAAGGCCCCAACTTCGAGTTCGCCACCGAGACGCGCGAGGAACTGCTCTACGACAAGGCTAAGTTGCTGGCGAATGGCGACCGTTGGGAGCCGGAGATCGCGCGCAGGCTGGAGCTGGATGCGCCGTATCGATGATCGCAAACATCGCCTTTTACGTCTGCTCGATCATCCTGCTCGCCTCCGCCGCTCTGGTCGTGAGTTCGCGCAATCCCGTGCATTCGGTGCTGTTCCTCATCCTGTCGTTCTTCAATGCGGCAGTGCTGTTCTTGATCGCCGGTGCCGAGTTCCTCGCGCTGATCCTGGTCATCGTCTATGTCGGCGCGGTCGCGGTGCTGTTCCTGTTCGTCGTGATGATGCTGGACATCGACTTCGCCGAATTGCGCAGTGGCTTCCAGCGCTATCTGCCGGTCGGCGCCACGGTCGGCGCGGTGTTGTTCGTTGAACTCCTGTTCGTGCTTGGTGGATGGCAGTTCGCGCCGCAGGCGCCGGTTCTGCGGTTCTCGCCCGCACCCGCAAACGTCTCCAATACGGCTGCATTGGGTAGGTTGCTCTACACCGACTACATCTTCCTGTTTCAGGCAGCCGGGGTGCTGCTGCTGGTGGCGATGATCGGTGCCATCGTGCTGACGTTGCGGGAGCGCAAGACCTCGCGTCACCAAAGCGTCCGCGCGCAGACCGACCGCACCGTAGCCGAGACGCTGGAACTGGTCACCGTCACGGTCGGGGCCGGCGTCAAGGAAATCGGCATCTTCCGGCCAAAGGCCACCGAGTCCGAGCCAGTCGAGGAAGCGCATCATGGCCACTGAAGTCGGGCTCGGCCATTACCTGGTCGTCTCCGCGATTCTGCTGGTGCTGGCAATCTTCGGCATTTTCCTCAACCGCAAGAATGTCATCATCATTCTGATGTCGATCGAGCTGATGCTGCTCGCGGTGAACTTGAACCTGGTTGCGTTCTCCGCCGCACTCGGCGATCTGGTCGGCCAGGTGTTCGCGATGTTCGTGCTGACCGTTGCTGCGGCAGAAGCAGCGATCGGTTTGGCGATCGTGGTCATCTATTTCCGTAATCGCGGCTCGATCCAGGTCGAGGACGTCAACCTGATGAAGGGCTGAACAAGTGCTTGCAGCTCAAGGTCTCCGGAGGGGGGCCGCATGATTTACGCTGTCGCGGTCTTTGCTCCGCTCTTCGGTTCAATGGTGTCTGGCCTGCTCGGCCGCTCGATCGGCGATCGCGCCGCACAGGCGGTGTCAATTCTGTGCATGCTTGTGGC
>JBKPOG010000233.1:0-7900 GCA_046732975.1 Pseudomonadota bacterium
GTACTGATGTCAGTGCAGGTCCAATTCGCAACAAGACCCGTCTCTGGCGAGTTCAGATGGAACACGGCTTTCCCGCCGCCGCTCAAGCTCACGGTCAGGTCCGTCGTGCTTGCGCTCGGATGAGAGAGAGCCACATTGGTCACAGCGGCACCGGAACCGATGTGGATCTTGTCGCCTGGGACGAACCCCGCCAGCGTGATCGCGTTGGCGGGAGATGCGAACGAGCTGACCGCAGTGGACGAGGTGAGCGCGAGTGTATCGGCGCCACCTTGGAAGCTGATCATGTCCGACCCGGTCAGGGCGCCCCCCAGGGCCAGGGTGTCTTTCCCGGCGCCCAACTGCAGCCGGCTGGCGTCGTTGATATTGACCGATATGGAAAGGGTCCCGCCCTTCGCCCGCACGACGCCCGTTCCCGACAGGCTTCCCGAACCTCCGATCGTACCAGTGCCGACGATGTCGGCAGCCTTCCCCACGGAAATGCCGCCGGTCGTGGTGATGCTCCCGCCCACGAGCGTCAAGTGCCCGGCTGTGAGGTTGGCCGTGCCCGCTTGGCCGCCCGAGTTGGTGATCGCCAGGGTATTGCTGGCGATCGCCAGCGTGGCGGCGGACTGGCTCAGAGTGAGCGCGCCGATTGTCTCGTTTGCGTCCAGGGCCACGGTGTAGGGGCTCGCAACGGAACCCGCGCTCGCAGTGACCGTCGCGCCATCGCCACTGTTGTTTGGGACACCACCGCCACCAATCCAGCGAGACTTTTCTGTCCAGTTCCCGCTATCGGCTGTTGCCCACGTATTGTTCGCCAATGTTTATGGCGCCTCCGCAATCATGCCGGCCCTGGCCTCAATCCTCTTGTCTCGTGGACACTCTGTGATTGAATATCTCACGTCAAGTGGAACTTGAAGTAGCAGGGTGAAACGACTGAGCCGGTTGCGGCGCTATCGCCCGTCGGGGCGTTGGCTACCTACACTGTGTGGCTCCGTTCATGGGGGAAGCGGTCATGTGCTTCTGCGAGGGCACCAGGATCCGGACCCCCGAAGGCGTGGCCGAGGTACAGGATCTGCGCGTGGGCGACAGAGTCGTGACCGGGGCCGGAGTCACCTGCGAGATCAGCTGGATCGGACGTCGGGGGTACATCACGAGTGCGATCTTTCTAGAGGATTGGGAGCGGCTCGTGCCGGTCCGCATCGAGCAAGGCGCGCTTGGCGACGGGATGCCGTGCAACGACCTGTTGATCTCACCCGATCACGCAGTCTGCCTGGAGAACAGCCTGGTTCCCGTGCGTCACCTGCTGAACGGCGATTCGATCGCCTACTTCGATCGGCCGGACGCGATTCGGTACTTTCAGCTGGAACTTCCTCAGCACGAGCTCGTGCTTGCCGAGGGTGCGGCGGTGGAGAGCTATCGGGACCTCGGAGACCGCAACAAGTTCGGCAACGTCGCGGAGGCGCTGGCGCGGATCCGGCGCACGATGAAGCCTGGCGAGCCCTGCCTGCCCATGGTCACTGCTGGCGAAACACTTGCGACAATGCGACGTACTTTGGCTGGGCGGAATCCATTACCGGATCCGTCGAACCAGCCGCCCGTGGAAACCATGCGGCCGTCGCGAACCCACCGGATGAGTTACAACGTCGCGCAGGTCGTCACGGGAACGCTGTATCGGAATATTTTCAATCGCGATTCGGATTCGGCAGGCTTCCAGTACTATGTGAATTGCTTCACGAAGGGAAGGAAGACGCTCAATAGAGCGGTACGTGAATTCTTCACCAGCAACGAGTTTGTCGACAAATTCGCTGCGAACCAGACACCGGATCAACTCAGCCGGCGCCTGCTCGCAGGCTTTATCGGCAGCGGACGCTTCACTGATCCTGATGTGAAGCTGATCCGCACAACTCTGATAAGGCATGGCATCGGGCAGACCGTCGATAACCTGATGAACGATGCCCGGTTTCTCGAACTGCACGGTGTGCTGGGGGTGCCGCGGTACTGAACCACCCCATCCTCCCCCTCCCCTCGCGGGAGGGGGTAGGGGTAGGGGGAGGGGGCGTGTGACGCAAAGCCGCCTGACCTTCGTGGATGGAGACGCGCTGCTCGGCTTTGCATGGCTTAGCAGCAGGCCTATTATAGTGCTCGGGAGCGCTCGAGAAGCCCAATCTATCGAGCCACCTCGCTCGTGCAAAGATTCGATTATCTGCAGCATCTATCGCTTTGCAGCTGTGCGTGCGAGAGCCGTCGAGCTTCCATCGCACGGGCCACTGGCCCGACCCGCCTGTATCAACCGCGCCAGTATAAAATCTGGTTCGCGATAGCGGCCCAATGCGAGCTGGCGCCAATCAGAACCAGTCCGTGCCATGCGGCGTTATGGAATGGCAGACGACCCCGCGCATGGACAAAGGCACCGAACGAATAGGCTATCCCGCCACCGAACAACAGCGGCAACGCGACGTTGGAGAGGGTGTCGGCATAGGCCCAGCCCATGCCAAACATTGTCCACCCTGTAATGAGATACAGCGCAAGCGACAGGCGTTCAAAGCGGCATGGAAACGCCAGCTTCAGCACCACGCCAATCGTAGCGACGATCCATACCAGCGTACAACACAGCAGGCCGACGCCCACGGGGAAGGCGGACAGCGCGAACGGAGTACACGTACCGGCTATCATCACAAAGATCATGGCGTGATCGACACGGCGAAGCAGCTCTTTGGCGCGGCACGGATAGCACGAATTATATGCGGCCGAGGCCGCCAACATTCCGATCAGGCCGACACCATACGTGGTTACGCCAATAAGCTGGAGGACGTTTCCAGCCGCCATCGTGTTCGCGAACAGCCAGGCAATCCCCACGACCGCCAACAGAAAGGCAACTGCATGCAGCACCCTGTCAAGTGCGAGCTCGGCTGACGTGTAATTCGCGAAGCCGGCTGCAGACGTCGAGTTCAGTCCCAGCCCGCCGCTATCTTCCACGTGCTATTATGCGACATGCTCCGCCAAGCACGCCTCACCGAGGGACGTAAGAGTGAAGCTGCTGCCCGGTGGATTGCGGCGGGTAGCTTCTTTGCCCGGGTCGACGTCCCAGCGCACCAGATTAGCCCTGATCAGGGGCCCTATGACGCTCGCGTCCTGTGCCGCAGTGGCGCGGCAGGTCCCTTGCTGCAAATCGGCCAGAAATGTCATTTGGTTCCGCGTCAGATTCATCGTGGTAGCTGTTCCCCTTGTCCGATCCAGAATAAGGTCGGTCATTGTGCCACCGGGCTCTGAACCACATACCCCACCTTGGTGCAGATTAACGCCATCGCCTGGTTCAGGCCGGTTGCCTTTGCCCAGGTGGGACGATCATCGCTCCTTGTATCATAGCTTTTGAAGGTTGTGGCATTGATACGCAACTCGCCCCAGCGCCTCCCGTCGCTGTCCGCCGCGACTGGGACATCCATCAGGATGTCCCGCTTCGGATGTCGCTCCAGCCACATACGGCCAATAAGCTTCGCCAGATTATCGACGCGCGTGGCGCCCTGTTCGATCGAATCGATCAGCTGGTATTCGTGGAGGAAGGGATTCCACACTTCGACGCGAAATCGGTTTGCCTCCGACTGATCACCCGACCGTGTGATTTTCAACGAAGGGCGGCACAGACCGCGTCGGTTCATATATACTCCTGAGGCCTGCCGCATCCCGTGGGATCCCTGCAGAGTTCGTCTTGCAGCGGAGAGCGGCTTCCGTTTCATATGGGGAGCGATAGCGAAATTCCACCTGCCCCTGGATACAAATTAAGACCGGTCTTGCTTTTGCCTCATCCGCGCGATATATGCCGAGCATTCCGTGAAAGCGTGATTGGCGCCTCGTCCAGCTCAGGACGTCGAGCCCTCCCGGAAAATTTGGTCTAACGCGTTCGCCCCATTGTCGCGCGGGCAGGCGAACATCAGGGCGCCGCGACATTATGCATTGACGGGCGCCGGAGCACCGACTTCTTGTCATTGAACACATTCACTACGCTCGGTCTGACCGAGTCGCTGTTGCGCGCCCTCGCGAGAGAGCGCCTTGTTGAACCAACGCCCATCCAGGCAACTGCCATCCCCCATCTGCTGGCTGGCCGCGATCTGCTCGGTATCGCCCAAACAGGAACGGGCAAGACCGCCGCCTTCGCCCTTCCGATGCTGCAGCACCTGATCACCGCTGCCGCTCGCTCTAACCATTTCGCCACACGCGCGCTCATCCTGGTGCCAACGCGCGAACTGGCTCTGCAGATCGATGACAGCCTGCGACGCCTCGCCGACCGGCAGACGTTGCGCATTGTTGCCATCCTGGGCGGCGTCAGCCGCTTCATGCAGACGCAGCGCATGCGCGGCGGGGCCGATATTGTGGTCGGCACGCCAGGTCGGATCTGCGACCTGATGGCCACGGGGGAGTTGAAGCTGACCCAAGTCAGCCAATTCGTGCTGGACGAGGCGGACCGCATGCTCGACCTTGGCTTCATTCGTGACGTTCGCCGCATTGTCGCTGCCCTGCCCGACAAACGACAATCGTCGCTGTTCTCGGCAACCATGCCGCCGGAGGTTGCGAAGCTCGCGGAAACCTTGCTGCACAACCCCTTGCGCGTGGATGTGGCTCGAAGCGCGCCGTGCGCGCTGCCCATTGAGCAGCACGTGCACTTCGTCGAGCCCGCTGGGAAAAAGGCACTGCTGGGCCGCCTGTTGGCCGATCCTGTCCTGTCACGCGTTATCGTGTTCACCCGCACAAAGCGCGGCGCGAACCAGGTCGCCGATGCGCTCGAGACCGGCGGCTTGCAAGTGGCCGCACTGCACGGCAACAAAAGCCAGCCGGCGCGGCAAAAGGCGCTGGAACAATTCCGGACAGGCCGGGCGCGCGTATTGGTTGCGACCGACATTGCCGCGCGGGGGATCGACGTGACGGGCATCTCCCACGTCATCAACTTCGATCTCCCGGCACAGCCGGAGGACTACATACATCGCATTGGACGCACGGCACGTGCCGGGGCGAGCGGCGTGGCCATCTCGTTCTGTGATCTCACGCAACAAGGTGTGCTGCGAAAAATCGAGCACATGACCGGCGCAAGTCTGCAGATCGCCGGCAGCGAAGCGCCCCCAATTCAGTCGCAGCGCCAGGTACACACCAAGAGCCGCCCGTCCAGCCGAGATCGGCGCGGCCGGCGCACGCGCACTCTTCGCCCTGCGGCATGACCAGGGTGCATTAGGATTGCCTCATGCGCATGGCCACACAAAGCGACGATGACATTGCTTATCCGTCCAGCATCGGCTTCCTGTTCATTCACGCCGGATGCCTGACCGCCGTCTGGTCCGGCGTGACATGGCATGCCGCCGCGCTCGGCGTGATCCTTTACGCAGTGCGCATTTTTGCGATCGGTGCCGGCTATCATCGCTATTTCGCGCATCGCACCTTCAGTACCAGCCGCATAGCGCAGTTCGCCTTGGCATTCCTGGCACAGACCTCCGCGCAACGCGGCATTCTGTGGTGGGCATCCAACCACCGTCGGCACCACCGATATTCCGATACGGTGGACGACGTCCACTCGCCGGTTCAGCGCGGTTTCTTCTACGCTCACGTGGGCTGGATCTTTGTGCCGCGGAACGATGCCACTGACTATGCGGCGGTGCGTGACCTGACGCGATACACGGAGCTGATGTGGCTGGACCGCCATCCCTATCTGCCGGCGGCGCTCCTCGCGACTGCCACGTGGCTGATCGCCGGTTGGCCAGGGCTTGCAATCGGTTTCTGCTGGAGCACCGTCGCAGTCTGGCACGCAACGTTCTGCATCAACTCGCTTGCTCACCTGGTCGGCCGCCAGCGCTACGTCACCGGAGACCGGTCTAGAAACAACTGGCTGCTCGCACTGCTGACGATGGGCGAAGGTTGGCATAACAATCACCACGCTTATCAGGCATCGGCACGACAGGGATTTCGCTGGTGGGAGTACGATCCGACCTTTTACGCCCTGCGCGTGCTGTCCTGGCTTGGTATTGTATGGGACTTGCACCTTCCGCCTCCGGCCGTGGTCAAGGGTGAGCACAGGCTGGGACGGCTTGTCATTGACAAGGTAGCGACCCAGCTCGCGGCATCATTCCCGGTCAATCAGATTGCACGCGAGGTGCAGGACGCACTGGCGCGTGCACCAGGCTGGGTGGACTTGAAGGCCTGCATCACATCGGCCCAGACCCAGGCGGCGACATTCTGGAACGAGATCGACCTGCCTCAGGTGCCCACCCTGGAAGAGGTTCGCCGCTATGCGAGGCAGCAATTAGCCCAGACCCCGTCTCTTGAGGACATCGCTGTGCGGGCGCGGGAACGGCTCCTGGAGTTGATCTATGCGCGGCTCAGCGAAGCGGCATCGGCGCAGGCACGCTGACCGCCTGAGTTTTACAGCGTCAGAAGCCACCCGTTCTGGCCCAGGACGATGCCGCTGATGTGAGTGGCATCGATGGCAAAAGGTGTCATGGTGCTGCCTGCCGCACGTCCGGGAGAACATGTCCGCGAAACACACACTGAATGTCTCGCTGACCCACCCGCTCCGCGACTTTGTCGACCGCGAGGTTCTATCCGGCCGCTATCAAACGGCAAGCGAGGTGGTGCGTGCAGCCTTGCGTCTCCTGCAAGGCAATTCCGATGGGACTGGTGGGGAAATTCGGGCATCGCGCATAGCCGCCAGCGATCCGCCCGAGAAACATTCGCCGCGACGGCAAGCCATCGCGGCCCGGCCAAAGCCGTGAGCGACAACGCGACATTCCCCATCGTTGGAATAGGCGCCTCAGCCGGAGGCGTTGAGGCCTTGGAGGGGTTCTTCCGCGGCCTGCCATCCAAGTCGGACGTGGGGGTGGTCGTCGTCACCCATCTCAGTCCGACGCGCGAAAGCAACCTGTCCGAGATCCTGGCTCGGTTCACCACATTGCCCGTGCACCCGGTGCAGCATGGGACCGAAGTTCAGCCAAATGCCGTGTATGTGCTCGCCGCGGACAGTATTCTCGGGATCGAGAACGGCCGGCTTCAGCTGCGTAGGCAATCGGCAGGTCGGCGGGAACGCAAGCCCATCGACATCTTCTTTGGCGCTCTTGCCCGGGATCGAGGGGAACTGGCGGTCGGTATCGTATTGTCCGGCGGCGACAGCGACGGCACGCTCGGTCTCAAGGCCATCAAGGAGCGTGGCGGTCTGACAATCGCGCAGGTTGCTGATGGCTTCGGTCCCGGTCATCGGGACATGCCAGACAGCGCCATCGCCTCGGGGTTCGTCGACCTCGCCATCTCGGCTGACCAGATGGGTGCAAGGCTCGTCGAGTTTTCGCACGGTCCGGAGCAGCTTCGCAATCTCGTCGATGCGGCGGAGCAGGAAGCGCACGACCAGACGCTGGAGCAGATGAAATCCGATATTTGCGTGCTTCTGCGCAACCGGATCGGCCACGACTTCAGCGGCTACAAGACCAGGACCTTTTTGCGCCGTGTTCAACGGCGCATGCAGGTGACCCAGCTTTCCACCGCTGACGCCTACCTGGAACGGCTTCGCCAGGACCCTCAGGAAGTCGCCGCCCTGTTCCGCGATCTGCTGATCAACGTCACCAATTTCTTCCGGGACGGCGATGCGTTCGACAGTCTCACCACCTTGGTCATCCCCAAGCTGTTTGAAGAGCGGTCAACCGAGGACGTGGTTCGTATCTGGGTTCCCGGCTGTTCGACCGGAGAGGAGGTGTATTCCATCGGCATGCTCTTGCGGGAGCACATGGATAGGTTGACCGAGCCGCCGCGTGTGCAGATCTTCGCGACCGACATCGATGAGCGTGCGCTGGCGGTCGGCCGGGCTGCCCGCTATCCCGAGGCATTGCTGGAGACGATCTCGCAGGAGCGGCGCAAGCGGTTTTTCATCGGTGACGGCGCAAGCTACGTG
>JBKPOG010000234.1:0-11982 GCA_046732975.1 Pseudomonadota bacterium
GGTTGTGGGCGACGCCTGCGCAGCGTGCCACCGGACCTATCGCCAGCGCTGAAGGCGGAGTTAAGCGGGCCCTAGCGGGCCCGCACCAATCTACCTGGTGTGGCGCCGGTATATGCGCCCTGCTCGAACACCGGAGTACCCGCAACGAAGGTTGCGATGTAGCCATCTACGCGCTGCACAAGCCGTCGCCCGCCGGCCGGCAGGTCGTACCGGATTTCCGGCACGTGCAGGCGGAGCCGTTCGAAGTCGATAACGTTGACGTCGGCCTTCAGACCCGGCGCCAGGCGCCCGCGGTCGCCAAAGCCGAAGAAGTCCGCAGTCTCGCTCGTCTGACGCTTGACAATCAGCTCCAGCGGCAGTCCTGGCCCGCGCTTCCGATCGCGCGCCCAGTGAGCAAGCATCCAACTCGGCAAGGAGGCATCGCTGATCGACGAGCAGTGCGCTCCGCCGTCTGACAGGCCGAGTACCGTTTCCGGCGACGTCAGCATGGTGCGGATGATATCGTGGTTGTCCTCGTTGTAGCCGACAATCGGGAAGAACAGGAACTTGTCCAGCCCGCCAGCCAGGTAGTCATACGCTACTTCGTCAGGCGAATGGTTCGACCGCTGCGCCATCGCCGCGATGCTGTTGGAGGCTTCCGGCTCGTAGTCCGGTGGATCGCCCATAACGAACATGCGATCCCAGCGCGTGGTGATCTGCATGCGGAACTGCGACAACCGGCTCACCAGTTCGTCGGATGGTTTGTCGTTCAGGATGGCCGCGCGGATCGCGGAGTCCTGCAAGCGCGTCAAGCGCTCCTTCGCCGGCAGCTTCAGCAACTCCTGATAGCTCGGCCGAATCGAGAAGGGGTTGAGCGCCGTATCGACGCCAAGCATGACGCCGACCGGCCTGCCGGCTATCTGAGCGGTGACGTGCGCACCCTGAGCACGGGCAGCGCGCACGCCCTCCATTAGGCGCTGCCAGCGGACCGGATCGGTAGGGCGATCGGTCAGCAGGAACCACACCGGCCGGCCGGTTTGCTGACTTAACCGCGTCATCCAGGCAAGCTCCTCGCCCTCGATGTCGAAGTCACTGTTTACGCCGAATGCCCCGTGGCGCAGGCCCCGGAAGGCCGAACCAATGCCAAGCAGCTCCTCAACCTCGGAGTAGCGGCCCGGCACCATCTCGCCGGTCGGCGTCTTGTGCGAGTTGGTGCGCGAGGTGGTGAAGCCGAATGCGCCCGCCTCCAACGCCTCACGCGTCAGGCGACGCATCGCCTCGATGTCCTCAGCAGTCGCCTTCTCCCGGTTGATCGCGCGCTGGCCCATCACGTAGACCCGTAGCGGGTGATGTGGCACCTGGGCGGCCACGTCGATCGCGCGCGGCATCCGCTCGAGCGCGTCAAGGTATTGCGGGAAGCTCTCCCAGTCCCAGCTCAGACCTTCCGACAGGGTAATTCCAGGGATCTCCTCCACCGCCTCCATAAGACCGATCAGCGATGCATGATGTTCGCGCCGGACCGGGGCGAAGCCGACACCGCAATTGCCGAACAGAATCGTGGTCACGCCATGCCAGGAGGACGGCGCCAGCTCACTGTCCCAGGTCGCCTGGCCGTCGTAGTGGGTATGCACATCCACCCAGCCGGGTGTTACCAGCGAACCGTCGGCGTTAATTTCGCGCCTTGCCGGGCCCGCCTTGCCGCCGACCTGGACGATGCGATTTCCTTCGATTGCAACGTCGCCCACGAACCGGTCATTGCCAGTACCGTCAACGATGGTCCCACCGCGGATGACCGTGTCGTGCATGGTCGCTCTCTCCTGATTCCGTTGTGCTGCAAGAGATACCGGTGGAGACAGCCGGTCAAGGCAACCAGGCTATATCAGACCGCTGGTCCGATATGCCTCGCGCAAAGGCGCCACAAAGCCAATGCTGTCCAGGCTCAACTCACCGGTGGAATCAATAATCTCAGCGCTCTGCGGCCACGCTCCATCGGCGCCTCGCCGAAATATTTCCGCGACGACCGCTGACGAATGCACAACCAGGATTTCGTGCACACCAAGTATCGTCATGTACGCGCGGATATTGGCCCGTGTCCTCGATACGTTGGTCGGTGAAAGGATCTCTATCAGCACCAGCGGCTCATGCATCAGATGCTGACCTGTCGGTGGCGCGCACGTCACCCCAAGGTCGGGCACGAGGCAGTTGTCCTCGGACCGCTCAGCGGGGACTACGCCGGGCGCGATAACAAGCCGGCAAGGGGTGCTTCTCTGCCGAAGATGCGTCGTGATGAGATAGGCGAGTTCGGACTGGATCGAGCCATGTCGGTCAGAGGCGGGAGCCATCATCTCGGGCTCCCCGTCACGCAGCTGCCAGAGCGCGCCGGACCGGTCGTCCGGCTCCCATTCCAGGAACTGTTCGACCGTCATGCGAGGCGGCAGCTTCAGCGCAGTTGACATGAGCGAGAAGATGCGCGCGGGCGTGGCTGGCTTCAAGCGGCCGGGCCGGCGGGCCTTATCGGCGAATCCTTGCGGATGTGCGACAGTCGCGCCCAGAATGATCAAAGCCGAGCCGAGAGACAGCCATGAGCCCGATCCACCTTCGCCACGGCATCTTCCTGCCGCCTTTCCATCCAATGGACGAGAACCCCGCGGCGTGCATGGACCGCGATCTCGAGCTGATGCAATGGCTTGACCGCCTCGGCTTCCATGAAGCCTGGATCGGCGAGCACCATTCGGCAGGTTGGGAGACGATCAGCTCGCCCGAATTGTTTATCGCTGTCGCGGCTGAGCGAACGCGATCGATCCGCTTCGGCACGGGCGTGATCTCGCTGCCCTACCATAACCCGCTGATGGTGGCGAACCGCATCATACAGCTCGACCACCACACGCGCGGGCGCGTCATGTTCGGTGCCGGTCCCGGCCTGCTCGCATCCGACGCGCTGATGCTCGGCATCGATCCCAACACGCAGCGTGACCGTATGGCCGACGCGCTGGATGTAATCCTGCGGTTCTTCAACGGCGAGATCGTCACCGAGAAGACGGACTGGTACACCTTCGTCAACGCGCGGACGCATCTGCGACCGTATACACGGCCGCATCCCGAGGTGGCGGTGGTAAGCGCGGTAACGCCATCCGGCGGACGGCTCGCAGGCAAATACAACCTCAGCATGATCTGCGTCGCCGCGACCAACCCATTCGGTTATGACGCGCTGGCCGCCAACTGGCAGATCGCCAATGACATCGCGGCCGAGCAGGGGCGAACGATGGATCCGGCGCGGCTGCGCCTGGTGGGCCCGATGCACATCGCGGAGACCCGCGCCAAGGCATTCGAAAATTGCCGCTTCGGTTTCGAGCGCTACCTGGGATACCTCAACAACAATCAGCCGCGCTTTATTGTCCCGCCTGGGCAGGACGCCGCCGAGTGGTTTGTCGAGAACAAATACGGCGTGATCGGCACACCGGATGACGCGATCGCATTGATCCAGCGCTTGCAATCCAAGCAGGGTGAGTTCGGCGTATTCCTCCATCAGGCGCATAACTGGGCGGACTGGGAAGCAACCAAGCGTTCCTACGAGCTTTATGCGCGTTACGTGATGCCGCACTTCTCCGGCGACAACATTCCACGCATCGAGTCATTTGACTGGTGCACGGAGCATCGTGACGAGCTTACCGAGAAACGCTCCACCGCGGCACGCGCCATGTTCGACAAGCACGAAGCGGAGATGCGCGCACGACAGGAGGGCAGCATGGTGCGGCCGAAAGCGGGGCGCGAGGCGTGGTGACGTGGCTGGTGTCATCCTGACGGTGCTCGACCAGCCTTCAGCGGCCGGCGCCTTGCTTGGTGCATCGCATTGCCTGGCGGCACTGTGCCAGGCCAAGCGCATCAACGCGCTGTTGGTTCGGACACCGCCCGAAGCGCTGCTGGCGCTGAGTGAAGAAGTGCTGACGGCACAGCGCGAAGCCGCCCTGCGCGATATGGAGGCCGCGCGCGCCAAATCTGTGCGAGCCATCTTTGATACGTGGGCCGCGGCTCTGCCTTCTGGTCTTGCCACCGACTGGATCGACATCGACGGAATCTCAGAATTGATCGTCGAAGAACGCGGCCGTCGCGCCGACTGGATCGTAATCGAGCGCCCCTACGACTACGGCACGAGCTGGCAGGCACTGCGGGCTGCCATGTTCGCCACCGACCGACCCGTCCTGCTTGTCCCGCCGGATTGCACCGCTGAGTTCGGCCGCCGCGTCGCCATCGCATGGCGTGACGATGAGCGCGCCACAAAGGCCGTCCTCGCCGCTGTCCGTTGCCTAACCAGCTGCGAGAGGGTTTATGTGCTTGCCGGCATGCGCGACGGCACGTCGCAACCGGAAGTGCCGGCGATCCTTCTGGAGCATGGGATTACGGCAGAGCTGCATGTCCTGAGGATCGGTGAGGCGCCGTTCGGAGCCACACTGCTGCGTAAGGCGCACGAACTGAGGGCGGATATGCTGGTGATGGGCGCCTATCAGCACTCGCCGTTGCGCGAGTTGTTACTCGGCGGCGTCACTCGTCATGTCATGGGCCACGCCGACCTGCCGTTATTGCTGCGTCACTGAGCGCCGCCCCGTCGCCTTCCACCGCAAGTCGCACGAGGGTTGGGCGTGCGGCGTCGCGCGTTCATAACCGCTCTCGGCAGCGCGGCGGCGGGACCGGTGGTGGCGCGATCACAGCGGCGGTCGGTCCCCTTGGTTGCTTTCCTCAGCCCAAGGACAGACGAGACGAACATCGGAGCCTTCCAGCGTGGTCTCTGCGAGCTCGGCGATATTGAGGGACAGAATATCACGCCGGAGACGCGACCGGCGGATGGCGACAACGCACGGCTCCCCGCCCTCGCCTGGCAGCCGGCTTCGACCAGATATCGCGGCACCATTGCCGGGCCTGATGGTCATGTCGGGCCGGACCTCGCCGGGGACTTGGTGCGGCGTCAAGCGGCCGTGATCTTTGCTACTGGAGGACCTCCTGCGATCCGCGCCGGCATGGCCGCGACGAAAACTATCCCCATCGTTTTTACAGTCGGTGCTGATCCTGTGCAGCAAGGCCTGGTCGCTAGCCTCGGTCGGCCGGGTGGCCTCAGGATGCTTGTCGGCGTGCTTAATGCAAGCGCTTTGAACTGGTCTCCGAGCTGCTGCTAAAGCCAACGTGATTGCGCTCATAGTCAATCCGACTAGTTCGCGGATAGAGCTCATCGTAAAGGACGTGCAGGATGCCCGGTCGGCAAAACGGCTAACCCTAGGCTCGTGAACGAGGTGAGAGAGTTCGATGCCGCCTACGCTGCGAGGGCAGCCGATCAGGACGACGCAATCTTTGTGCAAGAAAGCGCATTGGCATTTGAGACCAACAGCGCCTGGCTGCGCCCGCTGCGCAACACCGCCTGCCGGCGATCTATGAGTGGCGGCGGTTCGTCAATGTCGTCGAGATCAGAGTGCGCGACAACGTATTGGCATCTCAGCCGAGATTAGGGATAAGCTATTCCAGCCGTTCTTCACTACCAAGCCGCCCGGCGAGGGCACCGGCCTCGGTCTGTCGATCACCTGGGACATTGTCATGCAGCAGCACGGTGGCAGCATCACTGTGGACAGCAGGGTTGGGGAATGCAGCGATTTCGCGTTACGGCTGACTCGATATCCATAAACGCGGGCGCCTGCCTCCGGCACCAAAGAAGCGTCGATGTGTGAGTCAGCCAGTCGCAAATTTCCCGGCCGATCGCCCGGCAAGTCGACCGAACACTGACCCCGACATCAGGCCTGCACCGCCAAGGTAATTCTGGTAGAAAATACCTCCCACCAGTTCTCCACCGGCGAACAGTCCCGGAATGACTCGGCCGGCAGTGTCCTCCACTTCTCCGTCGGTGGTAATCTTGAGCCCGCCAAAGCTGAAGGTAATCCCGCAGGTCACCGCAAACCCATGGAATGGCGGCTCGTCGATCGGCAGCGCCCAGTTGGATTTTGGCGGTGTGATCCCCTTCGTGCACTTGCCGTCGAGAATCGCCGGATTGTACTCGCCCGGCTGACATGCCGCGTTGAATTCGCGCACCGTCTTCACCAATCCTTCGGGGCTGATTTCCAGCTTCTGCGCGAGTTCTTCTAAGTTATTTGCCTCCGCCTTCGTCACCTGACGGATGCGGTACTCGTCGCGCGTCATGTCGATGGTTTTCCTGTCGAAGATCTGCACCGCCATGCGCTGCGGCTGCTTCATTACCTCGCGGCCGTACTTCGCATAGGTATAGTTGCGGAAATCCGCTCCCTCGTCCACGAAGCGCTCGCCGTCGGCGTTGACGATGATGCCGATCGGATAAGAGTGTTTCTGGTAATTGTCGAGCACCACTCGATCACCGAACGGCGGCGCACTGAGATCCCATTGCACCGCGTGGCAGCTCGACCATCCGCCGAACGCCGCCGCACCGATTTCCAGCGCCGCCTTGATGCCGTCACCGGTGTTGTGACGCGTGCCGCGGACCCGAGCGAGCTCCCAACCTGGGCCGTAATAGCGCACTCGCATCTCCGGATCGGCCTCGAAACCGCCGCACGCCAACACCACAGCCTTGGCGTTAATGTCCTGATACCCATCCGGACCGAACACCGTGACGCCAGAGACTTCACCCTTTCGATTTTGGATCAGTTTCCGCAGGCCGGTATCGTAGCGCACGGTGATGCCATAGCGCTCGGCCGACCTGAACAGAAAATCGACAAGGCCCCAGCCGCCACCGACCGCCTCGACTGCCATACCGCCGAAGAAGTGCTGCACGCCGTTCACCAGATACGACTGGCGCTTGAACATCGGTATCCAGCGCACACCCTTCTCGCGCATCCACACCACCGTCTCGCGCGAGCGCCCGACCAGCAGATCGATCAGATCGAGCTCCGAAAGGTTTTCGGTCGCCCGCATTAAGTCTTCGGTATAAGTATCCGCCGTGAACGGCGGAATAAGCATCTGCTTGGCTTCGCTTTCCGACAGATCCACCAGAACGTCGGTGCGCAGGTCTTCCAGCCCGTTGTGCACGAAGCGGAAGCCGCCGGCGGTGAAGGTGGAGTTGCCGCCGCGCTCCTCCTCGCTGGCCTTTTCCAGCACCAGCACCTTGGCACCCTGCTCCTGGGCAGAGAGGGCGGCGCACAGCGCGGCATTCCCTGCGCCAACCACGATAACGTCAAACGGGCCGGCATCCGCCATCGGGGCCTCCTGATCCTTCGCCGAACCTCCTTACGAACGGTTGCCGCCATACGCAAGGCATCGCACAGTGCCGCGCCCCGACGGAGAGAGGGAAGATGGATGCAGAAGCCCCAGGCGCGTGGCACGAAATCGTGTGCGACGTGCTGAAGCGGCACCAGGTGAAACTGGTGACCTATGTGCCGGACAATGTGCTGCGCCCGCTGATCGAAGCGGTGCACGCTGATCCATTCTTCACTGCTTTCTCATGCGCGCGTGAGGAGGAGGCGGTGGGCATCGTCTCGGGGGCCTCGATGGGCGGGATGCGCGGGATCGTGCTGATGCAGACGTCTGGCTTCGCCACGCTGCCCAATGCGATCGCCTCGCTTGCGGTGCCCTTTCAGATCCCGGTGCTGATGATGGTGTCCGAGCGCGGGACGCTGGGCGAATTCAATATCGGCCAGTCACTGGTGGCGCGCACCATGCGCCCGGTGCTGCAGGCGCTTGCGGTCGAGCACCACACGATGACGCGGTTGGACGAGGTGGAGTTCATCATCGACCGCAGCATCACCCAGGCGATTGCCACCCAGGCTCCGTGCGTTTTCATTCTTTCGCCGCTGCTCACCGGCGGCAAGGTCTTTGCGAAGTGAGCGGCACCATGAGCTTTGCAGCAAACCATCCGGCTAGCCGCGACCAGGCCAAGATGATGAACCGCTTCGACATCACCAAGCGCTTGGTCGCGCGGTTGAAGCATGACGAGGCGGTGATCGGCGGTATCGGGTACACGAACTTCGACCTTTGGGCGGCGGGACGACGGCCACAGAACTTCTATATGCTGGGCAGCATGGGCCTCGCGGTGCCGATCGCCTTGGGTGTGGCGCTGGCGCAGCCGCAGCGCAAGGTCATCGCACTGGAGGGTGACGGCTCGATACTGATGCAGGTGGGATCGCTCGCGACGGTCGCCGCACGCAGGCAGAAGAACCTGGCGATCGTTATCATGGACAATGGCACATACCAGATTACTGGCGGGCAGCTAACTTCGACAGAACTTGGCGCCGATATTGTCGCCCTGGCGCGCGGCGCGGGCATTGCGCAGAGCGCATGGGCCGCCGATGAAAGCGCGTTTGAGGAACTCATCGAATTGTCGCTGCGCGAGCATGGCCCTTGGCTGATCGGCTGTCGCATCGACAAGGAGAAGCCGGCCGACACCACCGAGCGCGATCCGCCGCGCATTCGCGATCAATTCATGCGCGGGCTTGGCGTGAAGAAATAGCGGCAATGGCCGTATTGATCATCGGCGCCGGCATTGCCGGCCTGACGACTGCGCTCAGCCTGCACCAGATCGGCGTCGAGGCCCGTGTCTTCGAAAGCGTGGACACGATCGAACCGCTTGGTGTCGGCATCAATACGCTGCCGCACGCGGTGCGGGAACTGACGGAGCTGGGCCTTGCCGATAGGCTGGCCGCAGCTGCGATTCCCACCGCGGAACTCGCGTATTACTCCAAGCGCGGCCAGCTCATCTGGTCGGAACCGCGCGGGCGCGCCGCGGGCTATAACTGGCCGCAGTTTTCCATTCATCGTGGTGAACTGCAGACGATCCTGCTCGCCGCGGTGCGAGAGCGGCTTGGCGCCGACCATGTCGTGACCGGTCACCATCTCGCACGTTGGGAGACGACTGCGTCTGGTGTGCGGGCGTTCTTCGTCGATCGCCGTGGTGGCTTTCGTATCGGCGAGGCAGAAGGCGAACTACTGATCGCCTCGGATGGCATTCACTCGGTCGCTCGCGGCATCCTGTATCCCAAGGAAGGTCCGCCGATCTGGAACGGCGCAATCCTCTGGCGGGGCGTGACATGCAGCAAGCCGTTCCTTACCGGCCGGTCGATGATCATGGCCGGCCATGAATTCCAGAAATTCGTCTGCTATCCGATCTCGCGTGACGCGATGGAGCGTGGCGAGGCCGTGCTGAACTGGATCGCCGAACGCAAGTTCCAACCCGATCACCAATGGCGCCGCGAGGACTGGAACCGACCTGGCCATCTCGCCGATTTCCTGCCGCAATTCGACGATTGGCGTTTCGACTGGCTCGACGTGCCAGGCCTCATCCGCGCGGCAGACCGCTGCTATGAATATCCGATGGTGGATCGCAACCCGCTGGAGCGATGGACCTTCGGCCGCGTCACGCTGACGGGCGACGCGGCACATCCGATGTACCCGATCGGCTCGAACGGCGCTTCACAGGCGATCCTCGATGCGCGCGTGCTGGCGCGCGAAATCCGCGCGCATGGCGCGACGGAACCCGCACTCCAAGCGTATGAAGCTGAGCGTCGTCCAGCCACTGCCGCGATTGTGCTCGCCAATCGCAAGAACGGACCGGAGCAGGTCATGCAGCTGGTCGAGGAACGCGCTCCCGGTGGCTTCACTCGCATCGAGGACATACTGTCCGAGCAGGAACTCCAGGACACCGCAGGCGGTTACAAACGCATCGCCGGATTCGACAAGGACGCGCTCAACAGCCGGCTATCCATCGTCTGAACCTGCATGCGCGCGCCACGAACACGCGCCCTCACGATGAGGGCACGCTTATCCGCGCTGCGCAGACAGCCGTTCGCCGCCGGGCCCGATCAGCCCGGGATAAGGCGCCTTGAATTTGTAGATCGTTCCGCTGACAGCGCCTTCCATGTAGATTTCCTGATTATTCTCGCCACCAAAGGCGAAATTCGTCGCCGACGCGTCGCCATTCGGCAACGGCACATAGCCTATGATAAAGCCTCGCGGATCGTACTCAATCAATCCGCCAATCCCGCAAGCCGCCCATAGGTTTCCATGCACGTCGTAATGGATTCCGTCAGGTCCGCCATTGCCGGGGTTATAGCTGCCCTCAGTCGCGAAGAAGAATGTGGTGTGGGACGCGTCAGTGGCACATTGGGAACAGGCCGGGAGCGGTCCCTTCAGGAACGAGTAGTATAGCATCCGGTTGCTGGCATAGTCGGCGACCGCCAGGGTGCCGTCATCTGGCGACACCGCGATGCCATTCGGAAAGCTCCCAGTGGAGACGATGCGCCGAAGAATCCCCTCCTTGGAATATTGATAGATAGCGCCCGCTCGATCCGCTGCGTCCGGCCCCGGACCTGTACCCCACGGATCGGTGAAGTACAAGTTACCCTCGGCGTCAAAATCAAGATCATTCGGACCCTTGAAGAGTTCGTTATGGAACGTCGAAACGAGCGAACTCAGTTTCTTCGTCTCCGGATCATACACCAGGACGCCGAGGTGGCGGGTTGTGACGTAGAGCTTGCCGTCATGCCAGCGAGTTCCCTGCGGTTCGCATGCAGGCCCGATATCTCCTTGCGGGTTGCAATTGAACACTGGGACCAACTTTGCATCCGGGGTCAGGTACGATACCCACCCGCTGTCGATCGCGACAAACCAAAAGTTGCCTGACTTATCAAAGGCGCCGCCCTCAAGAAACTTGCCCTGCGGCTTGTCGTGGATGTCAGCGAACAACGTGACTGGTCCGATACCAGGGGGCGGGGGCGGCAACCCCCAAGGCTGCACATGCTCCGGTGATGGCGGCCCCGCGAGCGGAGGAGCAGGAACCGATTGCGCCTGTGCAGATGCAGAACTGGTGCTCGCGGCCTGAGCAGAGATTGCGAGCGCGAAAGCGCCAACGGCGCTCGTCCACTTCAGTGTCATGGCGGTTCCTTCAGTGCTACGCTGGATACTTCGTATTCCGGTCATGCAGTGTGCGCGTCGGAGTTGAATCCTCGCCAGATAAGGAGTCAATCGGCTGAGCCTTCACGGCTCTATGAGCGCAATACTGCCATGTTGCTGCAGCGGAACCGCCCCAACGGGTACTGCCCCTCGACCAATCGTTACCTCTGCGCCTTATTGATGCCTGATCCATACGGTCAAACCGCGACACTAGGCGTTTCTTATTCGTCCTGCCGGAGATCAGCATGGTTGAGCCCGCGTGGCAGTCAGATCCCTCGATCGAGGACCATGCCTTTATTGGCGATTGCACCACCGCAGCACTCGTCAATCAGAGCGGGTCGATCAATTGGCTCTGCTGGCCACGCTTCGATTCAAGTGCCTGCTTCGCCGCGCTGCTCGGGTCCGAAGACAACGGGCATTGGCGAGTTGCACCCACGGAGAAGGCCTCGGTGTCCCGCCGCTATCTCGAGGGCACGCTGATCCTGCTCACGCGGTTTGAAACCACTGACGGTGCAGTTGAGCTGCTGGACTTCATGCCGCTTGAGGGTTCGGCGTCACAGGTGGTGCGTCTCGTGCGTGGCGTATCGGGCAGCGTGAGGATGCGCAGCGAGTTGACGCTGCGCTTCGAATACGGCTCCGCCCTGCCGTGGGTGGAAGCGCTCGATGATGGCAGCGTCCGCGCCATCTGCGGCCCGGAAATGGCCGTGCTGTATCCGTCGGTTCCTCACCAGGGGGAGGATCACTCGACGGCCGCGGAGTTCACCGTCCAGGCTGGCCAGACAGTGTCGCTGGTGCTGCGCTATTACCAGTCGCACCAGAAGCTTGATGGATGGCCTGACGCAGAAGCCGAATTGCAAAAGACCGAGGCAGCCTGGCGCGCCTGGTCGGATCGTTGCACCGCGGTGGGTGCTCTCAGCAGCGTGGTGAAGCACTCTCTCGTTGTGCTGAAGGGGCTTACTTACGCACCGACCGGCGGCATCGTCGCAGCCCCGACCACATCCTTGCCTGAGCAGCCGGGCGGCGTGCGCAACTGGGACTATCGGTACTGCTGGTTGCGAGATGCAACTTTTACACTAATGGCGCTTGGTGACGCCGGTTACGCAGATGAAGCGC
>JBKPOG010000235.1:0-19101 GCA_046732975.1 Pseudomonadota bacterium
GACCGGCGATTCGCACTAACATGGCGTCGATCAGCGCAGTGGGGCTGCTCGCACTGAGGTCAAACGAAGGGTCGAAGGCTTCACGCGGCACTGGCGTCCCGAAGACCGCTTCCGACACACCCATCGGCGGCTGTCTCCTGACTTTTATGTCGAAGGCCCCGGCTACACGCGCCGACGGCGCGGACAGGCTTGGCAGACGCTGTACCACCGTCCTGAACCACACCTGAAAAGTCTTTGTGTCAGGTAGCACATACCGCACAAGATTGGCCGAACTGATAACGTAGCGGACTGCGCCGAACTGAGCCCTTTGATACATCTTGCAGATGTCGCGACTGAGCCCCTTACTAAGACCCAAAGGGCCCCGGACAGGGTCAGGCTGGTCTGCAAACTTCATCGTATCCATCCGTAGGTAGCGAAAGTCGATGGAGGCGGCCCAAACAGCTTCGTTCAGTTGGTCGTGCTCCTGGTCGTTGTACAGGTGCCGGAAGCGCTGGGTCATCCATTCTCCCAGCGCGGCCTGCAGGCCCAACACGGTACGGAACGACAGCTCGCCGACATTCTTGATCAGGGCAGGCGTTTCGCGACCGAGTGCCGTCATGGACTCGCCTGCGCTCCAGGTGTGAGACACGGGCACCTGAGAGGCGGCAAGCGCAATCAGATGAGCTAGTGGATCGAGCGGCATCGGCAGCACTCCCGGCTACTCAATATTTGATTTAGTGATCAGGGGCACTCAAGCGGCTCTGGCTCCGGCTCCTCTTGGCACAGCATGATGTCGATGCCGCAGTGCTCCTGAGCGTGGCAAAGCAGCCGCTTGCATGCGGCGCAAGGGTTCGGGTCGTTGGGACAATTCTCGTATTGCCAGTTGATATTTAGCACCAGCGTACCCGACGGCGCCGGCGTACCGGCAAACAGTGTCTCCAGGATCTTCGACTCACAATGACTCTGGTGCGGCCGGAATGCCGCTACATCATATTGGAACGGCGCATCAGGGCAAACGTTCGATCGGCCGCTCTGACGCATTTCCCGCCGCTGCTCAGGGGTCGTATTCTCCCACAGGCCCTGGGCGAGGCCCGCGTAGCGACCCGGCAACAGACGGCTCGCAGCCCCGATTGCAGAACCTCCATTCAAGGACGCGTGGGCTACGGTGCTCGCGCCGTTTGGACCGAAGGCGCCTCGAATGGAAGCATTCTCCTGGTCCCCTGCAAGTTGGCCGCGCAGAGCCTCGTTTTGTTGAGTCATCTCCTCGCACGGCGAGTCGGGAGCGTCGCCCGATGCTTCGCTGCCCTGGTTCAGACCGGCGCTATCGCCTGAATTGCCCGAGCCCGACATTGCCGTGTTCTACATGTTGTTATGTGTGGTGAGGTCCATGTGTCGCACGGCGTTCTGGCTTTCGAATTTCACGTCGAATGACCACGCCGCGAAGTACATTGTGTTCTGGATCTGGTGACTGACAAGGCCCATTCCCAAGGACTTCGTTGCCGCTTCGTCGCCGTTGCTCTTCTTGTAGGTGGACTTGTTCTTGATACCGACCTGTCCGCCGCCGACGAGTACTGTGCGCGCGCCTTGATCTGTATCAGACGATTGCGCGAAGTTTGGGTAGGGAACCGGCACAGGGCCGGCGGGCGGTGATGGTGGGGACAGGCAGACATCGGGCATCGCGCCCATCGTGCGGTTGTCGTCTTTTTCTGCAGAAACCTCGCGACCGTTGGCGAAGACGTTCTTGCTCATAATTCCTCCTGTCGGACCGAACCTTGATATCTGACGACCATGGCGGCCCGCTCGCCCGCATCGCTACCGACGTGGCACATGGCGATCAGCCCGGGGGCGTAACCGCGTTGTCCCGCATGCATCGCCAGCGCCAGCAGACACGGCAGCACTGCCGCGCCGATCTCGCCCAGATATTCGATGGGGTGCCACAGATCGAGGGGGCTGGAGCGCACTGCCGTGTCCAGGCGGCCAGCCACGAAAGTTGCCTCCTTGAACTTGTAGTGCTCCCCGGACAAATCGGTCAGTCGCCAGCCTATGTCGCTCATGGTCACACCAGCGGCGGCAAGCGCCTTTTGACAGGCCTGCGTCATGCCGGTGGCCTGGAATGGCTCTGTGCCGTCGATCGTCGCCGGCTCGAGCGCAGTTCCGATCCCGAGAATCAGCAGATGATCGGGTTGCGCGGTGCCGGCCGCGCCCAGCAGCACCGCGCATCCGGCTTCCCCCGGATAAAAGCCGTTCGAGTTGGATGCGGTCATCAGCCGGCGCCGGTCGATGTACCCTTTTAACATCGGGCGATCCAGGAAGCTGTCCACTCCCGCCACGATGACTAGGCGCGCATCACCGGCTGCCAGTATCTGGTTCGCCATGATGATGGCCTGCGCACAGGCTGCCTGGTCGCGCGCTATCACGGCAGATCGCCGGTGTATCGGACGGTCAAGCCTTTCATACACCTCACCCAGTAACGTCTCGCTCAAACCAGCCGGACGGCCTTGTCGAGAGGGCGCGGACACACCCAACAGGATTGGGATATCGGAGGGAGGCTCATTGCCGGCGGCAGCGAGGCATTCGTGGATTGCCGGCGCAATGATGTCGGCCAGCATGCCCACGCCAAACCACCAATGCGGCAGGCGCACACGAGCGCCCTTTAGCGGCTTCGCTGCGTTGGGGTCCATCCACGGCAGTGCTCCCACGGCGCTGACACCTGCGCGGAGCGCGGCCAACGTCGAAGCAGCATTGAAGCCTAGGGGGGTCACCATGCCGCTCGCCAGAACGCAGAGCCCCGTCACCTGCGGATGCTCCGACCTCGACGCGCACGCACCGCTTCGCCCAGACCGGCATAGTACGGCTTGCCCGGAAAACGTCTGGCGCGATGCCATGTCTCCGGCATCTGCCCCACAATAACTTCCTTGATGTCGAACACGCTCCGTTCCATCGCCAGCGAATTTCGCCAGGTCATCGTGAAGCGACCCTCATCAGGTTCGAACACAATCGTGTCGATGTTGGCTTGCCTAGTGAGGTCGCGGCCCTTGTGCGGGATAAAGGTCACCGGCATATGAAGCGATGGCAATGCAAACGCCAGATGTCCATCTGGCGTAAGATTCCTCAGCTCGACGGGTTCGCCGCCCACTGGATAGGGTATTATTTGGTCCGCTGGAGCCGCCTGGAAATAGCGTTCATCGAAGTCGTCGGGCCACAGAGGAGCGCGGCTGGCCAACCATTTCGCATCGTAGGTCCCAGCAAACTCGTAGCGTGGCTGCCAGTTGCGACCTCTCGGTGAAAACGCTTGAGGAACGTAGTTGCCGCGGTGCGAATCTACTGATCTGCCGACCTCTTCGGTCTGCGGCAGAGGTTGCCCCTCTATGTTGTCAGTATAACGCCAGTATCCCTGGCCCGCAGGATTTGCGCGATAAGTATACGTCCGACCTTCGTGTTCGAGCGTGCGATCCGTGCCGCCCCAAGCGAGGTCGTAGGAGAGCGCGACATGCTCGAACAATTCCGGGTCCCCAGCCTTCACTAAACCTAGCCGCTTCTGCCACGCACGGGGTCCTACAACGACGAAGCGCTTCAGCATGCTGCCCACGTGGAGGCTGACGGAGCAGCGGGAAACTGGCTGTCCTGCGGGCGCATAAGCGCTGCCTACAAGTAAGACGTCGCAGGCCGGCTTGTGGTGCGCGAAATCCGTCTCGAATCGCGGCGCCGAGAAGCCAGGCTCACCCGTGAAGACGTCCGCTTCGACTAACGGCACTTGCTCTTCGAGCAGTGTAGCAGTGGAGCCAGGTGCCGGCATGCCGAAGGTCGCTTTGACAATCACGATCAGCAGTTCACGGCCGTCGCGGCGAAATCCCATAGTCCACGCGCCCGGCAAGTTGCATCGGTTTGTCAGGATCATCGGCTCAGCCTGCGCTCCTGCCGATCAGCGCGCTCGTGAACAGGAAAGAGTATGGAAGGGCGGGTGAGCCGTGCCAGCTCGATGGCGGCGGCTGCGCGGTCCCGTTGGTAGCCGCCACGTAGCACGGTCGAGGCTCCCTCTGTAGTCACTGGGTACCCAGCCAAATAGCGCTGGCCCGTAGCGAAACGCTTGCTCGCCTCGCTCCACCATTCACGCAGGCGGTTAGCATCCGGTTCGGGTAGCATGTCATCATCGGCGGGCAAGCTCGGCGCTGTTGCGCTCCTATCGGCGTCGAGATCGAGATATCGCAGGTCGGCCCCGGTGATCCTCGAGATGGCCTCGCCCGCGACTGCCCCAAGCAGTGCGTCCCCACACTGTTCGATGAGCCACGGAACGACTCTGGGATCGCCGAACGCACCTACACCGATGATGACCATACGCCTTGTGCCTGGCTCAGCTGCCAGTTTGCCAATGATCTGTCGGGCCCAATCCGGTGTCCCGCACCGCATCGCGATCTCTACGGCCTTACGGGCGATCGAGCATTCCATACTTGGATGCGTTCCGACGCGGAACGCTTGTTGCGCCGCTGAGTGATCTCCCATCAACGCTAGCGCCCAGACGGCCCAGAACGCACAATGCGGATCTGGATCCTCCATCGCCATTCGGGCAGCATCCATGAGTGGTGTACACGAGGCCTCGCCTATCCCCCTGAGTGCGACCGCACGGACTGAGGAATCGGCGTCGGCAGCGGCGAAACTGAGGGTGTCGACGTCATGATTCCTCTGCTCATTCAGCGCCAAGCATCCGATGGCGCGGTAAGCCGCAACGGACGAATGCAACAACTGTTGGACTACACCGCGTACCACATCCGGGGGGAGCCACGAAAGTGCACTGGCAACCGCCTCGCCGCCACGCGGCGAGGCCAGCGCAAGGGCCAGCGCATGCCGCATACGATCAATCGGACCAGCATGAAACGCGAGAATGCTGATGGTGAAGATCGAGCCCGCATCATCCGGGTCGGCAGCCCTTAGCGCTGCATGCCACCCCTCATCTCCGGCGAGCTTCAACGCTGCGACGTGTGCCTGCAACCGTGCGTCGAGCAGCTTCAGATGTTCGAGCTTGAAATGGGGCGCTCGCACTGCGCGCTGCCGCTGTTTCCAGAGGAAAGCGCACTCACTTGCATGTTCTCCAACCACCCGCCGATTTACCAGCGATGATATTTCCGCCGGATCAAACCAAGGACCAGCAGTACGGTATGCCGTCGCCATGGTCCACAGAGGATGGTTCAATTTAGTTGCACTGAGCCGCCGCGGACGCGATTGACCCCGGATGCTTCGCTGACGATCACATCAGCGCGCAGCTCAAGCTGTCCATCGGCAGTCAATGTGATGCGTGCACGGCCGCACCGGAGCACGAGTTCCTCCTGGGCACACACGGTCAGGCGGCGACCGTCCGCTTCGACCTGGACCTGAGATGGCACTGCGGGCCCCGGCCAGCCACGCTGCCCACGCAGCAGCCCAATGACGATGGGGCGTGCACGATCGTCCTCGTCGAACGCGAGCAGGACATCAAGCCCAACGTGCTCGGCCAACAGATCAATTGTAGTACGGGCCCGCACTGCGGCTAGGCCCTGTTGGCCAGGAAACCCTACCAGCGGGATCGCTCCAGTGTCGGCCAGCGCGAGCAATTTGCCAACGAGAACGGCCGGCCGCGCAAGCCCGCGGTCGCGCCAATCCTGCGATGAAGACCACAAGAGATCGGGGGCGTCTGGATCAGCTGCGGGCAACAAAGAAGCTGTCGTATCTAAAGCCACATCTGCTCTCCTCCGGCTGGGTCACGCCTAACGCGTCCAATTGTGCGCATGCAGGGCTTCTATTCCACTTAGATGTGCAACATCTCAAATGGTACAGATGCAGATGGGTGGTACAGATGCAGATGGGCAGATCAGGAAGCTCTCTGCCGGCGGCAGATTGCCTGCCGTGACTGCGCGTTCGGCTAGGTCAGTTCTGGATAATTTTATCGCCCTTGATGACGACATCTGCTGACCCCTTGATGGTGATTTGTTTGCCTTCGATGGTGATATCGCCGTTCTTCTGCATGGTGATCGTGGCCGACCCGGTCTTCAGCACGATCTCATCACCCGCCGTAATGGCGATCTTTTTGCCGACTTCGAGCGCCTCGTTTTCCCCAATCTTGGTGGAACGATTCTTGGTAACTGATGTCGTCTCGCTACCGCTGACCGAAATGGTCTGATCCTTGGCGACAGAAATCGTCTGATCCTTGCCAACCGACACCGACCGGTTGGCGGCGACATCGGTCGATTGCGAGGCACCCACCGTCGTCGCCTGCACCGCGCCCACGGTTATGGTCTGCGCCGCGCCGACAGTGATCGCCTCCGCCGCTCCCACCGTGTGCACGCGCGCCGCACCAACTGTCAGCGTGTCCACCAAGCCCACGGTATGCGAGCGGTTCAGGTCGATATTCACCGTCTCGTTCATATGCACCGTCTCGGTGCGGTTCTTGTCGATGGTGATCGTCTCGTTGGCGTGCACCGTCTCGGTGCGATTGTTGTCGACCGTGGTAGTCTCGTCATGCCCCACCCAGTGCGACGCGTCGTGCTCGACCTCCTTCGTCAGGTCCTTCTCGGCATGCAGCAAGACCTGCTCGGACCCCTTCTTGTCCTCGAAACGGAACTCGTTGCAGTTGGCCGCGCCACCACCGAGCGACGAACGGGTGCGCAGCCCGCTCTGCGTCTTGTTGCCGGGCAGCGCGAACGGCACCATCTGCTCGGCATTGTAGACCGAGCCGACCACCAGCGGCCGATCCGGATCACCCTCCAGAAACGTAACCACCACCTCCTGGCCGATACGCGGCAGATACCATGTGCCGAAATTGCGGCCCGCCCAGCTCTGCGCCACCCGCACGAAGCACGAGCTGTGCTCGTCCTTCTTGCCCTGGCGGTCCCAGAAGAACTGCACCTTGATGCGGCCGTACTTGTCGGTGAAGATTTCCTCGCCCCCCGGCCCAGTCACCACCGCCGTCTGCGTGCCATGGATGCGCGGGACAGGCGTCTTCATCGGCGGCCGATACGGCACCTTGCGCGAGGTACAGATGAACCGGTTCGTGTACGTGGCAGGCTCGGCATCCTGTGTCACCAGGCTCCAGTCATCCGCCTCATGCGTGACCGAGGTCAGCACAAATTCGCTGCCGGCATCGTCACCTTCGGCATTCGTGACCTTGAAGACGCTCCCAGCGTCGAAGCCGACGCAGGCACCTTCCCCATTAATCGCCTGATAGGCCGACTCCTCATATTCGATGCGCAGCTTCGCCGCGTTCTGACCGGGACCACTCGCCGCATACCGGCCCGGATAGTCGAACATCTCCAGCTTGCGCTTGGTCAGGACCGGATTGATCGATGGCTTCTTCGCCAACAGATTGGTCGACGGCGTCTCGAAATTGTAGTCCTCGAGCGCCCATTGCCCCGAGCGGACCTGATAGCTTTTCGCCCACTCCCAGATGCCGCCCAATGCGCCAACCTCGGGCGAAGCCACCACATGCGTATTCGCACAATTGGCAAAGCCGCGGTTGTTGTCGCTGAACACCACGGTGTGGCTGCCGTCGTCATGCTGGAAGTAGAAGAAGATCCCCTCCTCCTCCAACAAACGGCAGATGAAGTCGTGCGCTGTCTCGCGATACTGCACGCAGTAATCGCGCTTCGGATGCTCGCCGTTAAGCCGCCATGACTTCTTGCTGATGCCGTATTCGCCCAGGATCTTATCTACGATCTGCTGGACGCTCATGTCCTGGAAGATCCGGCAATCGCTGGTGCGCGTCAGCAGCCACAGCGTCGGTACCAGCCGGACGCGATAGATGGTCAGGCCGCGGCCGCCCCGCTGCACCATGGAAAAGCGCGAGAAAATCCCGTTGATCGGCGCCTTGAGCCCGGCACCGTCCACCAGCCAGATGGTCGCGGGCGTTCCCAGCAGATCTTCCGGCTTTATCGCCGCGTCAGTCGAGGCCAGTTCGAGGTCATAGAAGAAACAGGTGGACAGCACATCCTGCCCGCGCACCGACACCAACAACACATGGTCCTGGCCCAGGACCGTGTTGATGCGCAGCAATCGGCGTTCTTGTGTATATGCGTCCATCCCGGGGTTCCAACAATGCAGTATGAGGTGTCGCCCGCTGCCAGGCAACCATCGAAATAACCTTCTGGTGAACCACCTCCTGTCTCTCTATGCTACCTCCACATGCCTCGAGGAACTGCTCGAGCCCTATGAACTGCATCACAGTCCGGTCGCATCGGCAGGAGTTCAAGGAATGATACGCATGGGTCCGCTCCGTGCATCGGTCTTCGTCGCCCAACTCGTGCTGCTGCTGGGCTGCGCGTCCGAACGGAGCCCGCAGGACCTCGGCGACCGGTTGCAGGTTGAACTTTCCCCCGAGCTCGCCAGTGGCAGCGTGATGTTGGAACGGCTGCCGGACGGGGCGCGCGTGACCCTGCCCGACCAGACATTGTTCCCGACCGGCGGCGCGGAGCTGGACGCCAAGGGCCGCGGCGTCCTCACCAGTCTGGTCGAGGCGTTGTTGGCGCCGCCCCTGCTGCAGGTGGACGTCGCTGGACCAGCAGACACCCCCATGCCGCTTCAGCAGGCCAGGGTCCGTGCCGTGTCGCAGTTCCTGCAGGACATCCAGGTCGCCCCCAATCTTTTGTTCATCGGGTTGCAGGAGGGCACGCCAGCAGCTGGCGACGTCACGCCGCAGGCCACGACGGTCACGGTAACGCGGCCAGGGCGTTCTTCACGAACCGACCATTCGACATAATCGCGGGAATGTTGCGCCCGTCCCCGAGCAATACCGAAATGTCGCGATAGGGATCGCCGTCCACCACCAGCAGGTCGGCGTGCGCGCCAGGAACCAATTCCCCCAGCTTGCCCTCCTGGCGAATGATCTCGGCGTTCACCAGCGTGGCCGAGCGAATGATGTCCGGCGCGCTCATCGCTTCGCGTCGGATCATGAATTCGTTGCAGTGATCGTTCTGCAGCTGCCCCAACAGATCGGAACCGAACCCGATCTTCACTCCTGCCGCGCGGGCGATCTCCAGCGACCGCAAGCCGGCGTCCAACACCAGCTCGTTCTTCGCCAGACTGTAGCTGGACAGGCCGTATTCCGGCCCACGTCGTTTCAGAGCGTCATACGCCACCAGCGTCGGCACCAGGTAAGCGCCGCGCTCTGCCATTAGCTGTGCGGTCGGTGAGTCGATCAGGTTGCCATGCTCGATCGTACGCACGCCAGCCTTTACCGCGCGTTCGATCGCCTTGGCCGAGTACGCGTGTGCGCATACATAGCTGCCCCACCTCGTCGCCTCGTCCACCGCGGCCTCGATCTCGTCGATACGGTATTGCAGGCTCTCCAGCGGATCGGCCTGCGAGGCAACGCCGCCCGAGACCATCAGCTTGATGTGGTCGGCGCCCTTGCGCAGTTCGTCACGTGTTGCCTTGATCACCTCCGGCTGTCCGTCGGCGACGCGTGCCGTCCAGGACAGGCCCGAGCAGCAGGCACAGAACTCCCGATCCTGGGTGCGCAGCCGGTGGTCGGCGTGGCCGCCGGTCTGACTGAGCGGCTGGCCGGCGATGAACAGCCGCGGACCTTCGAACAGACCCTGTTCCACCGCCGCCTTCATCCCGTAGTCGGCGCCGCCGGTGTCCCGCAGCGTGGTGAAGCCCCGGTGCAGCATGGCACGCATCGCGACCGACCCCTTGGCTGCGAGCAGCGTGAGCGGCACATCGGACAGCAGCCGCAGGTTCACCTCGGTCAGCACGACGTGGATATGGCAGTCGATCAGTCCTGGCATCAGCGTGCGTCCGCGCAGGTCTATGCGCGTGGCGGAGCCGCTGCCGATCGCTCGGTCCGAGACCTCCTTCACCGTCCCGTTCTCGACAAATACCGAAATCCCGTCCTGGAGCTCGTCCTTGTGGGGGTCGAGAAAGCGCCCGCCGCTGAACAGGTAGCTGGTCATGATCACCTGACCTCCCTTATGAAATCTCAACCGAACCCTTGTCTTCTGCGTCCGACCGCGACCCGCGCCGGTGCGACAGGAGATGGCTCATGCGCGTCAACGAGCCGAGTCACCGACCGTTGCGGCTGCATCGTCTTCACCAACCAAATGTTTGTCGAGACCAGTGGATTTACCTCGGAGGAGCCGGCCGGCTCGCCGTGACGGCCGCGGCACTGCTGACGATCCCATTGATTGGCTGGCTGCGCTTCGGCGCCATGGGCTCCTCTAACGCAACGCTTCGTCACGTTTATGACCACGATCTTGTAGCGGTGATCGCCTTCGGACGCTGCGCGCACCAGCTCGAGACGCATTTCACTGCCGTTATCAATGGCAACCTGACAGCGGAGATCTCGCGATCGACGGCGCGCGGATTCAACCAAGTGACAGCGATGCTGCGCGCCATGCGGGCGCATCTCGCCTTGCTGCGTGGGAGCGCGCGGAATTCGAACGGCGCGCGTCAGTCATCCGACGTGAGACCGTTGACCGCATGGCACAGACGATCGAGCAAGAGGCAGGACCGCAGTGGAGCAGGTCGCAGCAGACACCGGTGCCCTGGCGCGCGATGCGGATGCCATGGCGTGATCTGCCGAAAGGGTCTTGCACAAATGCGCAGCATGTCGCCGGCGCTGCCGATCATGCCATGGAGAACGCGCAGGTCGTTGGCTCTGCAAGCGAGGAACTGGCCGCCGCGATCCAGGAGGTATCCTCGCAAGTGGTACGTGCCAGCAGCGTCATACGGCGCGGCTGCCAAGGATGCCGACGCGCAGAACACGATCCCCCGTTGTCTCAGGCCGCCGAACGCATCGCTGCCGTGGTGCGACTGATCGCCGACATTGCCGGCAAGACCAATCTCCTCGCGCTCAACGCCACGATTGAAGCGGCGCGGGCGCTAGCTTCGACGTCCGCACCAGGGATCCGGAGGGTCGTCTGTACGTGCGGTTCACCAGGCTCGAACCGGCATTCGAGCAGACGTTGGACAGTTTGCTAGCGGCACCACTTGCCGCAGCGCGCGCCCGACCGGTTGCGGTTTCCGACCCACCGGGCTGAACTGGCCCGGTGCCCCTGCTTGAAATTCGTCGCCTTATCCGCAGCTACTATGGCGTCCATGCCCTGCGTGGCCTCGATCTCGTTGTTGAGGCTGGCCGCATCACCGGCCTGATCGGCCCAAACGGCGCCGGCAAGACAACACTGTTCAACTGTATCTCTGGCCTCGTGCCGCCGGACTCCGGGAGCGTGCTGTTCGAGCAGCGCGATATCACCGGCTGGCGCCCGGATCGGATCACTGGCCGGGGCCTCGTGCGCACGTTCCAGATCGCACGCGGCTTTCCGCGACTATCCGTGCTGGAGAACCTGCTGCTCTATGGCAGCCATCAACTGGGCGAGCAATTGATGCACGCGGTTCGGCGGTCTGCCCCTGCCCTTCGTCGCGAAGCCGAATTGCGCGAGCGGGCGATTGTCATTGCGGAACAATTGAACCTGACGCACGTTCTATATGACCGCGCCGCCGATTTGTCGGGCGGACAGAAGAAGCTGTTGGAGATCGGCCGGGCGCTCATGGCGGAACCGAAGCTGCTGTTGCTGGACGAGCCGGTGGCCGGGGTCAATCCATCGCTCGCGCGCGAGATTGGTGAACATCTGCGCCGGTTGGTCACCGAAGGCATCTCCGTGCTGCTGATCGAGCATCACATGGACACCATTGCCTCGCTCTGCGATCCAGTCATCGTCATGGCCGAAGGCCGCCATCTGCGCCAGGGATCGTTCGCCGATCTGGCGGAAGATCCTGAGGTGCAGGAAGCGTATATGGGGCGGCACCATGGCTGAGCCATTGCTCGCGGCCCATGACATCGTCGCAGGCTATGGACGGGGCGACGAAATCCTGAAGGGCGTGCACCTGACTGTCGAGGATGGTGACATCGTCGCCATCATCGGACCGAATGGCGCCGGCAAATCGACGCTGCTGAAGACCATCGCCGGCCTGCTGCATCCTGCACGCGGCAGCATCACCCTGCGCGGCGAACCGATCCATCACTTGCCGCCGCGCGAGGTCAGCCGGCGCGGCGTCGCTTTCGTACCGCAGGAACAGAATGTCTTCGCCACGCTGTCGGTCCGCGAGAACTTGGAGATGGCAGGCTGGATTGAGCCAGCGGCCACGCGTCGGCGCATCGAGGAGGTGTTCGCACGCTTCGCGATACTGGCCGAACGCCGCAGCCGAGCCGCGCGCACCTTGTCGGGCGGACAACGCCAGGTGCTGGCCATGGCAATGGCGCTGATGGTGCACCCAACGGTTTTGCTGCTCGACGAACCGTCCGCTGGACTGTCGCCAGCCGCTGCCGAGACCCTGTTCGCGACCATCCAGTCGATCAATCGCGACGGCATCGCCATCGCCATGGTCGAGCAGAACGCGACCCAGGCGCTGGAGATCGCGCACCGGGCCAGCATCCTTGTGGACGGCCGCAACAATCGCGATGGTGCAGCGGCCGACCTAGCTGCCGATCCGGACATTCGCCGTGTCTTCCTCGGCGCGACGCCGGCCGAAATATGAGGAGGTCCGATGCTCACTCGCCGCCGGTTGCTGTCGACCGCAGCTCTCGCCGCACCCGCCATAGGGCATGCACAGGTTGCGCTGCTGCCTCTTGGCATCCTGACCCCGCTCACCGGTGCCGGCGCGTTCGATGGACCGCGCATGCTGAAGGCGATTGAGGCAGTGGTCAGCGAGATCAACGGCACCGGTGGCGTCCTTGGACGCAAGATCGCTCTGGTGGTCGAGGATGACGAAACCAATCCCGAGGCTGCGGTGCGCGCCGCGCACAAGTTGATTGATGTGAACAAAGTGCCTGTGCTCATGGGCACGTGGGCTTCTGCCGTGACCACCGCAGTCGCGCCAGTGTGCTGGGAGAGCAAGACCTTCCTCACCACGGTTTCAGGTGCCGACTCCATCACCCACCTGCCGCATCAGGGCTATCTGATCAGGACGCAGCCAAACAATCAGCTGCAGGCCACGAAGCACGCCGAGTTCATCATCCGGCATGGCGCGAAGCGCGTGTTCATTCTGGCGATCCAGGCGCCGTTCGCGGAGCCGACGCGGAAGTACCTGACCGACACTCTGACGCCGAAGGGTGTCAGCGTTGTAGGCTCGCTGGTCTATGACAAGGACAAGACGAGCTATCGCTCGGAGGTGGATCAGGCACTGAAAGCGAAGTCTGATTTTCTCTACCTTAACGGCTACGCACCTGATGTCGCGGTGGTGCTGCGTGACCTTTACCGTGCCGGCTATGACGGCGATCGTTTCTGCCAGTCTTACGCGCTGACCGCAAAGAGCCTGGAAGAGCTGCCGAAGGAGGTCACACAGGGCGTCTACACCGTGCAACCTTCGGCCGACGTCGATTCACCCGCCTACGCGGCGACGGCAAAGCGTCTCGGGATCGCAGCGCCGGACTCCTACGAAGCGCAGGCGACCGACTGGATCAGTATCGTAGCGTTGACCATCGCCAAGGCCGGCGAAGCCACCGGCACCGCAATCCGTGACAATGTCCGCAAGATCACCAACAGCGATGGCGAAACGGTCTATACCGCGGTCGATGGCTTGGCCGCGCTGAAGCAGGGGAAGAATATCAAGTATTCCGGTGCCAGCGGGCCTTGCACGTTCACCGATATCGGCGACATCACTGACTGCAAGTTTCGCTACAATCGCGTCGAGAACGGGGCCTTCAAGTTCCTCGAAGTCGCGTAGTGCTGGTCGACGTCACGCAACTGGTGCTCAACGGCGTGATGGCCGGTGCCATCCTTGCCGCGCCGGCAATCGGGCTTACTGCCATCTACGCTGTGCTGCGCTTCCCGAACTTCGCCGTCGCCTCGCATGCAACGATCGGCGCCTTTGCCGGCTACTGCGCCAATGTCTGGCTGGGTCTGGCACTGCTTCCAGCTGCAGTGATCGCATTCATCGTTGCGGGTGCGGTCGGCTTGGCCAGCGATACCCTCGTGCTGCGACCGTTGCGGCCCGCGGGGCTTATCACCACCACCGTCGCCTCCGTTGCGTTGACCATCGCGCTGGAGAACGTGGTGCGTTTGGGCTTCGGCAATGCGCTACGGAATTTCGACCTGCCGATCACACGCGACTGGCGCTTTTCGGGTCTGCGGGTCGGACCGCAGCAGCTTTAGGACCTAGCGATATCAGTGGTCGTCGTGGCGGCGCTGTTCGCGCTGCTGACCTTCACCCGACTGGGCAAGGCAATGCGCGCGGTTGCAGACAATCCGACCCTGGCAGCCATCAAGGGCATCGACACCGATCGAATCGCCGCCATGGTCAACTTTGTCGCGATGGGGCTCGCCGGCCTGGGCGGCATGCTGCTTGGGCTGGATACGTCGATCGATCCCCTGACCGGTTTCCGCGCGATCCTGGCGATTTTCGCCGCAGCAGTGGTTGGCGGGTTGGGCAGCATTCCCGGCGCGGTCGTCGGTGCGCTCACCGTTGGCGTCGCCGAGGAACTGTCGCAGCTCGCGTTGCCGCCGGACTATCGCACGGTGGTCGGCTTCTTGGCCATCCTGCTGGTGCTAAGCTTCCGTCCGCGCGGCATCCTGGGCGCACGCGCCTACTGATGGCCGCCTACCTTACCGCGATGGCAATCAGCGCCGGCATTTACGCGTTGCTGGCGTTGGGCGTGAACCTGACCTGGGGCATGGCGGGGCTTGTGAACCTGGGACTCGCCGGGTTCTTTGCTGTCGGTGGCTACACCACCGCGCTGCTTACCAAGTCCGGCATTGCCATCCCATTCGGCATTATCGCAGCTGCGTTGGCAGCAGCGGCAACCGGTGCGGTCGTGGCGCTGATCACTGCTCGGCTGCGCGCCGACTATCTTGCCATCGTCACTCTCGGCTTTTCCGAATCCGTGCGCATCGCCGCCGCCAATGAGATCTGGCTGACCAATGGCTCAGACGGTATTGCCGGCATTCCCGGCCCATGGCGGGGAACACTCGATCCGCGCCAGTTCAACCTGGTATTTCTCGGCATCGTCATTGCAGTGCTGATTACAACGTTGCTGGTGATGCAGCGTCTGGCGTCGTTGCCGTTCGGCCGCGTGCTGCGCGCGATCCGCGATGATGAGGACGTCGCCGCGGTGGCGGGCAAGCATGTGCTGGCGTTCAAAGTGAAGGCCTTCGCCGTCGGCGCCGCCGTGCTTGGGATGGCAGGTGCGCTGTACGCGCACCAGACCTCCTACGTCGCGCCCGACATCTTTGCGCCACTCCTGACGCTGAACATCATCCTGGCGCTTGTCGCCGGCGGCATTGGCAACAATTACGGTGCAGTGCTGGGCGCAGTGCTGATCATGACGCTGCTAGAGGGCACACGCTTCGTCGCGCCATTCCTGCCCTTTCTCGCGCCGGCGCAATTGGCTGCGGTCCGCGAATTGCTGGTGAGCGTGTTGCTTCTGGTGATCCTGCGAGTGCTACCGGAGGGCATCATCGCGGAGCGGCTGCCCGAACCAGCGCCTGCGCGGCAAAAAAGATAGCGGCCGGGACGTTACCCGGCCGCTTCGCGTCGATAGCATGGCTTACTACGGGTATTCCTCGCGCTCGAAGATCTGCAGGTCCGGCACCAGCTCCTTGCCCTTGGTCTCCGGGCCCAAGAATACGGCAATGACCAAGACCACCAGCCACCCCATGGTCGAGACCATCATCGGCCAGGCGAAGCCCATCCCTCGCTCTACGGCGAAGTATGCGAGAACCGGTGCGACGAAGCCGCCCCAGATCGCGCCCTGGTGGTAGACGAACCCGGCGGCTGAAGCGCGGATCTCGGTCGGATAGCGCTCGGACAGCCACGCGGGGTTAAGCGTGTCCTTGCCGCCGACGATCAAGGCCTGCAGCAGGAACCCCGAAATGAATACCAGTGGATCGCGCGTCGTCAGATAGATCGGGGTGATGAAGATCGCGATGGTGCAGGGAATCATCAGCGCCCAGCGCCGTCCGATCCTGTCCGAGAGGCCGCCCCAGAAGGCCGACGAGGCGAACACCAGGATATTGCCCCAGAACAACGGTACCGACACCATCGCTGGCGTCCAGCCGAGTTCTTTCTGCAGATAGGTGCTGGGCAGCGCCCAAATGGAGTAGTAGACGCAGAAGTTGGCTGCCATCCACAGGCACCCTGTGATGGTGTTCCACAGATATTGCCGCTTGAAGATAGCGAACAGCGGCAGCTTCACTTCCTGCTTCGTGTCGCTCTGGATCTGCTGATTTTTGGACCAGACCTCCGGCTCCTTCACGTAGTAACGGATCCATACACAGGCCAGCGCCGGCAGCACGCCCAGGATCAGCATGCCGCGCCAGCCATAACCCTTGTGCCAAGCTTCAAGCGGCGTGTAGAGCAGACCGTAGGCGGCGGCCGACAGCGCGTAGCCGAGACCCCACGATCCTTGCAGCACGCCTGACATCAGGCCGCGCGAACGCGCCGGCCAGGATTCCATCGCCAGCGCCGCACCGGCCGGCCATTCAGCGCCCATCCCGATGCCAAGCAATGCCCTAAACAAAAATAGAAACAGAAAGCTTGGGGAGAAACCTGCGATGAGGTTGCATATCGAATACCACAGGATCGAGACCATCAGCGGCGCCTTGCGACCCCATCGGTCCGCGAGCCAACCGGCCGCCGTGGCCCCAATCAGGCGCAACCACAGCGTCACAGCGAATACCGCGGTCACCGCGGTCAGCGGCACTCCGAATTCCTGGCTGATCGGTACCATGATCAGCAAAAAGATAGTGAAATCGAACGCATCGAGCGTCCATCCAAGCCACGCGGCGAAGTAGGCGTACCATTGGTCCTTGGTGGGTTCCCTCCACCACGGGACGGTCGAGGCACTTCCGACAATTCCAGACATGACGACAGTCCTCCGTTGTTCTTCACTTTCGACGCGCGGTGCATGAGGCTTTACCCGCCCGGCAAGGTTAACCGGTTATTCGCAACAGGCAACGCCCCAAAAACGGCTGAAGTGCGGGGTGGCCTCAGATGCGGTAGCGGCGGGGGATCAAGCGATTTGCCGCTGCCGTCAAAAGCAGCGTGGTCGCCATCAGGATAAAGGCGATCGCCGCGGCAAATGGCCAGTTGTTGTCGCTGCTAAATGCCCAGAACAGCAGCGGTGCCATCATCTGGAAGTGCGGGCCACCGAGCAGCAGAGGCGTGGCAAAGGCATTCATACACAGGATGAAGCAGAGTACCGCCGCTATGGCGATGCCCGGCAGCGCCAGCGGAAGAACGATGCGCCGGAACGCGCGCGACGGCGCAGCGCCCATCGAGGCAGCGGCTTCCTCCAGCCGTGGGTCGATGCCTTCAAAGACGCTCTGCAAGGTCAGAACCGTGAATGGCAGGTTGATGGCGATGATGCCGGCGATCACCGCAGGCTCTGCGAACATCAGGTTCAGGCCGGTCAAATTATCCAGCAGGCCCCCTCGGGCGAACAGGATCATCCAACCGGCGGTGCGCGTGGTGGAACCCACAAACAGCGGCAACACCATCAGCACGACCATGGCTGATTTCCAGCGGCTCGTCGTGCGTGCCAGGCGCCATGCCATTGGCAAACCGAAAATCAGGCAGACCACGGTGACGATAATGGACACGCGGATGGTGGTGACCAGCACGTTCCAGTAGAACGGATCCGCGAAGAACCGCAGGTAGTTTTCTGCAGTCAATGCCGAGATCATCAGTTCGGTCGGGTCGAAGCGGTTCAGGCTGGCGCGGAACAGCAGTGCGAGCGGCGCGACCAGCGCCAACAGCATAAGCAGACTTGCCGGTCCGAGTAACGAGAGCGCTCCGCCGACCTCCCGGTGCCGCGCCGTTCGTTCGTGGTCGCGCGTCAACTGTGCTGCATGTTCTTGAGCCACCAGTCGTTCAGCTCCGGCGCCGCCTTCGACAGCACTGGATAGTCCGGGGTGACCAGCTTCGGTTTGGGCTCCGGCAGCGAAAGCTGTTCGCCGACACTGCCCGACAATGGTGCATCGTCCACCGTCGGCAGATACCCCATATGCGCCGCAAAGCCCTGCTGCGCTGACGCCTGCAGCAACGCGTTCATGTACTTGTACGCAGCCTCCTTGTCGGGCGCGTTCTTCGGCAACACCATGCCGGACACGTAAAGGATGGAACCTTCTTTCGGGAAATGGCCGGCGACGGGGAAGCCGCCATTGCGCCACATGAAGCTGCGCGCCAGCCAGATCATTCCTACCTCGATCTCGCCGGACTTGAACGCCGGCGCGAGATTATCGGTCTCGGGGTATAGGCGCAGGCCGTTGCCGTTGATTTGCAGCATCAGCGCCTTCGCCTTGTCGAAATCCGTGGTGGTGCCGCTTTCGTGCAGGCTCGCCGCCTGCAGCAGCCACGACCCGGCGGTCGCCACCATGCCGATCTTGCCCTTCCATTTCGGATCGAGCAGATCGCTCATAGTCTGCGGCGGTTGCTTCACCGTATCCGGGTTATAGACCAGCACCTGCGCACTATAGATGTGCGGCACGAAAGCCGGCATGCGCAGATCCGCCAGCACGTGCTTCAGGTTGGGAATCTTCGTCTCGTTGAGCGTTTCGACCACCTCGCCTTCGGTGACGCGATAGCCGTTCAACGCACCAACGCAGGCGATGTCCATCGTGCCACGCGGCAACCTCTTCTGTGCATATAGCTTGGACACGCGCGGGTTCTCGTCGCCGATGTCTTGAACTACATCCACGCCTGCCGGCTTCAGGATTGGATCGTCAATATTTTCACGCAGCAAGCGCGCATAGTCGCCACCCCAGGTGCCCACGACGCACTGCTCTGCCGCGCGCGCCTGCCGCACGATCGCTGGCGCGGCTAGCAGCGTAGCGCCGGCCAGCACAGCACGCCGCGACAGAGATGATTCATGCATGACTCGTCTCCCAGTTAATTGCTTGCATAGCGCGGTCCTCCGAATCGAAGAGCCGTTCGTCCTCCGCCTCCCAGCGCAGCGCCACGCGTGTTCCTGCAGTGTGACGAGACGTTGCATCAGGGCCAAGTCCCGGCCCGCGCGTCAACAGGGTGAGGTTCGGCGCGATGCGTACCGCGTGCTCCACCACCGCGCCCAGCCAGGTGCACAGTTCCACTTCGCCATCGACCAGGCCGCGTCCAGGCGGTACCAGGCGCACGCTATCGGGCAGAACGGCAAGCGTCACTGCACCC
>JBKPOG010000236.1:0-27660 GCA_046732975.1 Pseudomonadota bacterium
CGGATCGCGAGTTCGCTCCACGCTTCCTTCAGACGGTCCCTCGCAGTTCCGCCCTTGCGCTTCGCTCGTGCTTCACCTCCATCAGGTTGCACAGGGGACTTTCACCCCCAGGACGCTGGGCATGCCCAGCACACAGACCACTTCGTGCTGGCTTCGCCAGTGGCCTGCGGCCAGTCTTGACCCAGGCTGCGCCCAATGGCCGCGATGAAATTGGCCGGCGCGGAGAAACGGCACTCGACCGAACAGAGAAACACCGTCACGATGCGCGTGACGGCAACCCAGGACTCTACTTCTGAGTGGAGGGAACTTGGGGCTCACGTCACAACCATTCTCGCCGATCGCCTCTATCTGATGCGATCGTGCCAGCCGAGGGGTTGAAATATGGTTTCAGCCGAGCGGAACTATGGCGGTTCTGGGGCGAACTGCTGCCATCATATTGCCTCGTACTCTGCCGAAATCTCCTTATTGGTGTAGTCGGTCAGCAACGACGTGGCGACGATGCCGATAACCGCGCATATCGCGATGTAGATCGCGATGGGCCACGCCGAGCCATAGGCCGCGAACAGCCATGTCGCGATGAACGGCGATGGGCCGCCTGCGATGACGGACGCCAGCTGGTAGCCGATCGACGTGCCGCTGTAGCGCAGCCGCGGGGTGAAGCTTTCGGCGATCAGCGCCGCCTCTGGTCCGTACTGCGTCATCACCGGCAGCAGCGAGATGGCAATCGCCGCGAACACAATCCACGGTACTCCAGTGTTCAGCATGGCGATGTAAACGAACCCGAACACGCCCATGAACGCCGCGCCGAGCATATACATGTTCTTGCGGCCGATGTAGTCCGAGAAGTGGCCGGCGAATACGACCCAGATGAAGCCCAGTATCGTCTGGCTGATCACGCCCAGCAGAACGAAGTCGCGCGAGAAGCCCAGCACGCCTGTTGCATAGGTGAAGATCCAGGCACCCACGATATAGCCCGGTGCCTGCTCTGGTAAGCGCAACAGCGCAGTCAGGATGATCTGCTTCGGCTGCCGCTTCCACACTTCAAGCACCGGGACACGTTCGGTACGCTCCTCGTCCAAGATACGCTGGAATACCGGCGTCTCCATGATCCCGAGTCGGATCCATAGTCCGACCGCGACCATGATGGCGCTGAGGAAGAACGGGATGCGCCAGCCCCAGACCAGGAACTGGTCGCCGGAGTACCAACTGAAGAACAGCACGGCGCAGTTCGCCAAGAACAGTCCGGCTGGGGCGCCGAATTGGGGCCACGCGGAGAGGAAACCACGGTTCTTGTTGGTATGCGCCCACTCCATGGCGAGCAGCACTGAGCCGCCCCATTCGCCCCCGACACCGATGCCCTGAACGAGGCGGATGGTGGTGAGCAGGATTGCGCCCCAGATGCCGATGCGGTCGTAGCCGGGCACGAGCCCTACGGCCACAGTCGCAATGCCGGTCACCAGCAAGGTGACGATCAGGGTCGCCTTCCGCCCGATCCGATCTCCCCAGTGGCCGAAGATGAACGCTCCAATGGGCCGCCCGACAAACCCGATGAAAAATACGCTGAACGCTTCCAGCACACCAACAACCGGATCGGACTTCGGAAAGAACAATTTGCCGAACACGAGTGCCGTGACGGTGCCGTACAGCAGGAAGTCGTACCACTCGATTGTAGTACCAACCGTGCTGGCAATCACGGCTCGCCGCAACTGGGCTTTGTGTTCGCTTTCGGACATCCCACTCGGGGTGACGGCCGCGTTGGCTGCTGTCATCCTGGACACTCCCTGTATTCCCAGCGCTCTATTCGGCGCGCGTTATTCCTTGGCGGCGCCAACACCGCCGCACGGGATCATCTGCTTTCGGCCAAGCCGAAACAAGTTCGCGGACTATACTGTAATTTGCTGAGAGCAGCGGTACTAAGATCCAACGTCACAAACTCTTGAATGCGGTTTATCAAAGGTCACTTGGCCTTTTCCGCCAGCGCTTTCACCTCATCCATGGCCTCGGCAAAACGCTGATTGATCAGCGCAAGCGCCTCGGTGTTTGACTGCTGAATAAGGTCGCTGAGTTCTTTCATGTGCGTCACTGCTCGCTGATAGGCCTGCTTCAGCAGTTCAGCCTGCTTCGCCGCCTTCGCCTGCGGAGCATCGGCTGTGGCAAGCTCCTTCATCGCGTCCGTCAAGTCGGCCATGCTGCTCTGCACGATCTCCATATGACGCCGCGCAATCGCCTGTGCGCCTTCAAGCGCGACCCGGTTGGCTGCAGTCAGCGTCTCCAAATTCTTTCTGTTCGCTGAGAGCAACGCCTCCACGTCCGGCACCGCTGGCAGCTTCATGTCGGCGAAGAACTTGGTGAAATCCATTGGGAACTGCGGACCGACTGCCATGGCTGCCTCCTTCTCCGAATGGGAGGCTGGCAGGTTGCACGTGCCTGGCTGCGCGCGCAATCTGCTCCGATGATCACACATCTTACATCACATACCGGCGCCGAGGTGGTCGGGGTCGACCTGACCGAGCCGGTCGATGATACGTTACGCGATCGACTGAACCGCGCGTTCGTCGAGCACTCGGTCCTGGTGTTTCGCGACCAGCATCTCTCGCCGCACCAGCTACTGAGTGCGGTGCAACTGTTTGGTGAGGTTTTCCCGCAGCACAACACACGCTTCGCATTGCCGGAGTGCCCGCAGATCCACTACATCTCCAACCGGGACTTCTTCCCTGACGGCAAACGCTACATCCCCGGCGAAGGCTATCACACCGACCATTCCAACGCGGCTGAGCCGCCGAAGGCGACAGTGCTGCATGCGGTGCAACTGCCCGACCATGGCGGCGACACACAGTTCGTGAACATGCAGCGCGCGTATGAAACACTGCCAGCGGCCACGAAGGTGCGGATCGGCAACCTGCGTGCGGTGCACATGTATCAAAGCCGGCATAGCGAACGAAAGCTGATGGGGCTGAGCGATGCAGCGCGGCAGAAGGTGCCGGATGCCGTCATACACCCGCTGGTCCGCACTCATCCTGAGAGCGGACGCAAGGCAATTTACCTAAACCCGATCCGCATTGACGGAATCGTCGGCATGGAGGAGCGTGAAGCCCTGACGTTGCTGGACGAACTCCTGGCGCACGCGACGCAACCGCAGTGCGAGTATCGGCATCGCTGGCGCCAAGGCGACCTGGTGATGTGGGACAACCGCTGTCTGCTGCACAAGGCAAACGGCGACTATGACATGGGGCAGGTCCGCTACCTGTACCGTATCATGCTGAAAGGTGACGTGCCGACTTAGGATCCGAAGAGCACTGCAGCGGCGCGATGGACATCGGCATGTCCTACCGCACCATCGCAGGTATGGGACGACATAGCTGCTCGAGTGGGATCTCACACGGCGCGACCGGCCCCCGCACCTAGGAGCTACGGACACGCTATGGCTTGCTGAGGGACATGATGTAGGCGGTCGCCTGCCAGATCTGGTCGTCGGTCAACACGCCACGCCAGGATGGCATGCGCAGCGCGCCTTTCACACGTCCCTCAGCGATTGTCTCGAAAATGTAGGCCGCTTCTAAATCGCTGCGGCCAGCCAACCTGATAGCACCGCTGCCGCCCTGTCCGTGGCAGTAAGCGCATTGCTTCTCCTGAAATAACTGACTGCCCGCAGTAATCATGTCAGGGTCCTTCAGGTTCGGGATATCGTCGGCGCGGGCCAATGCAAGCATGCATGCCAACAGCGCCCCGCAACTCATGACGCCTCTCTTCGGCTGCCCGAAAAAGGCCCACCGCCGGCCTGACTCCGCACCGAGCAAGCATTCCTCAGTCAAGCGTGAACGCAATCAACGTCGCGGCACCCGGCACGTCCGACATTTCCGGAAACAATGACGGCAGCAATGTTGCGGCGAACGATCCACGACCGCTCGGGACCAGGATGTACTGCTTACCATCGACGGCGTAACTGACAATTCCGCTGCGAAGACCCGATCCGGTATTGAAGCTCCACAATACCTGTCCGCTATCGCCATCGAAGGCTCTGACAGTACCCAGTGGATCGCCGTTGAACACAAGGTCTCCGCCCGTCGTCAGAACGCTGCCCAACAGAGGCAGGTCCACTTCATATGTCCATTTGCGTTTTCCGGTGACAGGATCGCGAGCGTCCAACCGGCCGGCCGGCTTGCCGGGAACCTTCTTTACCTCAAAATCCTTCGCGCCCAAGCGCAGCACTGCATAGCCATGCGGATCGGCCTGGTCCACGACCGGAATACCCGAATCGCAGAGCTCAAGGACGTTGGTGTACCATAGCCCCGTTTTTGGATTGTAAGCGCCGTGGTTCCAACTCCGCGCCCCCCACATCGAGGGACACGCCAGAAATGGCTTGCCCGGGACGGGATCGTTGCGCTCGATCAGGCGCCCGGTCTTCGGGTCGATACCTTTTGCAAAGTTATACGTTTCGACCGCCGGCCAAACATTTTCCAGGCTGCCATCCTGCCGATTCATGACAAACACGAAGCCGCTTTTGTTGAGGTGGACCAGCAGCTTCTTACCGTTTCGATCGATCAGCAGCGCCTCGTAGGCTGAGTCGTAGTCCCACAGGTCATGTTCGATCTCTTGCCGGTACCACTTCAAGTTGCCGGTTGTGGGTTCGAAGGCGAGCAGCGAGTCGGTATAGAGATTGTCGCCCTTCCGGTCCTCGCCCCAGCTATTCGCCGCCGGATTGGCAGTGCCGTAGAACACTGTGTCGGAGGCGGCATCGTAGGTGCCCGGCAGCCAAGCGCCGCCCCCACCATATCTGGCAGCTTCTGGCGTCGACCAGCTTTCCGAGTCCTTCTTGATCGTATCAAATTGCCATTGGGTTTTGCCGGTATCGGCGTTCACGCCGTAGATTTTTCCAGCGCTGGCAATTTCAGCAACTGCCGAACCGAAGATCAGGATGTCCCCCACCAGTATCGGCGGCGATGGGAGAATGCAGCTCGCACAATCCTTGTTATAGTCTGTTAGCTGTATCGACCATATCTCGTCCCCAGTCTGCTGGTTCAAGGCGATGGCACGGCCGTCGCTCGTAGGGACAAAAACCTTACCGCGACCGACGGTGACGCCGCGGCTGAACGGGGGTACGGACGACTTACCTGTCAAGGGATTGAGTTTGATCTCGTGGTGCCAGATCTCCTTACCTGTTCGGGCGTCGATCGCTGCCACTCTGCTGCCTGCTGTCATCGAATAGATGACGCCGTCGATCACGATAGGCGTCTCCTGCATGCCACCAGCGAGGTCGCCGCCATGATGAATCCAAGCGACGTGCAGGTGTCCAACGTTGTCCTTGTTGATCTGATCGAGCGGGCTGTAACGCCAGCCATTGTTGGTGCGATGGTATAGAGGCCAGTTATTCGGATCCTCATCACCCGGGCCAGCCTGCGCTATGGCGTTGCTGCAGTTGAGCATGGCTCCCGCTAAGGCCACGCCAATTATCAGCGCGATGCCTAAACGTGGACCGTGCATGACAGTTCCTCCCGTCATTTATGGTGTTCCCTCCATGGCACGTTGCGCTTACGCTACTGTGGAGTGCGGGGAGAAAACAAGTTTAGAGTTCCTCGTCCGTCAAGCTGGGCAAGTTGGCTGCGTGCGCCCCTTCGACGTATGGTGCCTTTTGCATGGGGTCGGTCCTCAACAACACGCGGGCGCCAGCCGCGCTCGCTGAGGTGCGGCTGACCGCGCTTCCCTTGAGACTGATTCGACACCACGCACTGTGTAGCAAGAGCCCATTCCAACTCACGCCAGGGGAATGAGTTCGATCTGGCGCGCTTGGCCGCTCTGTGGACGCCGTGCATCCGCAGCGAGCGTGGCCGACCGCAATTCCTTTGCAATAGGCACAGGCCCACCCGCCAGCCTCTCGTAGGATGGAGACTACGCAGTCTGTGGCTGCAGCGTTCGTCTTACCGGAGCTGTCAACTGAGCGCCAGGGTCATTCCGAGCACATAAACATTTACTTCGGGCAAAGCATATCCAGATGCGTCACGTCGGACGTAGAATGCCATGGCATCGATGGGAGGAAACCTATGCCGAAAATCGAACCCTATGCTGCGCCGAACATCTACGATCCCCCAATGTATTCTCAGGCAGTCAAGGTGACCGGCACCGAGACGGTCCTCTTCATCGCCGGCCAAGTCGCCTATGGCCCGGAAGGGGCTCCGATGCATGCAGGCGATTTCAAGGCGCAGGCGCGTGCGGCATTGCAATGCCTCAAGGCACAGGTCGAGGCCGGCGGCGGCACGATGGCCAATATCGTCAAGGTGAATACCTACCTGACCGACATCAGGCACCGTGCCGACTACGGCCCGATCCGCGAGGAGTTCTTCGGCAAGAAGATGCCGGCGCACACGCTCGTGGCGGTCACGGCACTTGCAGCACCTGAGTTCCTGATCGAGATCGAGGCCGTCGCCGTATTGTAGCGGATCCGGACCCGGTGACGGGTCTTGCGGGGAGGCTGGACATACGGAATTCTCTGCGACGCGTCCCTGATCGCGTGCACTTCCGCAAGTGAACGCGAGGGTCAGGCCTGCGCGTCACCACTGGTCGTAAGCGGACGCGTCTTTCTGGTGAGCGGGCAGGCCCGGTGCTGGACCTACTGATCGGTGCAAGCCTGCTGGCGCACTTTGAGATTCTGATCGCACAGGCGGGATCACTGTGTCTATTGCAGTTCTGTAGGCTCGCCGAACCTGATTGCCGATCTGGTCGTCGAGTGCGCCTTCGGCCTCCAGCAGAGGCTGCGGATGAACCACGGCAACCCAATCCATGAAATACGATCAAGAGCCGTGCACGGTCCAACCGTAGTCTATTTTCTCCCAAAAAGCGTTGCATAGCGTGATTAGGTTGCTGACCCGGCACGCCGCGTTACGGCTGGCAAGGTGACTGTGTCGATGCATTCCGGAGAATCTGCCTGTCAAACTGCCGCTCTCGCGGTTAATGTCGGCGGCGGGAAGGAAACCACACAGGAGATCTGGGATGCCGAGTGCGAAGCGTATTGAGCAGCTGGCGCCCGAACTGGAGAGGATAATCTCAGTATCAGAGCCAATCGACGATCTGGCAGACGGATTTGGTGGTTCGCAGGGCCCGGCCGAAGGGCCGGTATGGTGGCATGAGGGCGGCTACCTCCTGTTCAGCGACATCCACAATAACCGGCGGATGAAATACCTCCCCGGTACCGGGGTGAGTATCTTCCAGGAGCCGACCAACCGGGCCAACAGGCTGACAAGAGACTTACAGGGACGGCTCATTGCATGCGAGCATGACTCGCGACGGGTTACCCGGCAGTGAGCTCGATGACAGCATCACCGTAATTGCCAACAGCTTCCAGGGACGCCAGCTCAACAGGCCGAACGATGTGGTCGTCAAGTCTGACGGCTGCATCTACTTCACCGATCCCTGGACGAGCACGATGCCGCCTCAGCAATGGGATCTGACATTTTCCGGCGTATACCGGATCACGCCCGATCTAGGCGAAGTGACTCTGCTTGTCGCCGACTTCGTCCTGCCGAATGGCCTTGCGTTCTCGCCAGATGAAAGCGTGCTGTATATCAACGACTCGCGCCGTGGCCATATCCGGGCATTCGACCTGCAGCCCAATGGCACGCTGGCCAAGCATACGGACCGTGTGTTCGTAGATCTTCGCGGCGACGAACCTGGTGTGCCTGATGGCATGAAGGTGGACGTCGAGGGCAACGTCTATTGCGGTGGCTCCGGTGGACTATGGATCATGGACCAAAAGGGCAAGAAGCTCGGCCGCATAGTTCACGGCGCACCTGCGACGACCAATCTTGGCTTTGGCGGCATGGACTGGAGAACGCTTTACTTCACCAGCAGAAACCACCTAGGTGGTGTCAAGGTGAAAATTCCAGGCGTTCCAGTTCCCGCGCGAAAGCCATAGGTGATGTAGCGATCCGCGGACCCACGGCGCGGAAGTCCACTAGGTTTCCGGAAGTGGGTATGCCAGCAAGATGACAGTCGGGCTGGCAGAATATAGCGATCTACATCACTGATTTTGTGCGCTTGGTGTGTCTCAATCGGTGCTCTGATGTTGCCGCAGGAACCGATGGAACCGATCGATATTTTCATAAGCCTGTTCGTGGGCATGTGCCTCGGCCTGGCCGGCTTGAGCTTCGTCTTTTCCTGAAGCCGGTCGCAGAATCCCAAACACCCTCAGGCGCCAGGACTGCAGGCAAGCCGGTCGGGAGCCGATCACAGCGTTCGCACACCCGAAAAGGACCGTGTGCTCCACAACTTGCCTGTTCGACGTCCCGTCCCGGGTGGTGTGCTACCAGTGAGGTTCACTGCCTTGGTTGACGTCGCTGCGGCGATGTTGGCGCTGCGGCATAGGCTGTTGTCGGGCCAGCACCAGAACAGTTCACGCGGGACGATGGTGGAGCTGAGGGGACTCGAACCCCTGACCCCCTCATTGCGAACGAGGTGCTCTCCCAGCTGAGCTACAGCCCCGTCCCGCAGGGCGCGGACAATGCTCAGAGGCCTCGGTTGAAGTCAAGCGACGCGGCCTCGCAACAGGTTGCGGAGCGAATCCCCGCCCGCTAGCTTCCGCCGACCTTCGGGAGACCTGCCACCGATGATGGCCCTGTTCTGGCTCATCGACCGTCTGCTCAGCCTCTATATCTGGGCAGTGATCCTGGCCGCCGTGTTCAGCATCCTGACCAGCTTCGGCGTGCTGGACACCAGGAACCGGTTGGTCTGGTCAATCGGCGACTTCCTGTATCGCATAACCGAGCCGGGCCTGCGGCCGATTCGCAACCTGCTGCCCAACCTCGGCGGCATCGACATCAGTCCCATCATCCTGATCCTGCTGCTGCAGGCGCTGCGAATGCTGCTGGGCGAAATCGAAGTCAGCCTCGTGCGGACCGTCTATTGAACCGCTTCTGGCGTCGCCTTCCTGACGGCGTCGCCGTTGCCGTCAAGGTGCACCCGAAATCTCACCGGCCTGGACTGCACGGCACCTCCGCGTCCGCAAGTGGCGAACGGCTGCGTGTCGCGGTGACCGATGCGCCAGAAGGCGGACGCGCCAACCGCGCAGTCTGTGCCGCCCTGGCAGAAGCGCTCGGTTTGCCAATCTCCGCTGTTCGGGTGGCCGCCGGGGCGACGGCCCGCGAGAAGACACTCCACGTAACCGGCGATGCCCAGGACCTCGCCGAGCAGCTAGCCCGGTTATGACTGCGCATATCATTGATGGCAAACGTGTCGCGCAGGCCTTGCGTGCACGAGTGGCCGAACATGTGGCGGCACTGCCATTCCGTCCCGGCCTCGTGGTGGTCCTGGTCGGGGACGATCCTGCGAGCGCTGTCTATGTAAAAAGCAAGGATCGTGCAGCTGCGGCGGCCGGGATTGGTTCACGCACGATCCGGCTTTCCGCCGAGACAACCGAAGAAGCGCTGATCACCCAGATCGCCCGACTGAACGCCGATCCCGCGGTGGACGGGATACTCGTCCAGCTTCCTCTCCCGTCGCACATCGCGTCGCAGGCGATCGTTGAAGCCATCGACCCGGACAAGGACGTCGACGGCTTCCATCCGCTGAACGTCGGCAAGCTGGCGATGGGCCAGCCGGGTCTCGTACCATCCACGCCAGCCGGCGTGATGAAGCTGTTGGCCGACGCACACATCGAACTTGAGGGTGCACGAGCCCTGGTGCTGGGGCGCTCCACCATCGTCGGCCGTCCCATGGCCTCACTACTGCTTGGCGCCAATGTCACGGTGACGATGGCCCATTCGCGAACCCGCGACCTGGCGGCCGAGTGCCGGCGGGCGGACATCATCGTCGCTGCCGCTGGGCGGCCCCACTTGGTCCGTGGCGACTGGGTCGCGCCTGGAGCAACGGTGATCGATGTGGGCATCAATCGCCTGAACGACGGCAGCCTGGTAGGAGACGTGGCCTTTGATGAAGCGATTGCTCACGCCGGCGCCATTACGCCGGTGCCGGGCGGTGTCGGGCCAATGACGATAGCCTGCCTGCTTGAGAATACGGTGACCGCCGCGCTTCGCCGCCGCTGAGGTGCGCGTGCAATTAGAGCTCGCTACACTGAGCATTCACCTCGCAGTCGCCATAGCGAGCAGGCTCCGGCCGTTTCGGCCCACCGATCTCGTTCGGCATCGGTTTCTGCACCGCTGACTCGGTTGCTTCGCCCTCATCCGGCTGCACTCGAGATGCCTTGCACTCGCTCATCAAAATTACCCAGATACGCGGCGGCGGAGCGACGGCAAGTCAGCCGAGAGGAAATGACATCAGCAGACAGTTGATTTGACCGGACCGCTGATAAGCTATGCTCGCTGCGAAACTCCGCATCAACTTGATGCCCAGTCCACCGATCGCCACCGAATCGAGATCCTTGGCCGTTGGCGCGGCTTCATAGGCGAGCGGATCAAAAGGTTTGCCATCATCTGAGATTTCGGCGAATAGCGCCTCTCCTTCACGCCACAGTCTGACCTGGATCTCGTGCACCGATCCAGGGTCGAACGCATGCGAGATGACGTTGGTGACGGCCTCTTCCATGCAGAGTTGCAGAGCGTACCCCGTTTGCGATGAGAGGCCGAAGGCCGCTGTTTGCTCCGCAAGCCAACTCGTCATCCGGACCATTTCCGCAAGTTCGTTGCGCAAAGTCAGAGAATGCAAGCAAGAACCGCTCAGCCGCGAGCAAGCGCTGCCGCCAGCGCCGCTTCAGTGTCGCGATAGATCGGCATCAACTCGGCCGCACCCATGACATCCAGCACCCGTTCCACTGCCCCGACCGGGTTCAGCAGGATCAGAGTTCCCCCGCGACGCTGCACCGTTTTGGCCCCAAGCAACAGCGTCCTGATCCCGATCGAGGCCAGAAAACTGACGCCGCCCAGGTCAACGACGACCGCCTTGTGCGATCGCGCGATGGCGTTGAACTGCAAATCGATGGCGCTTGCCCCAGCGATATCCAGGCGCCCCTTCAGGACAAGCTTGACCACGCCAGGCGCCAATGCCTCTACCGCCATGTCCATGAAGGTTCCCTTCACTTATGCCGTTCCACGTCCGGCTAATGCAGACTTCCGGTTTGCAATGTTCAGGCTTGGTGTCATCCAATTGTCAACCAGCAGCGGGAGGACAGTGTGGTTCGCGTGGTAGGCATCGACCATCTGGTGATCAGGGTCAGCGACTACGAGAAGTCCAAGTCGTTCTATGGCCGGTTGTTCGCGTTCCTTGGCTTTGAAATATCCGACGAATACGACGACGCGATCGGCTGGACCAACGGCAAGACCCGCTTCTGGATCGGTCCCGCCGATGCCCAAGCTCGCAAATATCGCATAGGAGATGTCGGCTTCCACCACTATGCCTTCGAACTGCGCAGCCGCAAGGACGTGGATGCTTTGCAGGACTTCCTACACGAACTCGGCGCCACCATCGTCGATCCTGCCGGCGAATGCTATGACGACTACTATGCAGTGTTCTTTCTCGATCCGGACGGGCTCAAGCTGGAAGGCATGAAATACGGGGAGCGTCATGCGCGAGAGGCGCGGAAACGGGCCGCGGCAAAATGACCGCAGCCTCGCCACGCTCGCTCTATGCGCGCCTGCCGGTATTCTACGGTTGGGTCATCGTCGCCGTTGTGTTCGTCACTATGGGCATCGCGGTCAATGCTCGCACAGCATTTTCGTTGCTGTTCCCGCCGATTCTCGGTGAATTTGGCTGGGAACGAGGCATGACGGCCGGCGCTTTTTCGTTCGGCTTCATCGTCTCAGCCATTCTGAGCCCGACACTCGGCAGGCTGATGGATCGACGCGGACCGCTCGTGGTGAACGAACTGGGGGTGGTCTTGCTCGGCACCGGTTTGTTGCTTGCCACGCGGGTGAGCACGCCTTGGCAACTCTACGCGACACTAGGCATGCTGGTTGGTGCCGGCAGCGTCTGCCTTGGCTATACCGGCCAGGGACTGTTTCTGCCGAACTGGTTTGCCCGCCGCCGCGGCCTGGCAATGAGCCTGGCGTTCTCCGGTGTCGGCGTCGGGTCGGTGATCCTGTTGCCCTGGTTGGAGACCTTGATCAACCGTTCCGGCTGGCGCAGCGCCTGCCTGGCGCTGGGTGTCCTCGTCCTGGCGCTGCTGTTGCCGCTCAACCTGCTGCTGCGGCGGCGGCCGGAGGACATCGGTCTCCATCCGGATGGCGACGGCGCGGCACACGCCACTGACAGCGCACGAGCGAGCCTCAGCGTCGTCGATCCGGCCTGGGTCGCAACCGACTGGACTCTCGGGCGCGCACTGCGCACGGCAAAGTTCTGGTGGATCGCACTCGGCTACTTTTGTGCCCTATTCACCTGGTACGCTGTGCAGGTGCATCAGACGAAATATCTGCAAGAGATCGGATTCACCCCAGCACTCGCAGCCTGGGCATTGGGCGGCGTCAGCCTGGCCGGAATTCCCGGCCAGATCGCGCTCGGTCACCTGTCAGATCGCATCGGCCGAGAGTTCGTCTGGTTGGTGGGAAGCCTCGGCTTCACCGCGACCTGCCTGCTGCTCCTGGCGCTGCGTGATACACCGACCATGCCGCTGCTCTACCTGATGATCGCCGCACAGGGTGTACTCGGCTATGGCGTCACCTCGGTGATCGGTGCAATTCCGGCCGAGGTCTTTCAGGGCCGCCACTACGGCAGCATTTTCGGCACGCTGATGCTGGCATCCATCGCTGGCGGGGCCGTCGGGCCCTGGCTGACGGGCACGCTGCACGACGCGACTGGCAACTATATCGTGGCCTTCTGGATCGCCCTCGTCAGCAGCCTGCTGTCAGCGGTTGCCATCTGGTTTGCCGCCCCGAGAAAAGTTCGCCTGGTGGCTGGTCGCGTCTCGCGCGCGCGATAGACGCCATCGGAAATGAGCGTCCGTTATGCTGCCTTGCTGTTGCCGCTCGACCAACGACCGGCAATTTGATCGAGGCATGCCGTCAGTGCCGGTTCCAGTCGTGCCGTCACGGCTTCGAGGCGTGCAACGAGCACTTCGGCACGCGAGTGGTCGTTGCGGGTGACCGCATCGGCGATCTCCTCCAATACCTCACCGAGGCCAATGGCACCGCATGTCTCCGCCAAGCCACTGATCTCCTCGCAGTTGCGCACGATCGCGCCCGCTTCCCATCCCGGCAACAATTCACCGAGCCGCATGCAGCGCGCGATCGCATCGGCGGCGAAATCGGCAATGCAGGCGCGCGCGCGTTCCATACCGACCACCGCGACCATTTCTTCAAGGAACATCAGCGAGACATCTGCCTCGTAGTTGTCGATCGCACCACCAGCATCTGCCTGCGTCAATCCGGCACCAAAGATCCGCACAGAGGGAGCACCGGACAACCAGCGGCGCAGTGTTGCTCCCAGCCGGTCGAGATTGATCGGCTTCTCCAGCACTGCGGTGAAACCTGCTTCGGTGCAGCGCTTGTGAATTACAGCGCCTTTGAGTCCGGTCAGCGCGATGATCGGAATTGTGGTCGCTCGCCCATTCATGGCGCGGATCTTCTGCGTCGCCTCAAAGCCATCGCAATGTGGCATCTGGATGTCCATCAGGATGGCGTCGAAGCTGTCGTGGCTCGCAAGCCGCACCGCCTCGTCGCCATCATTGGCGACGAACGTGGAGAATCCGCGCCGCGACAATCCAGCGACCAGCAGCGACTGGTTCACCTTGTCGTCTTCCACCACGAGAATACGGCCGCCACGCGCCACCGATGCGAGCGGTTCCAGCACCTCCAGTGGCGACCGCTGCGCCAGCAGTTGCTGGGCCGCTGACGCGACTTCATAGGGGTCGGCGCCGGCGGCAATGACTGCGTCTACGTTGGCCTGTGTCTCTTCATTGCCATGCCAGATGACCAAGGCACGCCTGCCGAATGAAGTGTCCCGAAGCCTGTGCACGAACACCTCGGTCGCCATGCCAAGCAGCCTGCCCTGCACAATCACCAGGTCCAGTGCGCCGCGTTGCGCCTCGATGCGCTCCGCTAGCGCTAGCCCAAGATAGCCGTCTGTCGCCACCTCGACGACGATGCCGTTATCACCCAGCAGGCCTGCGACCGACCGCGTCCTGGCGTCGTCATCGCCGACCAGCAGGGCGGTCCGACCAGGGAACAATTGACTGGCGGCCGAGTGCGCGACGCGCTCGGCCGGGAACTCGAACATGAATTCGCTGCCGACGCCCAGCGCGCTTTCCACTGTTAGCGTGCCACCCATCAGGCATCGCGTTCTCGCGGCACAATGCCAAGCCGAGCCCAAGACCTGGGTGCGCGCGGTTCTCCTGATCGTGGCCGCGATGGAACCGCTCGAAGATCAGGTCACGATCCCCAGGTGCAATGCCTGGACCGGTGTCCGAGACGGCGAGCTTAATGGAGCTTGTGTCCGATGAACCGGCAATGGCAGAGGCCCGTACCTCCACGTGCCCGTGGTGAGTGAACTTGATGGCGTTGCCGATCAGATTGAACAGCACTTGGCGCAGGCGTGCCGGATCAACCAACCAATGGCCGCGCAGCAGGTCGTCGTAACGTGTTTTCAGTTCGAGACCCTTGTCGCGCGCCTGTGGTTGCAGTGTATCGGTGACCTCGCGCACCAGGCCGATCACATCCACTTCGTCGGTCTGCAATCCGGAGCCGCCGACCTCGCCGCTGGCGATCTCCAGCAATCCATTCAGCATCGCCAGCAATGCATCGCAGCTCGCCCGGATGCGTTCCAGCCAGAGCCGTTGCTCCTGTTCCAATTCGCTGTCGAGCAGCAGCGAACAGATCCCCATGATGGAGTTCATCGGCGTGCGCACGTCGTGACCCAGGGCTGTGAGGACCCCGTCGCGGTCGCGCGCGACCGTCACTGCCTGTTCCTGTGCCGCCTCGCAGGCGCTCGTCGCCGACTGCAGCTTTGCGGCCAGTTCGACTTCGAACGTCACATCGCGGCCTGCGCAGACATAGCCGCCGTCCGGCAGCGGTGCGATTCGCAACCGGTGAACGCGGTCCGTGCCCTCCTCACTGGACAGCGCAACGTGAATGTTATCCTGACACACGTGCGCATCCAGCGCCTCGATGAGGCGCTGACCAGGATCCTGCGATGGCACCAATCCAAGCGCCGTCAGCAGTGGCTGGCCGATCGCATCTCGCAAACGGTCTGGCGCGAAGCCGTGAATCGACCGGATACAGCCGCGGCGATCAAGCTCAACCTGCCAATCAGCTCCGAAGCCGATCGGTGGGGGAACCGAGCCTTCGCCCCTGGAGCGTACCGAGACAGCAAGCGCGATGCAGGAGAGCCAAACTGCCAGCAGGTAGCCACCAAGCATGACTACCGCACGCGTTCCCAGCCAATGAGTCTTCAGCGCCACGTCAGTCCCTATGCTGGCGTTGACGGTTGCATCCACACTGTGGAGCGGCGCTGATACCGAGAGCTGAACTGGGATGCCCAGCACCCGGTTCGCCACCGCCAGTATTTGGTTGCCCCAATCAGGGTTTGGTCCGCCCGCCGTGGCTGACGGCTGCGGTGTCGCGGTATGATTAGACAGCACCAGCGGACCATCGACGCCACCAAGCTCGATCGCGACACCGGGGCCGAGCCACGTATGCCCGATCATCCGGGCAAGATCGTCGAACCGGAACAGGGCGCCTACCAAGCCTGCCGGCTTGCCCGCCGAATCACGCACGATTCTGGTCAACAGCAGCGACATCCCACTCCGAAGCCAGGAGTCGCTGCGCTGCAGGGACAGCACCATACCATTGTCGGCGGTGGCGCGCCTGAACCAGTCAGCGTCCCCCACCGACGCATCGGCGGGCGCAAAGGGCGACGAGGAGGCCAGCAACTGCCCCGAGGAATTCACGGCAAAGGTGGCGGCAGACGGGGGCACGGCAGCCTGAAGGCGAAGAAGCCGGCTGCTCAGCGCAATCTTGTCGCCCTGCAGATCGCTCGCACGGATGCTGTCGCTCATGTCGGCAAAGTGCTCGAGCGGTATGTCGATCGATGCCGCCACCGCGCCGGCCGCAACGGTCAGGCTATTGAGCGTGTCGCGTACCACCTGTGCGGTCTGAATGAATGCGGTGAGACCCCAGGCGCCGACCAGCAGCAACGCCACGGCCGACAGGGCGACCGGACGCGAAATCAGCCGGAGCGGCGCCACGAGGATGTTGACGACGCGCTTCACCGCGACCTCCCTCGATTAGCGGCTGAAACCTACCCGTCGATAGCTACGAATTGGTTTCAGCGGGCGGCACGCGAGCGCAACTTGAGCTAACGGGTCATAATACCTTGCTGCGAGCACAGTCGAACCAAGCTTGGCCGTTCTTATCCGAAGGGCTTATGTCCAGAAAAGCGAGCGACGCCCCAGCCTCACCCACCTCAAGCAGTCCTCCGCTGAGCAGCACCAGGATATGGCTCAGCGCGGCCGCGTCCGAGCCGAGCGACGCAGCGAGGGCATGCGGTCCAGTAGCGCGCCCAACGATACGCCACGATCCCGCCACCCCATTGAAACGAAGGGGAATGGCGGCCTGGGACCGCAGGGAGACGGACTGGAGCGCCAGGGTCAGACGCATCGGCGCGTCGCGCTGTACTGCGATCTGAAGCGAGACACCCGCCGCCGATGCCTCGGCGGCGCAATCGTCCCCGCCTGTACGGAACGTCCAGGTCGTGTGTATGGTCGGGCTTGCAGGCCTGCGGGGCGGCGGAGGTGGCGGGACCGGAGGTATCGGTAGCGCGGGTGCCGCCTCTTCAACTGGTTGCGGCGCGCAGCCGTTCATGAAGAGCAAGCCGCTCAACGCGACGACGCAGGCAAACCGAACTCGCGCGGTCAACCCGCGGAACCTTTAGTGGAGAATGATCTCGACCCGGCGGTTCTGCGGCTCGCGCACGCCGGGCCCCGTCGGCACCAACAGGTGCGTGTCGCCAAAGCCTTGCACGGTGATGGCATTCTGCGGCACACCGTCCTTGATCAGTTCCGCCTTCACGGCGTTCGCGCGCCGGATCGACAGACCCATATTGTATCGTGGTGTGCCGGACGTGTCTGCGTAGCCATTTACCTCGATCCGCGTATACTGGACACGAGTCGAATTGTCCGCCGCTTCCTTGATAATTTGTCGGGCCCGATCCGACAGCGTTGCCTTATCCCAATCGAAAAACACAAGATAAGAGCGCGCCGGCGCAGGCGCCGGTGCGGCCTCGGCAGGAGGCGCCACCGGTACGGGCGCCGCAACATTGAAGGCGTAACGGACCCCGAGCATGAAGCTGTGATTGTACTGGCTTTGCGCCTTGAACGCGATCGGCACCGGAGCAGCCAGTCCTGACACGGACTGCGTGCCATCGAATGTCTCGCTATAGGGCTTGCCAAAGAAGCGATATTCCGTGGTCAGTGAAAGGCCTGGCACCCCTGGCATCGGAAATGACAGGCCGCCGATGGCCTGGAATGCAAACCCGCCTTGGGTCTGATCGAAATGGCTGCCCAGCGCCGGGAAGGCAGCTGGTGTAAACACGGTCGTGCGATTGAAGCTGGTCCAGGCGTAGCCAGCACCGCCGCCGATATAAGGATAGATCCAGGGCGCTCCGACATCGATATCGAACAGCACGTTGGCCATGGCGCCATAGGTCTGCACGGACCCGCTTGAGTTTGCGGCGAATGCCTCCCGATTGAGCCCCGCCCAGCGATAGTTGCCCTCGATTTCGAATCGGAACCCATTGCCCAGGGCATATCCGATGCTGGCGAGACCGACCGCTCCGCCTTTCGGCTCGGCCACCGTTGCTCGGGAGTTGGACCAATTCTCTGGCAGGTTGTAGCCGGCGCCCGCGCCTACATAGAGGCCCTGAAACGGCTGCGCTTGTGCCGCGCATGCCGCGCCGACAAAGGCTGCCGCCAACCAGAGAGTGCGCAACCGCATGGCTCAGGTCCTCCTCGGCGCGGACGAAAAGGGGCGCCTTCCGGCGCCCCGATCCGCTCTTGATTCGTCAGGCGAGCGATCAGCGAATGATGATCTCGACGCGCCGGTTCTGCGGCTCGCGCACGCCGGGGCCGGTCGGGACCAGCAGGTGTGTGTCGCCGAAGCCTTGCGCCGTGATTGCATTCGCCGGCACACCATCCTTGATCAGTTCCGCCTTCACCGCGTTCGCACGGCGGATCGACAGACCCATGTTGTACCTGGGCGTGCCCGACGTATCGGTGTAGCCGTTCACTTCGATGCGCGTGTACTGCACCCTCGTCGAGTTGTCGGCAGCTTCGCGAATGATTTGGCGTGCACGGTCGGTCAGTGTCGCCTTATCCCAATCGAAGAACACCAGATACGAGCGCGCTGGAGCTTGGGCCGGAACGGGTGCGGGAGCCGGTGGTGGCGGCGGCGGCGCTACACCGAAGTTGTAGCGCAGGCCGACCAGGACCGCGTGGTTATAGCTCTTCTGGAATTCGATGCCGGCCGGTGTTGTCCGGAACACAGAAGGCGCCGCAGTAACGGTCTGCGCCGTGCCGCTGTAGGTGCGGTTTCCAGTGGTGCCTAGGAAGCGATATTCGGCCGTGAACGCCAGTCCAGGCATGACTGTCGCCAGCGGAAATGCGGCGCCCAGAATGGCCTGATAGGCGAACGACCCCTCGGTGCTCTTGCCGAACTCGCGGACACCGCCCGGCGGGAAAGTGTTGCCGAACGCGGTGAGAGTGCTGTTGTTGTTGAAGTGCCAGTTCTCACTGATCCACTGATAACCGACGCCGCCGCCGATATACGGCACGAAAAACGGCGTGAGCCCATTGAAGTCATACAGCACGTTGAACATGCCGCCGTACTTCTGCTCGGTGGTTCCGCCGCCCACGAACGCGTTCAGCGACGTGCCGTTGTTCGCCGTGGCGTTGCTGCTGTGATTGTTGCGGTAGTCGCCCTCGATCTCAGCCCGCAGCCCGTTGCCGAAGCCCCAACCCACCGAGAAAACGCCGGCGAACCCGGTGCTGCCATTGATCTTCCCACCAATCAATGCGACCGGCGTCGCCGGTGGGAGACCGCCGAGCACGGTCGAAGGCACAGCGGTGCCCGTGAGATTCGTCTTCTGCGTAATGTTCACGCCAGCGCCGGCGCCAACATAGAGCCCGGTGACCGGCTGCGCACTCGCCACGATCGGCGTCGCCAGAATTGTGGCCGCCAGGAGCGCACTCCGAAGCTGCATTTGCTTTCTCCTCGTTCTGCCGGCGCCAACCCTGGCGCGGTCGTCCGTTAGGGCACTGACACCCCTTTCGCTCGATCAACCATAGCCAAGAACGGCCGCTAACGCGAGAGGGGGGCACGCTTTTCGGGCACAGTGTTGCTAACCGGCAACATCAGGCGGCCGCTTCTACCCTCGGCGGAAGAGAGCAGGAGTCGAACCTACCCGGAGCCGCCGAGCAGCCCCAACCGGCTTTGAAGGCCGGCCGGCCCACCGGGGCCGCTTCTCTTCCACGATCAGTTATCCGTCCAGCCAGCGAGTTGGGCAATAAACGCAGCCTCGTCCGCAGCCTCCAGGCACCGGCAGTCCATCCATAGCCGGCCTTCCGCGATCCGCCCGATCACCGGGCGCGCTAAACCTCGTAGGCCGCCAGCAAGCGGTTCGAGGCCCCCGCCGCCAATCGTCACGGCGAATGAAGGCAGCAGATCCAGCGGCAGGGCGCCTGAACCGATCTGGCTTCGGCACGCCTCAACAGTGATCGGCCGGGCCGGCCACCTCACGCAAAACGCGGCTGCCAGCCGCAACGCGGTTTGCCGGATCTCCTCGACCGGACGGCTCAGCAACCGCAGCGTCGGCAATTCCTCGGCCAAACGCTCCGGGGCGAGATAGAGCAGCAGCACCTGCTCCAGCGCGGCCAGCCTGGCCTTGTCCAGGCGAAGGGCGCGCTTCAGCGGATTGCGGTTCAGTTGGCCGATCAAATCCATCCTGCCGACGACCAACCCTGCCTGAGGGCCGCCAAGCAGCTTGTCCCCGGAGAAGCTGACCAGATCGGCTCCCGCCTGCAGCGATTCCTGTGGCGTTGGCTCATGCGGCAGCCCCCAGGCAGCGAGGTCGACAAGGCTGCCGCTCCCCAGATCTTCGATCATCGGCAGTCCTGCTGCGTGTGCGATCTGCGCCAGTTCGGTTGCGGGCACGGCCGCCACAAAGCCCAGGATTGCGAAATTCGCCTGATGGACGCGCATCAGCAACGCCGTTTGTGGACCGATCACATCCTTGAAGTCGCGTGCATGCGTGCGATTGGTCGTGCCCACCTCACGCAACACCGCCCCGGCGCGCGCCATGATGTCCGGAATGCGGAATGCACCGCCGATTTCGATCAACTCACCCCGGGACACGGGCACCTCACGCCCCAATGCCAGCGTATTCAAAATCAGCAGCACCGCCGCGGCATTGTTGTTGACCACGGTTGCCGCCTCGGCGCCGGTGATCTCGCGCAGCAGCCGCGCGACGTGCTCGTCGCGCTCGCCACGCTGCCCCGTGGCCAAATCGAACTCGAGCGTCGTCGCGCAGGTCAACGCTTCCGCCGCCGCCTCGGCGGCAATCCGCGGCAGGGGTGCACGACCCAAATTGGTGTGCAGCACCGTCCCGGTCAGGTTGAACACCGGCCGCTGCGATCGGGCGAAGCGCCGCGCCAGCGCATCGGCAGTGGCGTCCAGAATCTCCAGGGATGCCACGTTAAAAGCCCGCGCGGACCGCCGCGCCGCAAGCTCCGACCGCAATGCGGCCGCCGTCGCAGTCCGCCCGAACCGCGCAATCAGAGCCTCGGCCGTCGGCATGCGTAGCAACGCATCGAGTGAAGGAAGCGGGCTGGTCGAGGCTGGCATGGTCGCGCCATGCTAAGCAGCATGAGCACGACATTCGAAATACCGACCCTTCAAACCGAGCGACTGATCCTGCGCGCGTTCCGCGCTGCTGACATCGACGCCTGGGCAGCGATGGAGGCCGACCCCGAGGTACGACGTTACCGCGGCAACGACCCGCGCAGTCGCGCGCAGGCCTGGGCGGTGATGGAAGCGTCACTCGGCCAATGGGCACTGCGCGGCTACGGGCTGTTCGCGATAGAGCATATTGCTGACGCCCGCTTCATTGGCTTCACCGGCGTGCTGCACCTGACCGACTGGCCCGAACCGGAGCTCGCCTACTCACTCGCCCATCAAGCCTGGGGTCGCGGGTTTGCCACGGAAGCGGCCACGGCGGCGCGCGAGTGGGCATTCAGTTGCCCCGGCTTCGCACGTCTGGCCAGTTTCATTCTGCCAGAGAACGCCCGCTCGATCCGTGTTGCACAGAAGCTTGGCGCGATACGGGATGGCACCGTTACACTGCGCGGTTTCGAGGCGGAATGGTGGGTACACCGGAAATGACAGCGTTGCTTGCGCCTGACGAATCCTCGCCAGTCTGGGTGCTGCGCGAGGATGGCCGCTCAGATCTGTTCCTCACCGCTGATCACGCCGGCCGCGCCATCCCGCGTAGCCTGGGTCGCCTTGGACTCGCGGAGAGCGATCTGGACCGGCATATCGCCTGGGACATTGGGATCGCTGCTGTCACCGAGCGACTCTCTGCAGGCCTTGATGCGACGGCCGTGCTGCAGACCTACTCACGGCTGGTGATCGACTGCAACCGCGATCCCGCCGTGCCCAGCTCGATCCCAGAGATCAGCGAGTCGACGTGCATCCCCGGCAACCTCGATCTCACGTCGGCACAGCGCGAGATGCGCCAAGCCGCAGTGTTCGAACCGTATCACGCACGCATTCGCACCTTGCTCGATGCCCGCCAAGCCGCGCAGCGACGCACGGTCTACGTCGCGATGCACAGCTTCACGCCGGTGTTCAAAGGCGAATCACGGGCCATGCAGATCGGCGTGCTGTACAATCGCGATGCGCAGCTTGCCAATGTCATGCTCGATCTTCTGCGCGCGGAAGGTGACCTGGTGGTGGGTGACAACGCCCCTTACGCGGTCAGCGATATGACTGACTTTGGCGTCCCCGTACATGCGGAACGCCGTGGCCTGCGACACGTCGAAATCGAAATCCGCCAGGATCTGATCGCCGATGCAGCGGGTCAGGCCGCCTGGGCCGCGCGTTTCGATCGCCTTCTGCGCATCGCGTTGAAGAGGCTGCCATGTTGAGCCGCGAGGTACCGATCGATGCAGCGCACGCTGCACTGCTGTTCGTCGATGTGCAAAACTACAACGCGCGACCTGATGGCGGCGAGTATACCCAGATGAGCGCGACCGAGCGTGATAAACGCTACGGCTACTTCTTCCGTGTGATGCAGGAAACCGCGCTGCCCAACATGCAGCGCCTCCAGGCTGCATGTCGTCGCGCGCGCATCGAGGTCATGTACACGGTCATCGAGGCGCTGACCCGCGACGGACGCGATCTCAGTCTCGACTACAAGATCAGTGGCCTGTTCGTGGCGCGCGGTTCGTGGGACGCCAAAGTGCTGGACGCCATCGCACCGACCGGCGATGAGATCGTGCTGCCGAAGACGTCCTCGTCGGTGTTCATCTCTACCAACCTCGACTACGTGCTGCGCAATCTCGGCGTCCGATCGCTGGTCATCGCCGGCGTGCTGACCGACCAGTGCATCGACTCGGCGGTCCGGGATGCATGCGACCTTGGGTATCTGGTGACCGTACCCATCGACGCCTGCGCCACGCTCAGTGCCGAACGCCACGAATGGGCGCTGCGCAACAACCGCGGCTACTGCAGGCAGGTCACCACGGACGCGCTGGTCCAAGAGATTGAACACCTGGCTGGCTAACTCCCTCCGAATGTCCGCTTCGCCAACTCGATCAGCGCTCGCAGATACGCCTCGCCATCTGCCGGCCTGTGATCGACCCCGATCTGCGCACGTAGCCATTCGCCATGTCGGCGAAATCGACGATGTCGTTCGACTCGCTCAGCCAGTTGCAGATCGCCGTGTATTCGCGGAACACCGCCGTTCCTGGCAAACGCCGCACCTCCTGCACCAGTCTCTCCAGCAACGCCGCGGCATCGCGGCTCACCGTATCCGACGGATCCGCATCCACCTTGCGCATCCGCCATTCGGCCGTGCGCTCCAACTCATCGGCTTCCTCCATCAAGCCTCCCGTCGAGAGAACGCCGTCTCCTGACTGGTGATGAATTCCAGCAGACATGCCCTGCCCTCTTGCGTCTGCCGCCGTGCCCGCATGATCGCCTCGCCGATCTGTGACGGGTCCTCGACCCGCTCGCTCCAGCCACCGAGATCGCGCGCCAGATTGGCATAGCTGCCGCCGAGGTCGCGGGCGTTGTGTTTCTCATGCGATAGCTTCATGTGCGGGATCTCGATCGCCATCGTCGAGTTGTTCAGCACGATCGTGCAGATCGGCACGCCGCAGCGCACCGCGGTCTCGAAGTCAAGCCCGGTCATGCCGAACGCCGCATCGCCCATGAAGTTGACACAGAATTTTTCCTCTGCGGCGACCTTGGCGCCGATCGTCAGGCCAAGTCCGGTGCCGAGCTGATGCGATTTCCCCCATCCAAGATACGAACGCGGCCGAGTGGCCCGATAGAATGGCAGCAACTGTTCGCGCGGACTCCCGGAATCATGTGTCACAATCGCCTCGGCGGGATCGACCACACGCATGAATTCGTTGATCACGCGATAAGGCGTGATCGGTGTCTCCGCGGATGTCAGCTTGGCGTGCCAGTGCGCCAGCCACGCATTGCGTTTCGCCACGATTTCCTCGGCGGGCGAGCGGTTGAGCAGCCGCCCACCGAGCCGATCCTTCAGCGCCTCGATCAATGCTGCCAAAATCAGCTTCGCATCGCCCAGCAGCGCCACTTCGGTCGCGTAGCTCTTGTGCAGATCACGCGTGTCGTTCGTCGCGTGAATGATCCGCACGCCATTCGGCAGCGGCGGCGTGGTCAGTGGATGCCGGTTCAAGCCGGTGCCGATCGCCAGGATCAGGTCGGCGCGCGAATACAGGAAATGCGCTCCGTGCGCGGTGAAGCCATTGCCGCCGGAACCCAGTGCCAGCGCGTGGTCCTCGGGGAACGCACTCTTGCCATCCACCGTCGTCATCACCGGGCTTTGCAAGAGCTCCGCGAGCCGCACCAGATCGTCGCTGGCCTCCGCGTACAGCACACCTTGGCCGGCGAGAATCAGCGGGCAGGCCGCCTCCACTAGCAGGCGCGCAGCATCCTCCACGTCATCCGTGTCGGGTGCGGCCCGCGTCCTGCGCGACGGGCTGTGGTCCAATGCGCCGCTGCCAATTTCCAGCGCCAGTAGGTCGCGTGGCAGCTCCACCATGACCGGCCCCGGTCGGCCATTCTTCAGCTGACTGAACGCGCGGCGCATCGCTGCCGGAATTTGCTCCGGCACCAGGACGTGCTCGACCTGCTTGGTCACCGAGGCGTAGGTACGACTGGCATGGAACATCGGAAACACCTGCGCCTGCTCCCGTGCATGGCCGAGTGGCAGGAACAGCACCGGCACGGAGTCCGAGAACGTGGTCGCGATCCCAGGGAACGCATTCTCTGCGCCAGGTCCATACTGCATGGCGAACACGCCTGGCGGCCGCCCGTTGGTGACTCGCGAATAGCCATCGGCCATATCGACTCCGACGCGTTCCTGGCGGCAAATGATCGGACGCAATCCGGCGGCCACCGCCGTCTCGATCACCGACGTCGTCGGAAAACAGAACAGCGTGGTGACGCCCTCACGCTTCAGAACCTCTATGACGGCCTGATCTGCGCGCATCAGTCCCTCCCCTTGACCAAAGCTGACACCAGCTTCCGTCTATTATGACCCATAGGCGCCGCCACGTCATAGCCGGCTACCCGCGTCGGCCTTCGGTCACTATCTCTACTCGCGGCCCGAACGCATCCCGCGCGACTGGGCCGCCAGAATTACATCAGGCGTGCGACTGCGGACCACAGTGCATCGGGTGACAATGCCATGCCGATTGAAATCATCGCTCCCAAAGCAAAGATCGTGATAAGCGACCGCCTCACATAGTCAGACATAGTTTATCTGTGCCTTGCCTTGCTGTTTGCCTGCGTGAGCTGCGGCGACACCCGTCAACGCATGCTGATCGTCCAGGAGACGATCAACACGCCAGTGAGCGACAGCATCACCGCCAGAAACATGCTATTCGCGCTGTGACAGCGACGGATCAGGTTCATGGCTGCGATCTGCAAATGCATCGTTTGCGTGCGAACTTGGCGTTTCACTTTCGTGAGCTTTGCTGAGAGTTCCATACTGTAGGAAGATCCAGTCACGACATAAGAAGATACATTTCCGCGGTTGATGATCTCCTACCAGAACAACGTCACTCGATTTGCCCGGCTATACCGCCGGTAAGCCATGCGAGAGCGCTGACGAACGCAAGCCAATTCACATTTTGTCGGGATCGGAACCGTCCCGAGTTCGCCTCTCCGCCAATTGATCGAAACGATCGGCCAACCGCTTCAGCGCATCCTTGATCTGCGCAGTCGAAGCACTTTCCGCCATTGATCGATACTCGTGCGCTCGCTGACGCAGCTGCTCAGCAGTCAAGTCTGATAACGGAGGGCGGGGTCCAGGTGCAACCACAACACGACCAAATCACCTTGGCCATTTTGGCGTTTTGGCACGCAAAGGCGTGTCCACTTCTGGTAACTGACACAGCCTAGCAGTTGGGAGCTAACAAGCCGTTCATGGTTGCAAGGCATTGCCCAGTGATTCGTGCCCTGACTAGGCTCGACTGCCAAAGTCGTTTACAGTGCGTTAACAGGGAGGAACCGATGCAGACATCGATCAGACGCCGGGCGCTGCTTGGCGCCGTTCTTGCTGCTGGCGCGCTACCAAGCCGCGTGCGCGCCGCAGACAAGCCGATCCGGATCGGCGTGCTTACCGACATGGCCGGCGCCTATGCCGCGAACACCGGCCCCGGCTCGGTACTCGGCGCGCAAATGGCCGTCGAGGACTTCGTGCGCGCACATCCAGGTATGAAAGCAGAAGTTGTACAGGCCGACTTGCAGCTCAAGCCCGATGTAGCTCTGGCTATTGCGGCCGACTGGTATGATAACAAGGGCGTCGATGTTGTCACCGACGTGCCGCTGTCATCCGCGGCTTTTGCCATCGGCGACCTCGCCAAGCAGAAGGACAAGGTCGCCATCTTCACCGGCGGCGCTTCGGCCGATATCACCGGCTCTCATTGCGGGCCGAACCATCTGCACTGGGTCTATGACACCTGGTCCATGCCGCACGGGGTCGTCGATGCCGCGGTAAAGGAAGGCGCCGACAGCTGGTTCTTCATCACCGCGGACTACGCCTTTGGCCATTCGCTGCAGAAGGACGCTGCGAGCTTCGTCACAGCCGCCGGTGGCAAAGTGCTCGGCCAGGCACTGGCGCCATTCCCCGGCACCACGGACTTCTCCTCGTTCCTGGTGCAGGCAAAGGCGAGCGGCGCAAAGGCCATCGGCTTGGCAAACGGCGGCAATGACACCGTGAATAGCATCAAGCAGGCCGCCGAGTTCGGCATCATGAAAGGCGGTCAGAAGCTGGCCGGACTGATCTTCCTGATCCACGATGTCCACGGGGTGGGCCTTGCTTCCGCGCAGGGCGTGTTGCTGACCGAACCGTTCTACTGGAACCTGAACGACGGCACACGCGAATTCAGCAAACGATTCGCTGCGCGGTTCAACGGTGTCGTGCCCGGTTCGGTGCACGCCGGCCAATATTCCGGCGTGATGCATTACCTGAAATGTGCCGCAGCCATGGGCGTCGACAAAGCAACCACCAGTGGTCGTGCGGTGATACAGCAGATGAAGGCGACGCCAACCGAGGACCCGTTGTTCGGCAAGGGAAAAGTGCGGCTTGATGGCCGGGTCATCCACGACATGTACCTGTTCGAGGTAAAGTCACCGGCTCAGTCGAAAGAGGCATGGGATTATTACACGCTGCGCCGCACGATTCCGGCAGATCATGCATTCCGACCGCTCGATCAGGGCGGTTGCGCTTTGGTACGCAGCTGAGCACAACCACAAGAGAAAGCGGATGCAGCAAACTCCCATCTTCCGCCGCACGTTGCTCGGCGCGGGAGCCGCCGCGATTGCCTTGCCGCGCAGGTCGCGCGCCGCCGAAAAGCCGATCCGTATCGGTGTGCTCAGCGACATGACCGGACCATATGCGGCAAATACCGGCCCCGGCTCGGTGCTCGGCGCGCAGATGGCAATCGAGGACTTTTCGCGGGCGCATCCCGGGATCAAGGCCGAACTGGTTCAGGCCGACTTCCAGCTGAAACCGGATGTTGCACTCGCCATTGCCACCGATTGGTTTGACAACAAGGGCGTAGACCTGATTACGGATGTGCCACTGTCCTCAGCCGCCTTTGCCCTGAGCGACCTGGCGAAGGCGAAAGATAAGGTGGCGATCTTCACCGGTGCCGCTTCAGCCGACATCACCGGCACACGTTGCGGGCCCAATCACCTGCACTGGGTGCACGATACCTGGTCGATGTCGCACGGCGTGGTCGATGCCAGCATCAAGGAAGGCGCCGACACGTGGTTCTTTATCACGGCCGATTATGCCTTCGGTCATTCTTTGCAGCGGCGGGATTTGTCACTGCGGCCGGCGGCAAGGTGCTCGGCCAGGCACCGCTCCCTTCCCCGGCACAACCGATTTCTCGTCATTCCTGGTGCAGGCAAAAGCCAGCGGGGCAAAGGCAATCGGGCTCGCCAATGGCGGCGCCGACACGGTGAACTGCAT
>JBKPOG010000237.1:0-23161 GCA_046732975.1 Pseudomonadota bacterium
GCGCGAGCCCCGAATCCCAGATTGCCACGCCCCGCGATTTTTGAGTAAGTTCCGATGCGTAGAGGTATTGAATCGGTTTACCGGATCATGGTGCAGGTGCCGGCGGCCCATTCCACTGAGCAGGCGTGGCTTGCGGCCATCGTGGCACATTCCGAAGACGCCATAATCGCCAAGAACCTCGAAGGCGTTGTCACGGGGTGGAACGCCGCTGCCGAACGGCTGTTCGGCTATAGCTCAGCCGAAATGCTCGGCCGGCCGCTCACTGTCATATTCCCCGCCAGCCGCCTGCATGAAGAAACCATGATCCTCGAGCGTATTGCGCGCGGCGAGCGGGTCGACCACTACGAGACCGAGCGCCAGCACAGGAATGGCCGCATCTTCCCGGTGTCGGTGACCGTCTCGCCGATCAGGGGAGCGGACGGCAACCTGGTGGGCGCGTCCAACATCACTCGGGACCTCACGGGTTCGCGAGCTGCAGTCCGAGCTTGTGCACGTGCAACGGCTGAGCGAACTCGGCCAGTTCGTGTCTGCACTTGTCCACGAGGTCAATCAGCCGCTGACCGCCATCACGAATTACGTGAATGCGTGTCGTCGTCTCGCGGCGACCGGAAATTTACCTGCAATTGTCACAGCCCTGGAACGTCTGAGCGACCAGACACAGCGCATGCGCAACGTGGTCCAGCGCATTCGCGACTTCGTTAAGAAGCGTGACATTGAATTACGTGCAGAAAACCTCGCGGAAGTGGTGAGGGAAGCTGTCGAACTTACGCGCGATAGCGCGCGAGGGGAGGATTTCGATGTAACGACCGATGTCCATCCTGCATTGCGCGTGGAAGTCGATCGGGTTCAGGTGCAACAGGTGCTGTTCAACATTCTGCGCAACGGCATCGAGGCAATGCAGGGGCAGCCGAGACGAGAAATCAACATCGCCGTACGGCCTTCGGATTCAGAGATGGTGCAGGTCAGTGTTGCCGATTCGGGACCGGGGCTCTCCGAGGAGGTGCAGCGCAGGCTGTTCCAGCCGTTCGTTACGACCAAGCCAAACGGCATGGGTGTCGGGTTGTCGGTCTGTCGCACCATCATCGAGGCGCATGGCGGGCGGCTATGGGCTGAAAGCGCTGTCCACGCAGGCGCCGTCTTCCGCTTCACCCTGAAAGCATCTGCGGAACTCCAAGACCCTGCCGCCTAGCCAGATATGAGGAAGGCTCCGGAAGTTGCCCTCCGGAGCCTTCGGCATTGTCTGCGGGCGTCGTTGCCCAATCAGCGGTCTAGACGGCGACGCGAGCGTCGGAGATCCAGGCCACGGCAAACGGCGCCACGATGAGACAATGAGACACTGGATCACCTCCTTTCAGTTTGTTGCTGCCTGAGGCCAATATGGCCGAGCGGCACGCCCGCCGCAAGTCCGCAGAGAGGGAGGCTTTTTCTCCATGACGGTCGTGGCGCCGAAGAACGGCGATGGTCGGACCGCTTTTGCTGCTCTCCGGCACGCGCGGTGCCAAGCGGAGGGCCAGTTGCGCAGTCAACTGCCACCTTGGTCGCTGGCGGACATCATCAATGACGACCGCGACCTGAACCGGTTGCTGCCACACAGCGAATGGCGGCTTGTTCAACGCTTCAGCAGTCGCGTCACCCAGTCTGAGATCGCATCGCCGCTGCTCATGCCGGGCTCAACCAGCCCGTCGATCATGAACGTCGGCGACACATGGATGCCGTTCTGGCGGGCATACTTGCAGTGCCATTTGATCTCACGGTCGAGATCTGGAATAGCGAAGGCCTCGGCAAGTTTCACACCGCTGTAACCTTCGATCCGGCAGATGATCTCAGCAGGTGTGGCATCCATATTGGCGCCGCGGCAATGGCGCTCGAATTCGAATTCCTCGCGATGGGCCGCCACTGCCGCCAAGACAGATTTCGCTGCCTGCTTACCTTCCCGGAGCGTCGATGCAGCCAGAATGCAACGCACGATCACGCCCGAATACATGTGCCAGGGCTGTGACTGAAGGCGGATCCTTACCGTGACCTGGTCTTCTCCCGCCTCGTCCAGCAGATCATCCAGCTTGCCGAACGCGCGCACGGAAAACGGACAGGTCGGTTCAAGAAACACTTCGAGCACGCGAGGACCGTGCCCCCAGACAAGCGGATCGGCACGCCATGTGTTCTGTGTCATGCGGTCTTTCCTATTCGCTCGGTTCAGTGCACGGTTTGGCGGCTCTGGAGAGGAGGAAGCTGAATGTTCAGCCATATCATGGTCGGCAGCAACGACATCGCACGCTCGAAAAAGTTCTACGACGCGGTATTTGGTGCGATGGGCGGTAAGCCCGGCACCGAGGATGCAAAGGGTCGGCTGATCTACGCGCACAATGGCGGGCGCTTCATGGTGAGCAAACCGATCGACGGCAAGCCGGCCTGCCATGCCAACGGCGGCACGGTCGGTTTCACGATGACCCAGGAACAGGTCGATGCGTGGCACAAAGCCGGCGCCGCTAATGGCGGCACGTCGATCGAGGATCCGCCTGGCGCGCGCCAAGGGGCGGCAGGCCAGATGTATCTTGCTTACCTGCGTGATCCCGACGGCAACAAGCTGTGCGCGTTTGCCCGCATGTCCGCCTGAACCACCGCCGGTATGGGCCACCGCTTCAGGTGGCCCACCGGCCCATTGACTAACCCAGCCCCCGCTCGCATAACCCCGCGCGTACGGGTATCGTTGCAGACCCGGTCCCCGCCCGAGGTGGGGACTCCGCCGCTCCGCGAGGGTTCGCGCAGCGGCGCTTTGGCCGTTGGAGTAACGCCGTGTTCGAAGCGCTGTCAGACAAGCTTACCGGGGTGTTCGACCGGCTCCGCGGCCGCGGTGCGCTGTCCGAGGCCGACGTCGTCGAGGCGCTGCGCGAAGTTCGCCTGGCGCTGCTGGATGCCGATGTGGCGCTGCCAGTGGTGCGTGACTTCATCGCCAAGGTGCGCGAACGGGCAATAGGCGCGGAAGTGCTGGCCTCGGTCACGCCAGGCCAGCAGGTGGTGAAGATCGTCAATGACGTGATGGTGGAGGCGCTCGGCGGCGAGGGCGCCGTTCCACTCAACCTGAATGCACCCGCACCGATCCCGATGCTGCTGGTCGGGCTGCAGGGGTCCGGCAAGACCACCACGGCCGGCAAGCTGGCCCTCCGGCTCCGCGACCGGCAGCGGCGGCGGGTGCTATTGGCGAGCCTGGATACGCAGCGCCCTGCGGCGCAGCTGCAGCTGGCGCAACTGGCCGAGCAGGCGCAGGTACCCAGCCTGCCGATCGTTGCCGGCCAGACCCCCGTGCAGATCGCTGAACGCGCCATGGAGGCCGGACGGCGCGAGGGCTACGACGTCGTCATTCTTGATACCGCGGGCCGGCTCGCGATCGACGAAGCGCTGATGGAGGAGGTGCGCCAGGTTCGCACCGCCACCTCGCCGGTCGAGACGCTGCTGGTCGTCGATGCGATGACCGGCCAGGACGCGGTGAACACCGCCAAGGCGTTCAACGATGCGGTCGGCGTGACCGGCATTGTGATGACCCGAATGGATGGTGATGCGCGCGGCGGCGCGGCGCTGTCGATGCGCGCGGTTACCGGCGCACCGATCAAGCTGATCGGTATCGGCGAGAAGCAGGACGCGCTGGACGATTTCCATCCGGAACGAGTGACCGGCCGCATCCTGGGCCAGGGCGACATCGTCGGCCTGGTGGAGCGTGCCGCCGAGACGATCGACCAGCAGGAGGCAGAGAAACTCGCATCCAAGATGATGCGGGGGAAGTTCGATCTCGAGGACTACGCGAGCCAGCTCAAGCAGATCGGCAAGATGGGCAGCCTGTCGGGGATCCTCGGGATGCTGCCCGGCGTGGGCAAGATCAAGGCACAGATCGAAGAGGCCAATCTCGACACAACGATCCTGAAGCGGCAGGCGGCCATCATCTCCTCGATGACCCCTAAGGAGCGGCGGGCACCCGAGGTCATCAAGGCAAGCCGCAAGAAGCGAATCGCCGCCGGCTCCGGAACGTCGGTACAGGAGGTCAATCGGCTGCTGAAGCAGTTTGACGATATGACGACGATGATGAAGCGGATGAGCAAGCTCGGGCAGAAGGGACTGATGCGCCAAGGACTCTCCGCGCTGATGCCGAAGGGGATGGTGCCCAATCAGCGGCGGCCATTCTGATTGCGAATGACGATAGCAGGAGACACTGACTGATGGGTTTGAAGATCCGCCTTGCGCGTGCCGGCGCGAAGAAGCGCCCATACTACCACATCGTGGTGGCCGATAGCCGCAGCCCCCGCGATGGGCGCTTTATCGAGAAGCTGGGCAGCTATAATCCGATGCTGCCGGCCGAGCACGATGACCGGGTGCGGCTGCGGCCAGAGCGCATTCAGCACTGGGTCTCTCAGGGTGCTGTAGCGACTGACCGGGTGGCGAAATTCCTTGGGCAGAAAGGTGTGGGCCCGATGCCGTCGTGGGGCGAACAGCCGATCAAGTCGGCGCCGAAGAAGAAGGCGCAGGAACGCGCCAAGGCAGCGGCAGGATAGCGTGCCGGAGAACCTTATCCTGATGGGTGTGATCGGCCGGCCGCATGGCGTTCGTGGCTTGGTGCGGGTCACATCGTATGCCGACGACCTGACGGGATACCGGCCGCTGTCGGATGACAAGGGCCGCGGCTTCGTGCTGCGCTGGCGCGGCGAAGGGATCGCGGAGATCGCGGAACTGGTTGGCGGCGACGAGGTGAAGGTTGCCGACCGGACTGCAGCAGAGAAGCTGATCAACGTCCGCCTGTATGTCGATCGGGCACAGTTGCCGGAGCCGGAGAAGGACGAGTTCTATCTGGCGGATCTGATCGGGCTCGTGGTGTTTGATACCGGCGGCGCAAAGCTCGGGCGGATCGCGGCGGTGCATGATTATGGCGCTGGCGCCAGCCTGGAGATCGCCGGAGAGACCTCGGTCATCGTTCCGTTCACGCGATCCTGCGTGCCGGAGGTCGATGTTGCCGGAGGTCGTGTTACGGTGGCAGCGCCAGAGGATGTGGGTGCATGAACTGGCGGGCCTCGGTCCTGACGCTGTTCCCCGAGATGTTTCCGGGTCCACTGGCGCAATCGCTGGCGGGGCGGGCGCTGCAGACAAGCGTGTGGTCGCTCGAGGCGGTAAACATCCGCGATTTTGCGCGCGATCGCCATCGGTCAGTGGACGACACACCATTCGGTGGTGGTGCGGGCATGGTGTTGCGACCTGATGTGGTAGATGCGGCGATCGCATCGGTCGCTGATCGGCGCCCGATCATCTTTCTTACGCCGCGCGGCCGCACGCTGACGCAGCGCGATGCCGAACGCTACGCTGCAGCACCGGGCCTGATCCTGCTGTGTGGGCGCTACGAAGGCGTCGACCAGCGCGTGATCGATGCGTGGTCGATGGAGGAAGTCAGCATCGGCGATTACGTGCTGTCGGGGGGTGAGCCCGCCGCACTCGTGCTGCTGGATACGTCGGTGCGCCTGTTGCCAGGGGTGATGGGTGCCGCGGATAGCGCGGTCGATGAATCGTTCTCCCATCACTTGTTGGAGTATCCGCAATATACCAGGCCTGCCGAGTGGCAGGGGCGGCGGGTGCCTGACGTTTTGCTGTCTGGCCACCACAAGGCAGTGGCGGCTTGGCGACGCGGCGAGGCCGAGCGCATCACACGCGAGCGTCGCCCGGATCTGTGGGCGGCGCACACGGTTGCCAGCCCAGCGGCCGCGCCCTAAGGACATTTGCAGGAAGGACCCGAGCGATGAACGTCATCCAGCGTTACGAAGCCGAGCAGATCGCCCGCCTGACGGCGAGCCGCGGCGTTCCGGACTTCGCGCCGGGCGACACGGTGCGCGTCGCGGTGAAGGTGGTGGAGGGTGAGCGCACCCGCACCCAGGCGTTCGAGGGTGTGTGCATCGCGCGCTCGAACAAGGGCCTGAACAGCAACTTCACCGTGCGTAAGATCAGCTATGGCGAGGGGGTGGAGCGCGTGTTCCCGCTCTATTCGCCGCTGATTGCCGAGATCTCGGTTGTGCGGCGTGGCGACGTGCGGCGGGCGAAGCTGTATTATCTCCGCGGACGTTCGGGCAAGCGTGCGCGCATCGCCGAACGTGCACGCAGCACCAGCGGCGCGAGCACAGCATCCGTGGAAGCGCCGGCCGGCAACGAAAACGCAGCGGCAGATTGAGGGAGACGACTGACGATGTCCGAAGCGAAGCCGCGCACGCTGTTCGATAAGATCTGGGACAGCCACATTGTGGAGAAGCTGCCGGACGGCACGTGCATTCTCTACATCGACCGGCACCTGCTGCATGAGGTCACCAGCCCGCAGGCATTTGAAGGGCTGCGGGTGGCAGGGCGCAAGCTCCGCCGACCCGACCTGACGATTGCGGTTGCGGATCACAACATACCGACGGTCGGTCCTCGCACGCCGGCTGACATCCAGGAGCAGGACAGCCGGATCCAGGTGCAGACTCTCGAGAAGAATGTCGTCGAATTTGGCGTGCCCTATATCCCGATCCTCGATGTGCGGCAGGGTATCGTGCACATCATCGGACCCGAACTTGGCATCAGTCTGCCAGGCACGACGATCGTGTGCGGTGATTCGCACACCTCGACCCATGGCGCGATGGGCGCGCTGGCGTTCGGCATAGGCACCTCCGAGGTCGAGCACGTCATGGCGACACAGACGTTGCTGCAGCGGCCGGCGAAGAACATGGAGATCCGTGTCGACGGCACGCTTGGGTTCGGCTGCTCGGGCAAGGACATCGTGCTCGCGATCATCGGCAAGCTCGGCACGGCCGGTGGCACGGGGCATGTCATCGAATACACCGGCGAGGCGATCCGCGGGCTGGACATGGCGGGGCGGATGACGGTGTCGAACATGTCGATCGAGGCGGGCGCACGCGCTGGCCTGATCGCGCCGGACGAAACAACCTTCGCCTATTTGAAGGGGCGCGAGTACGCGCCGAAGGGTGAAGCGTGGGAGCAGGCGGTGGCTTACTGGCGCACGCTGCCGAGCGATCCGGGCGCGCATTACGACACGCGGGTTGTGATGAACGCAGCCGAGATCGCGCCGATGGTGACATGGGGTACCAGTCCCGGCGCCGTTGCTCCGGTGACCGGCGCGGTGCCGGATCCTTCGCAGGTGGCAGACGAGGGCCAGCGCAGTCAGATGCAGCGTATGCTGGAGTACATGGCGCTGAAACCTGGTCAGAGGCTCGCTGATGTGCCGATCGACGTGGTGTTCATCGGGTCGTGCACCAATGGCCGGATCGAGGACATCCGTGCCGCTGCCGCTGTCGCCAAGGGGCGGCGGGTGGCCTCAGGCGTACAGGCACTGGTCGTGCCAGGGTCGGGCCAGGTGAAGCTGCAGGCGGAAGCCGAGGGGCTCGACCGCGTCCTGCTGGAGGCAGGGTTCGAGTGGCGTGACCCGTGCTGCTCGATGTGCCTGGGCATGAATCCGGACCGGCTGAGGCCGGGTCAACGCTGCGCGTCCACCTCGAACCGCAACTTCGAGGGTCGGCAAGGGCCGGGTGGCCGGACGCATTTGCTTTCGCCCGCGATGGCGGCTGCGGCAGCCGTGACGGGCAGACTCGCGGACGTGAGGCAAATGGTGTGACATGGGGCATATGCGCCCAAGTCGGATGGGGCGCAGTGCCGAACGGTGGTTGAGGAAGCCCTATGGAGAAGTTCACGACAGTGACCGGCGTGGCCGCGCCGATGCCGATGCAGAACATAGACACGGACAAGGTCATTCCGGCTCGGTTCCTGAAGACCATCCAACGTTCAGGCCTGGGCAAGCACCTGTTCGATCCACTGCGGTTTGACGGCAACGGCAAAGAGCGACCGGACTTTATCCTGAACCAGGATGGCTACCGGAACGCGCAGATCATCATCGCGCACGAGAACTTCGGCTGCGGTTCGTCGCGCGAGCACGCGCCGTGGGCGCTGCAGGACTTTGGCATCCGCTGCATCATCGCACCCTCTTTCGGCGACATCTTTTACAATAACAGTTTCAAGAACGGGTTGCTGCCGATCCGACTGCCGCGCGCGGTCTGCGATGCGCTGATCGATGACGCGAAACTTGGAGGCAACTCGCGGATCACGATCGACCTGGAGCGCCAGGTCGTGGTTCGGCCGAACGGTGAGGAAATCCACTTCGATGTCGAGCCGTTCCGCAAGCATTCGCTGCTCAACGGGCTGGATGATATCGGCCAGACGCTGCAGCACGAACAAAAGATCGGCCAGCACGAGGCGCAGCGTCGCGAACAGCAATCCTGGCTGCCGACGACGGCCTGACCTATGGCTGCCAATAAAAGGCTGCTGGTTCTGGCTGGCGATGGCATCGGGCCGGAGGTGATGCGCGAAGTGCGTCGCGTCATTGACTGGATGGCCCGGCGTCGCATGGTGTCCTTCGATATTGCCGAAGGTTTGGTGGGCGGTGCCTCGATCGATGCGCGCGGCACACCGATCAGCGACGATACACTGCAACAGGCGAGGCAGGCTGATGCCATCCTGTTCGGCGCGGTCGGTGGTCCGAAATGGGAGAAGCTCGGATTTCAGCTGCGGCCGGAGCTGGCGATTCTGCGGCTGCGCAAGGAACTGGACCTGTTCGCCAATCTGCGGCCCGCGACGGTGCTGAACCCGTTGGTGAATGCATCGACGCTCAAGCCAGAAGTGGTGCGCGGTCTTGACCTGATGATCGTGCGTGAGAGCACGGGCGGCATCTATTTTGGCGAGCCGCGCGGTATCGAAACACTGCCATCGGGAGAGAAGCGCGGGTTTGACACAGAGAGCTATACCACGAGCGAGATCGAGCGCGTGGCGCGGGTGGCTTTCGAGCTGGCGCGCAAGCGTAAAGGCCACGTCACCAGCGTGGAGAAGGCCAATGTGATGCAGTCGGGGGTGTTCTGGCGTCAGACCGTCGCGGCGTTGCACGAGCGGGAGTTCGCCGACATGCAACTGGAGCACATGTACGCCGACAATTGCGCCATGCAGCTGGTGCGCAACCCGCGCCAATTCGACGTCATCGTGACCTCCAATGTGTTTGGCGACCTGCTGTCGGACTTGGCATCGATGCTGACTGGCAGCCTGGGGATGCTGCCGTCCGCAACGCTCGGCGCGCCGGATGCCTCGGGCAAGCGGCTGGCACTGTATGAGCCGATCCATGGCTCGGCACCTGATATCGCTGGCAAGGGCGTTGCCAATCCGCTGGCGCAGCTCTTCAGCTTCGCGATGCTGCTGCGGCACTCCTTTGGGATGGAGGACGAAGCGGCGCTGATCGAGCGCGCCGCAACCAATGTGCTGACCTCAGGGCTGAGGACCGCCGACATCATGGCACCGGGCACGGCCAAGGTCGGTACCAGCGTGATGGGCGAGTCGATCCTGCGCGAGCTGGACAAGCTGGCGGCCTGAGCACTTGATGCCTGCGGCCCTATCCGCTACACCCCGCGCCTCTGGCAAGCGCCCGTAGCTCAATTGGATAGAGCACCAGACTACGGATCTGGGGGTTAGGAGTTCGAATCTTCTCGGGCGCGCCATCCTAACATACGATAGCGGCTCCTCTAAATAACTGTTGCCTTCCAGCCTCTGTTTCGGGATGCACTAGGCAGCTGCCTCGCGGGCCAGCGCGTGGTGGCCGCACATTCATGTGCAGATGCGATGGGCGACAAGCAGGAAAGTCGGCGCATATGCTGAGAGACATTGCAAGAGCTGCAATGACAAGCCCCGCCGAGTTCTGTATTCGACTATGGGGCAAATTCCGCGAGCGGTCAGAACGTGATGCGCCACACTGCGACTATGATGTGGAGCCTGATTGGGAAGCAATCCTCCATCGGGCCGTTGGCGCTCAGTTTCCATGCGCCTTTTCTGAAGATCTTCCTGAGATATGGACCAGCATCAGCAAGAAGCTCAACGCTAAAGGCATTGATCTGGGACCAGCCAGCTATTCCGTCCACAATGATGGAGATTTGGCTTTCATCCGCGCCATCTGGTGCCTTGTCCGACACTTGCGCGCCGGCAAGGTAGTCGAGACGGGGGTCGCGCATGGCGTGACCAGTCGTTTCGTTCTCGAGGCTTTTCGCCGACAAGGCTTTGGGCATCTGTGGAGCATAGATCTGCCGCCTCAGAGTGATTCAGATGTGCACGACCAGATCGGCATGGTGGTCGATGATGATCTGGCGGAAGGCTGGACATATCTCCGGGGCTCGAGCAGACGCAGACTGCGACCACTGCTGCAGACGACCGGAATGATCGATTTGTTCATTCACGACAGTTGGCACAGCGAATACAATATCTTGTTTGAGTTACAGACTGCATGGCCGCGTATAAGGCCCGGCGGAGCCATGGTGGTGGACGACATCGATCTGAACTGGGCATTCTACAAATTTGCTCAGAGCATACCGCAGCACTTGACCATGGTCTGCGCCGCTGAGCCTGTTCGGCCCGATCCGCTGCGTCAACGGCTTAACCAAAGCGGACTCTTCGGCATCATTTTGAAGGACGGGAAGTGAGTTTGTTTGCGGCGGACCGGATCTGAGCATACAGGTCGCATACAAGAGGCACGTCTTGCTGCGAGGACCAGTGAGAATCGTCAGCATCCATGCAATTCTAACGGTAGACGAAGCGGCAAAGGTTTTCAGGCGGAGCACAGTCTGACCAGTCTCGCTGCTATTCACGATAAGGGGAGCGCCACGAACGATCTTAACACCCCCTTGATCGAGCGCAGGCCCTACCAAGCTTCCGTCGACCATCGAGAGGCGATGGTGGTCCGCATTGCGTGATCGCAGCGGACGGAAATGAACGGGAGAAAAGTGTGGCGAAGGACAACTTCAAATCTCAAGGTGGCGATGCAGCTCTTCGAAGCAGCGATGTTTCCGATCAAGTGGTATTGCAGGTCGGAAAAGCGGCAGTGGAGATCCTGAAGCTGCGTCAGTCGCTGGAAGAGAGCTTGGCTACGGCACAGACCGAAGATGACCGTGAGACCCTTACCAGCCAGGTTGAGATGGCGGCAGTTCGTGCCATCGATGAACAGGGCCTGACCATCGATGAGTACAACGACGTCCTTTCCGCCGCGCGCTCAGACCAGGAACTGGAAGAGCGCGTTCTGCTCGCCTGCAAGGCCGCTTGATCTACCTATTTCTTAGGGGGCATCGATGAAAGCGTCACGAGTCGCCGCCCTGACGGCAACTCTTTTAACGGCCGCTGTGTTGCCGTCGGCGGCCCAGCAGGCACCGTCCACACCGCGGTCGCCTGCAGCATCAACGCAACAGGGCCAACAGGGCCAGATGTCGGATACGATGGTGACCAAGGTTGGCACCGCGCTGCGGCATGTGGCGATGATACGACAACAGTATTCGCAACGTGCCCAGGCGACGAAATCTCCGCAGGAGCAGCAGTCCCTCTCCGATCAGGCCAAGAACGAGATGGTGAAGGCGATCGGCGATCAGGGACTGTCGGTGCAACAATATCAACAGGCGATCCAGCTGGCCCAGAACGATGAGACGCTGAAGCGGCGCCTGCTGTCTGTTGCAGAGTCGGGCGATAAGTAGAAACCTCTGCCGTCAGGGATGTGTCTGGCCTGCCGAGGCGGTTGGTATGGGCCGCATCTGTGACTCCAGAAGGGCCCATTCGCGCCCGTCTGCCGCGCACTTGGCACGGTAGTGCGGTTCGCCACGTACGGGGGGCAGTAACCGCACCACAACATATCTGCCACTTGGCATCACGGCAGGGCGGCCAGCCCAGGGCACCACGATCGTCTGTCCGACCTCGAAGCGATAATAAGGTTCAGAGACCACGGTGTCAGGCTAGTCTCGTCAACGCATCGAGACTATTTGCCACAAAGGAGATAGCTGGTCTGCGTCGTTTCGCTTGTTCTTACCCAAAATAGGGTCTGTCGCCAGGGGGCGCTTCCTCGCGGGCTAGCCAAGAAGCCTAAGCTGGGCAACATCCTTTCCGCTGGAATGAGAACCTGAGCGCGCGCAAAGCCGGCGGACGATCGCCCGGCCCAGTTTGGCCGCCCCGGTCTTTCCAGGTCCATTGCAGCAGTGCGCACACCGACGGGCGTCTTGGCCATCGGATATACTGCCGGCGGCAACGGATGATATGCTGCTCTCAGGAGACGCAGCACGATGCGCTTTGGCCTCTGCTATATCCCGGACTACCACCCGGAGCTCTCGGGCTCCTGGCAGGATTGGTACGACAACATGATCCGCGAGGTGCAGCTGGCCGAGGCGCTTGGCTTCGACGGCGCTTGGTTCGCAGAACATCGCGTCGCTGGCTTCGCCTTTGGTTCCCCCGCTTTATTCATTGCTGCCTGCGCGCGCGAGACCAAACGTATCCGGCTTGGTTGTTCAGTCAGCCTGTTGCCGCTGAATGATCCGGTGCGCACGGCGGAGGACTACGCCATGGCAGATGTGCTGTCACATGGCAGGCTCGATTTTGGCGTCGGGCGCGGGCTTTATAAGTACGACTACGACATTGCCAACGTGTCGATGAGCGAGAGCCGCGAGCGTTTCAACGAAAACCTGGCGATCATCCGCGCGCTGTGGACGCAGGACACTGTGACGCATCAAGGGCGTTGGACCGCGCTGGAAAATCATACGTTGGGGCCGCGGCCGGTGCAGCGGCCGGCGCCGCCTGTCTGGGTAGCGGCAGTGCGCACCGAGGCGACGTATCGCTGGGCCGGTGAGAACGGCTTCAATTTGCTGACCGCTCCGTTCTTCTTCACCGATCATCGCGAACAGCAGGCGCTGCTTGCAGTCTACCGCGACAGCCTGCGTGCACATGGCCATGATCCCGCTGCGAAGGATGTGATGGCGGTGTATCACATGTACTGTGCGCAGAAGGATACCGACGTCGCCATTTTCGCCGACCCCGCGTTGCGGCGTTACCAGGCGTTCACCAAGGCAACCGATTTGTCGCGGCAGGCGTACCGCGATCCGGTGGCCTACAAGGATTGGAAGGGTTTTTTCGAAAACCGCGAGACTATAACGCTGGAGCAGATGAAGGCCGAACGTGCGGTGATCGGACGGCCGGAGGAGTGCATCGAAAAGCTTCGACTGCTATCCGAGCGATTTGGCATCACGTATTTCAGCTTCGAAGTCAACTTCGGTGCGCTGCCGCATGATGAAGTGATGCGATCAATCCAGCGATTTGCCGACGGCGTCTTGACGAAACTGCGTTGACCATTTGCCGACCCCTGCGCACATCAGCCCCAACGCCGCCGTTAAACTTACACACCCGCAAGGTAAGGAGGCAGACGATGTCGCGACAGTTGATCTCATCCGGCGGTCCTTTCGAACAAATCTACGGATATAGTCGCGCAGTCCGTGTCGGAGCGCAGGTACACGTGGCCGGGACTGCTGCGCGTGGCGATGCGCTGACGGGCGACGCCTATGCCCAGACGCAGGATATCTTGGCCACGATCTGTGGCGCGCTGAAGCAGGCCGGAGCCCGTGTCGAGGACGTAGTGCGCACGATCATCTACGTGACCAACATCGGCGATGCCGATCGGGTGGGACGAGCACACCAGGAAGTCTTCGGCGACATCCGCCCCGCCAGCACGATGGTACAGGTCAGCGGCCTTATCCGCCCGGAAATGCTCGTGGAGATCGAGGCTTACGCGGTGATCAGCGATATCTGATCGCAGCGCTTACCCTATCTATATTCGCTCTATCGCCACGCTCCGCATCGCCTCCTCATGGATCGAGTGCATGATGCGTCGCTTGATGGCCATAAATGCATCGCTGGTCAGCATCTCCACGGTGCGCGGTCGCGGCAAGTCGATTTCCAGCATTTCCTTGATCCGGCCAGGGCGCGCGGTCATCACGTAGACCCGATCGCCGAGCAGAATGGACTCGTCGATATCGTGGGTGATGAACAGCACCGTCTTGTGCGAGCTTTGCCAGATGTCGAGCAGCAGCTCCTGCATCAGCGATCGTGTCTGGCTGTCCAAGGCGCCAAACGGTTCATCCATCAGCAGGATCGCCGGGTCATTGGCGAGTGCACGCGCCAGCGCGACGCGTTGCATCATACCGCCGGAAAGCTGCTTCGGGTAAAGCCGTTCGAAACCAGTCAGGCCGACCTGAGCGATGTATCGCCGCGATGTCTCGCGTCGCTGCGTTGCGCGGATTCCCGCAATTCGCAGGCCGAACTCCACGTTGTCCTGCACGGTCAGCCAGGGGAACAGGGTGTAGGACTGGAACACCATCCCGCGGTCCTTGCCTGGTCCGCTGATGTTGGTGTTGTCGAGCGAAATCGCTCCCTCGGTCGGCTCGATCAATCCGGCAACCAGGCGCAGCAGGCTGGTCTTGCCGCAGCCGGACGGCCCGACAATGACTGAAAACTCCTTGTCCTCAACTACGAGCGAAATGTTCTCGAGTGCTGTGACGGGAGTTCCGCTCCTGGACTTGAACCGCAGAGCAACGTTGTCGATACGCAGCTTGGGCGCCACCTAAACCGCCCAGGGCAGCAGCCAGTTGCGCAGCAGCTTGAACACCTGATCGGTGATCAGTCCGAGTAGCCCGATCACCATGATCCCTAAGAAGATTTGATCGGTGAACAGGCCACGCATCGAGTTCAGGATGAAATAGCCCAGTCCCTTGTTGGCCGCGACCAGTTCAGCGACGACCAGATAGGTCCAGGCCCAGCCAAGCGTGACGCGCAGAGTGTCCATCACTCCAGGCAGCGTCGCCGGAATCAGCACACGCCAGACAACGGTACGACGGCCCGCACCAAGCGTATATGATACGTCCAGCAGATCCTGCGATACGCCGCGTGAAACATCCGCAATCATGATCAGCTGCTGGAAGAATGTACCAATGAAGATGACCGAGATCTTCTCCTCTATGTCGATGCCGACCCACAGGATCAGCAGCGGGATCAGTGCCGAGACTGGCAGGTAGCGAACAAAGTTGGTTACCGGTTCCAAGGCAGCTTCAGCGATTTTGAAGCTGCCCATCAGGATGCCAAGCGGCACAGCGAAGACCGAGGCGATGACGAAACCCGACATGATCTCGGTGACGCTGACGCCGGTGTTGACCAGCAGCGAACCATCTTGCAGGCCGTTGATCGCTGCCAGCGCGACGTCGTGCGGGGTCGGCAGGAAGTCGCTGCGCACCATGCCGCCATAGGACAGCAAACACCAGAGCGCGATGATCACTATCACCACAACTGTGCTTACAGCTATGTAGGCTTGCCGCGGTATCTCCTTCTTGGGCGCGACGTAGACGTCCAGGAACGATGCCATCAACCGCCGACGTAGCCGTAACTGATCAGGTCCGCCGGTGTCGTCTTGACCTGCAATTTGCCATGGCTCGACCAGATGTCGATCGCCTCCTGCACGGTGTGGGAGAGCGGACCCGGCTTCGCCTTGGTTCCGAAGAACGCCTTGTTGTCGTCACCGCCATAGAACTTGATGCCGGCAAGGGTCGCCTTGTCGGATCCTTCAGCCAGCCGCCTACACCCTTCGCCATGATGTCGATCGATTCATCCGGGTGCTCGCGGTAATACGCGACCGCCTCGTCCCACGCCCTTACGATAGCCTCGACATCCTTCTTGTGCGCGTTCGCCCAGTCCGTCTTGACGATGAGCACGTCGGTGATCAGGCCGGGCGTTGTCGAGCTGTCCACCAACAGATGCCCGAAACCGGTAGCCTTGCCCCTGGCCAGCCACGGCTCCCAGGTCACGGCGGCGTCGACCCGCTTCGCAACGAAGGCGCTTCCGGCGTCGGCGGCCGTCATATTCACCGTATTTAGGTCCGATTCCTTTAGGCCGGCCTTTCCTAACAGAACATTAAGGTAGAACTCCGAAACGGAGCCATCGTTGACCGCGACCTTCTTTCCCTTGAGATCGGCGATGGATTTAATGTCCTTTATTGCGACGATGCCATCACCGCCATTGGAATCGTCGATCGCCACCACATATTGGAAGTCGGTCGGCCTCTTCAAATAGAGTAGGGCAGTATCGACCGTACTGGCGATCATCTGGATCTTATCGGCCATAAGGGTAGGAAAACGCTCCTTTGGGTCTTCCATGACGACCAGCTCGACCTTAACGCCGTACTTCTTGAAGAATCCCTTGTTCTGCCCGATGTAGAGCGGGCCGTAGCCCACCCAGGTGGAGTGCGCAATCTTCACCGTGTCATCGGCACGAACAGATGCGCTGTCCACAAATGGAAACAGCAACAGGCCCAGGAGCACAACTATTGCGCGCCAGACGAATCGGTTCATGGAGTTTACCCTGTGGTGGACTGATGAAGTTCAGCCTACGTCAGGTTGTACACCACCGCAATTTGCCCAGATGCAGCGGCGCCCCTGGTATTCTGCGAGGAGTCGACGCCCTTCAGCTAAGCGTGAACGGTGGTTTCACGGGTAATTAAGATGCTTGGGGCTGGTAGCATGGATATGTCGATGCTATGACTGTCAATATAATCGCCGCCACAACGAGCGGCCACGTCCGGTTTGCCAGGTACACATGACGGAATACTCAAACGACGATTCGCGCCTGCGCGCCGCAGAGGAGCAGATGCGTCGCGCGCTCGGTCTGCGAGATTCGACGCCAACACTACAGGCGCCACCAGCCGCGCGCCCGGCGCAGAACCCGAACGCGTCCCCTCGGCCGCACCGCCGCTTCGTTCGCGACGGTGAAGTGCAAGTCGAGGTCGTACATCATGAAGGCGCCGGCAACAATCAGCTCGAAGCTGCACGCCAAGCGATTCGTACGCTGACGGCTGCGCGCGATCAAGCCGAGCGACAGCTGGTCGACGCACAGGCCACGATTCGCGACCTGCAGACGAAGCTCGCGCATGAGAGGATCGCCAGGGAGGAAGCTCTTCAGCGCTCCGCTGCCGAAGGAGAGGACACAGAGAGGGCGCTGCAATCAGCCAGGGCGGACCTGGAGGCAGAGCGGGCTGCGCGGCGTGCGACTGAAGGGCAACTTGCGGTCGCCCTCGAGCGCTCCGCTGATGCAGAGCCGCGTGGTGCAAAACCGAAGCAACCGCCCCTGCCGCTGGAAGCGATCGAGTCGGATGCCGCGCGGGGCAATAACGGCAAATTGACCAAACCGGGCGCCACACCCGGCCGTCGTCGCGGTCGCCCGCCGAAGGCAAAAGCTCCAGAGCAGGAAGCGGATTTCGTCGAGTGGTGGAAACCAGGCTGGCAACAGCAATTTCGCTGACTGCTGATCGCGATTCGGTGGCGGCTCCTTACATGTCCACCACCGAGCCATCGACATGCGGTCGCATGCCAATAGGTCGCGGCCGATAAGGGAAGCGTTGCTCCGCGTTCTGGACCAGCTCCACTCCGATACCAGGTCCGCTCGGAATGGCGATGAAGCCGTCCACTTGTTCTTCCAGCCCAGTGGCCAGATCGTTGCCCAACAGTTCTTTGCCGCCATCCAGGTCTGGCGTACGTGAGGGATACTCCTGGATAGCAAAGTTTGGAATGCAGGCAGCAATCTGCAGACATGCGGCGGTCGAGATCGGTGACAGCGGATTGTGCGGCACGACCCACGCATCATGCGCTTCGGCAATGGCCGCCACCTTCTTCGCACCAGTTATCCCACCGACCAGGCAGACATCGGGTCGCAGATACTGCACCGCGTTTCGTGTCAACAGAGTCTGAAACTGGTAGAGCGAGGTAAACCGCTCGCCGGTGGCAATCGGAATATCGATGTGCCGCGCAACATCAGCCATGGCATCGAAGCTGTTCGGTCGCAGCGGATCCTCGTAGAACATCGGTGTATACTTCTCGATGCCGCGCGCCAGGGCGATGGCCTCGGGTGGCGTCAGGCGACGATGGATCTCGATGCACAGATCCACCTTCGGTCCAACCGCCTCGCGTAGCCGCCGCACATTGTCGATCGCTTCCTCGATTCGCGCCGCATGCGGTTTGTAGAACGGCTCGTCTTCGCTTTCATCCAGCAGCGGATTCAGGTGACCGAGCGCTGTGAAGCCCGCCTGCTTCAGCCGCACGGCCTCTTCGACCAGCTTCTCGATGCTGCGCCCCTTCACATGGCCGTAGAGCCGCGCCTTGTGGCGCATCCGACCGCCGAGCAGCTCGTAAACCGGCACGCCAAGCGCCTTGCCCTTGATGTCCCACAGCGCGATGTCGATCGCCGAAACTGCGCCGGTGATCGCACCGCCGGTAAAATGGTTGGCGCGCAGCATGACATTCCAGTGGTGCTCAATCGGAAACGGATCCTTGCCCACCAGGTAATCGCCATATTTCGTGACGGAGGCGGCGGACGCCTCAAGCTGTCCCCAGGTTCCGGATTCGCCGATACCTGTGATGCCGGAGTCGGTGTGAACCCGCACGTACAGGAACCGGTCCAGCAGCAGCGGTTCGACCTTGGTGATCTTCATGGGCTCCTCCTCCTGGAGCATCGCAGCTTCGGCCACCAACCTCGGCTCGTCCAGGCGCCGGAATAATCGCCGCCCAAGCGCGTCCAAGCCCTACGATGGAGGAGCAGACAGCGCCAATGCGCAGCGCCTATCCTGCCGGATCGTGACCGTCTCCGGCGTTCTGACCCGCATCGAGGACTGCATTCCGGCGCTGCGACGCTACGCCGCTGCGCTGTTGCGCAACCGTGAGGACGCTGACGATTTGGTGCATGACTGCCTGGTACGCGCCCTCGACAAGCTGCACACACGCAGGGACGACGCCGACGTAAGGGCTTGGCTGTTCACGATCATGCACAACCTGTTCATCAGCCAATTGCGGCGATCGAAAGCACGGCCGTCTGGCGAGCCGCTCGCCGAGACTCACGAGGCAATCGGCACCCGGCCGGGGCAGGAGAGCAGTCTGCAATGGCGCGACCTGATCCGGGCATTGAACCAGCTTCCGGTGGAGCAGCGGACGGTGATCCTTCTGGTATCGGTCGAGGACCTGTCTTACGCGGAAACGGCTCAGGTCCTTGGAATTCCGATCGGTACTGTGATGTCACGGCTCGCGCGAGGGCGCGAACGGCTGCGCCAGATGACCGAGGAAGGGGACATTCGCCCGGCACTGCGGAGGGTCAAGTGAGCGACCTTGGCCGCCCGATCTCCGAAGAAGATCTGCACGCGTGGGTTGATGAGCAGTTGGATGCAGACCGCCGTTCTGCGGTCTCCCGCTACCTGCAGGACCACCCGGACCTGGCCCGACGGGTCGCCGCCTGGCGCGAACAAAGGGACGCGCTGCGCGCAGCGTTCGCCGTAGTCGCGGCAGAGCCAATCCCGTCGCGGCTCCAGCTGGATCGGCTCGTCCACCAGCGGCTCGCGCGCCGCGGCGTCATCTGGCGCATGGCTGCCAGCGCCCTGCTCGCCTTCGGCCTCGGAGGTGCGGCCGGCTGGTTCCTGCATATCGGACTGCAGCCACCTGGCACTGCCGCTATCACCTTGCTGGCGCAGCAGGCAGTAGCGAACCACGTCGTCTACACGGCGGATCGCCGGCGCCCCACGGAACTGGGCGCACAGCAGCGCGATGACCTCGCGCGTTGGGTATCGAACCGGCTCAACCACCCAGTGGAACCGCCCGATCTGTCGGCCGATGGTTTCAGCTACATGGGGGGCCGGCTGGCGGCGACATCGGACGGGCCGGCGGGTCTCTTCATGTATGACGGGCCTCAGTCGGTTCGGCTGACCGTATTCGTGCTGCCATTGAAGACGGCGGGCGAAGTGCCGATCCAGCACGTCGATTTCGCCCATGTCGACGGCTGCGCCTGGATCGACAAAGGCATCGGCTACACCGTGGTTGGCAAGCTGCCGCCATCGGAGTTGCGGCGCATCGCCGAGCAGGTACGCCAGCAGCTGAGTGGCACGACCTGACGCCTGCCAGCTGCGCGTCTGATCCAGATCAAGGCGCACCCGCCCACTGTGGCGCAGCATCCCCAGTGACAACAGAGGCAGACCACCACGGCACTTCTTCGCATCGCCATCGTCGATGGCGAGCACGCGCGCTTCGTTCAGGCGCACGCCGACGGCGAACTTCGCACTATTGGTTCTCTCGATTCAGTATCTGCACACCTGCGCTCGCGGGACATCGGCACCGACAAGCGGACGGTAGTTTGAAAGCAGCGCGAGCGCTCGCCATAGCGTCGGTCAGCGCCACGACCTTCATGCGATCGGAAAGGAGCGATTTGTCCAGGTCGTTGCCGAACAGCTCAACGCGGCATCCACGCGTGGGGAGTTCAGTGAGCTTGTGCTGGTGGCACCACCTCGTGCGCTGAGCGAACTGCGTGATGCGCTCGATGCGGCCACGCGGACAAAATTGGCCGGCACGTTAGAAAAGGATCTGGTGAAGACACCAGATCACGAGCTGTCCTCGCACTTGCTTGACTGGGTCCCACCAGCGCGTCGTGCCGGCGCTTGATCTGCATCAATGCGGCTGTCGCTTTCCAACGGCAGCGTAGATTGCCGGATACGGCGACGATCATTGAAGGGAAATCAACATGGCAACGACACCTGTTGAAGTGAAGAAGCCGACCCCCGCTACAACTGGTGCACCCGACGCTTTTCGCTCGCTTCGCACCGAGATGGATCGGCTGTTCGATCGATTTGCCGGTGGCTGGGGATTCCCGTCACTTGGCCGCATGTTCGAAGCCGCGCCAACGTTACGCTACGAAAGCGCGTTCGGAGTGCCGTCGCCCGCGGTGGACATCACAGAGGATGACACCGGTTACAAGCTGGCGGCTGAACTGCCCGGCATGAGCGAGAAGGAAATCGAGGTTGTGGTCTCCGGCGACACGCTGACGCTCAAGGGCGAGAAGAGGCAGGAGAAAGAACAGAAGGACAAGAACTTCTACCTCTCCGAGCGTTCGTATGGGTCATTCCAACGCAGTTTCTATGTCCCGGAAGGCGTGGATCGCGAAAAGATCGCTGCAGACTTTTCCAAAGGCGTGCTGACCATCACCATGCCGAAGACGGCAAAAACCGTGGAGCAGCAGAAGAAGATCGAGGTGAAGACCGCCAGTTGAAGGCTGAGCGGCTGTTCCTCTTGAGCTTGCTGGAAACAGCCGCCCCGCATCGCGGGGACGTGAACGTGACTGAAGGTTGGTCCATCGGATACTGCTTTAGAAACAACAAGAGGACCCACCATCATGTTGCGTTTGGTCTCGACTTTCTCTGTCATCATTGCGCTCGCAAGTTCGCTGGCCTTCGCACAGAGTACCAAGCCGCCATCGCCGGCTCAGGCCGCGCAGCAGCAGCGAATGACCTCCTGCAGCGAGGAAGCGGGTCAACGTAACCTGAGCGGCGATGCCCGGAAGAGCTACATGAGCGCCTGTCTTAGTGGGAAAATGAGCCAGACCACACTGATGAAAGTGTGCAACAACCAGGCGACGCAGGAAAAGCTCAGCAGCGACGCTCGCAAGACATACCTGGGAACCTGCCTCAAGAAGTCCTCGTGACGCATAGATGCGGTCAAAGACAGCATTCTTTCCTGCTGCATTGATCGCGGTGCTGGTGGTGGCGCCGCTTGGCGTGACCACCAGTGCTGTCGCCGACAGCGGCGGATATCGCCGGCCACTGGTCTCGGCCCCCTATGCGTCTGGTTGGAGTTCGTCGCCCTCGAGGACCTCCGGCGGCGGCTATCGGCGGCCCTCTACTTACGGTAGTGGATATGTGCCCCGTTCGGGAGGAGACCTTTCGGTCTCACGCACGACGTCTGCGCAGGCGCTGCAACAATATCGCGCTTTGCAGCAACAACAGCAGCTGCAGCAGCGCCGCCCGCCAGTGAGCAGTCCAGAATCGGATTGGGCGGGCAGTGGCTACACGTCGCGCCGTCCACCCACTTATGCGCAGCCGATGAACATGGCTGGCGGCTTTGGTTCACCGAGCTTTTGGGCGATGCTGGCTGCACTGTCGGCTGTTGATCGCGCCGCATATTTTCGCCAGTCCCAGTACGATCCGGCCTACCAGCAATGGCGGCAACAGGCCGTGCGGGATCCAGGAACAGCGTCGCGCCTGGCGCAATTAGGTGACCAGGCTGCCGGGCAGCCGGCCAATGCCGCTGCGCCGGCCCCCAGCACGTCGAGCGGCTCGGGCATCGTATGGATTGTGCTGTTCATCGGTGGAGCAGTGTTCGTGCTGCTTTGGGTCGCTCGTCGGCGCGCGACATCCGGCCCTGCCACCGGTGCTCCAGCGGGACTCACCGGCACCAGCGCGACCCGGTTTCGGGTAGGTCAGACGATACCGCTCGACCCAGCGCCGTTTTTGCTCGCCGCGGGCGCGACGAAAGTGAAGCCGCCAACAGAAACCGGCATGATCAGCGTCGAAGCGATCGGCCTTCTCGAGGACGCGGGAGTGCAACTGAATCGCCTCTATCTTCCGGGGCGCACCGCATTTTTTCAGTTGCATCTCGGCGGTGACGGCACACCGGATGAATGTCGCTATTTCTCCAGGCTCGATGAAGTACAGCCCGCAAGTCAATCCGAATGGGGCGAGTGGCTGGATCCTGCGCAGGGCATGATCGGCTGGCCGGCGTTCCAGACCAAAGATGGTCAGACGTATGATCGCGCGTGGGCGCCAGGGCAGACAAAGATCCCGCCGCGCCAGCAGATCGAGACGGTCCAGGCCCTCGGCGGCATGACACGGCGCCAGCTGCAGACGATGTTGTATGCGCGTGCTACGGGTGCTGCGCCGCCGGCGCCATCGACGGAATACGCGATGGTCGCGGCTGTCCAGGATGGGGGTCAGGCCTGGGTGGAAATCTTCGCCGGCATCGACGTCAATCCCGCCTCCCTCAACCTGCCGTCCGTTTCACCTTAAGCGATCGCGGAGCGCCTGATGAACGACAACCTGCCTGAGAACATCGCCGGCGCGCTCGGTAGCGGACTGCCCGTCCTGCTGCTGCAGTTTGTGATCTGCATCGTTCTGTTGATCGTCGGTGTGATCATCTACACGATGGTCACACCGTTTCGCGAACGGGAGCTGCTGCGGCACGGCAATGTTGCGGCGGCAACTGTGCTGAGTGGTGCTGCGATTGCATTGGCGATCCCACTGGCGGCACTGCTCGCAACCACGCGGACCGCTCTCGATATCCTGGTATGGGGTATTGTGGCGATCCTCCTGCAATTGGTCACCGTGCTTATCGCCTCCCATGTGATGAAGCGGCTGCAACTCCGGGTCGACGACGGCAACCTTGCCGCGGCGCTGCCGATCGCCGCGGCGCAG
>JBKPOG010000238.1:0-6257 GCA_046732975.1 Pseudomonadota bacterium
GATTTCTGCCTTGATCCGGCCCCAACGCGAGGATTGCGCCAGGACGGGCACAAGGGCGGCGGGCACACGAAACCGGACAGGTCCACCGATGCCTTCGTCTGCAGGGATATCAAAGGACTCGAATAGGTGTGTCAGAAGCACCCTGTCGCGGCCAGTCTTCCCATCGCGATATGCCACCTTGACCTGAACCGACAAAAGCCGGGAGAGGCTATCGCGGATGCGGTCGGTACCGTTGTGTTTTGAAGGACGGAGGGCCGTGATCGGCAACTCCCAAAAGGCGGTCGGATCAGCTAGTCGGCCGCTGTCGTGCGCGTGCTGATACAGCAAGTTCAGAATAGCGCGGTCGGACGCTTCGAGTGCATACGCGCCGGAAATCTCGATCAGTTCTGCGGCCTTAGGCACCCCGTCGTGGTTTGTTCGCTGTTCAAGTGTGAGGCTCATGCAATACGACGATGCGACGCGCGCCCGAGTCGTGTCGTTTTCTCCCTGCACCCGTTATGTCGCAATAGACTGCCGGTCTGGCACTTTGCTGCTCACAGAGTCGCGCAGAATGGCGTGGAAATAAGGGGGGAGAGGCTGCCTAGCACCCCTTTTGTCGCAACACTCGTTGCAGCACCCCTTTTGTCGCAATGCTCCACCCACTTCGTCGCAACCCGAAACCCCTTTTGTCGCAATGACGCACCCGTATTGTCGCAGCAGCTACGGTTAAGTCGCTGATATATCAGGAGGATTAGCATCGGAATCTATGAAGTAGAGAAATTGAACCTTCCCTATGGATAACGCGGGAAACAGGACCTCGGCCAAGGCCGGCTGCGCCCTCAGCCACGTGCCGAGGCGCTGAAGGTGCTGGCGTGCTGACCTGGCAGCACCGATCAGTCGCATCCGCGAACGCTGTACCGCCCGGACGCATCAACTGGCAATGGCGCGTGCATCACCGCAGCAACTCCTACGCATTCTGTGACCCGCACAGCACCCCAAAAGGGCCGCCGCCTATCAGTCCGAAAATCAGCCTGGAACACAGAACCAAGTGATTCTTGATTCTGTACATACACCAGCACGCGATCCAGGCAGTTCCCTCGAACGTGCCCTTGCACGATTCGGCACAGCTGTTGCAGCAAGGCAGGGCCATTGAACAAGACGCCGGTCTACCGGCCGGTGCTTCATAGCCACCAGTAGGAGGCGCCACTGGTCGACGAACCTTTGGGACGACGCATCAGCACGCGCCATCAACGCGCAGGCATGGGAACCACCACCCGGCATGGTCAAGCGGCAATGCCCGCACTGCCGTTACTGGTTCGCTGCATCGCCTCACAGCAACGAAGAGTGCTGTCCAGACTGCGCCAGCATCGGACAGCGCAGCGCGAAGATCGTTTGCGTTCGCCGGAGATAAAGCCCTGGATGAATGCGCGACTGAGCTGCTTGCGATCGCGACCGAGCAGGGTTTTGCCCTCATGCATGCCGCGGGAACGATCTATCGAATTATGAGTCAGACTCTAAGTCTAAGGTCGCGTGGAATTCAGACGGGGACGGATGGGTAGAATTACGAGGTACGGGCCGCATTCTACCGGCCTTTGTGGCAACCCCGCTTCGCCGAATAGCCGGAAGATGGCTTGCTCCATCGACTCACCGGGCTCGGCAATAATCAGTGGTGTTGGAGGTGCCGGTATTGACTCTCGACAACTTTTCTCTAGCCGAACAATACGGCGCACAGTCGCCCGACCCATTTTTACCTCGTCGCAGCTTGCTCTAAGGCAGCCAGCCTGCGTTCGATTTCCACCAGATCGATCGACTTTCGCACGGACTCGATTACGGAAGCGATCCCGCCGGCTTCGTCAGGTGTCAACTCGCCTCGGCTGATCGCGGCAGTAACGCAAGACAATGCAGCGGTCACGTCGGACGCAGTGTTGATCTCCGGTAACGCCACGTGCACAGGACTGCCACGGCGTACCGGCAGAATCCGATCAAGACAGAGGCGAAGCGCGTGCACGTCACCTCTGAGCGCCAGTTCGATGATCTTCCTCGTTAGTGCCTCGGCCTCGCCTGCCAGGAGTGTCTCAGCTGCGACTGTCGCGCGATCCCGGACACCTCTGGGCTTACCAGCGACATTCCCACTTTGTCCTTTGATGAAGCGTCCTGATTGATCCCGACCCTGATTTTCGCCTGAATTTTCAGGCTTGGATTGGCTAGCCGTAATCACCCCGTAGTCCCTTCCCGGCCATCCGCCGTTCGCTGCGCACATTTTATGGCCGTCAGACCGGACATGTTATGAACAGCCGCCGCTGACACTGCTCCGGAGCCTCCATAGATCAGCTCCTCAGTTTGCCATCCTGTTGGAGTCAGGAAGAGACCACCTGATCCTTCCATCCTCTTCAACACTTGGGATGCAATGGAAATCAATAACGAAGTCACGCCAGACTTCTCGGAAATCTAATTTCGCCAAAAGCTCTTGTATTTCTGGGTCGGCTTCGCAGAGTTCGTGAAACGACCGTTCGTTGGTCGCGCGGGACTCTCGCTTCAATTTCGCACTACGGGCATTAAGCTTGCGTCGGATCTTAGCGACATTCTGCTCGAACTCACGATGTGCTAGTGCGATTCGGGCAGCCTCGGTAATGATCTTTTTCGGCATTTGCTTGGTTCATCGGTGACGTATACATATGTAATGATGCGTTGCTCTGTCTTAAAGAGGCGAGCCCTGTTGATCTGCTCTAGCATCATCGGAGGGACGACCATGGAGCAGTATGTGGGGATCGATGTATCACTGGAAAACGCGAGCGTTTGTGTGTGGATCGACTGGCCGGATCGTGCGTGAGGCCAAAGTGGGGATGCGCGCCAACCAGCTCCGCCTGTGGTTCGCCTCAATGGCCTATGTGCTGCTGTGTGCCTTACGCCGCATCGGTCTCGCGCACTCGCAGTTCGCCGACGCGACCTGTGGCACCATCCGCCTCAAGCTGCTGAAGATCGGTGCACTGGTGCGTATCAGCGTGCGACGCATCAAGGTAGCGATGTCATCCGCCTGTCCCTGGCAAAACGAATTCGCCCTCGCTCATGTGCGATTGCGACATGCTGCCACCTAACACGGCCCAGACATCGCACAGTCAACATCCATCCCAACAACGCTGCCGGACTGGCGGTGTTGCTCAGCCGCGACTCAACCCCTCGCCACAGACATCCGCTCGGGCTTCGCCATACCGATGCCTGTTCGTCCAACGCGCCGCGCTCCAGCCTTCTCCGGTAGGAGAATTCCGGGCTAATCCCGGCAATCGATTACACGCAGCCAAGCTGGGACTCATAACCCGCCTGGTGGCTGCTGACGCCGGATTCTATTCCGGCGCGAACCAGGCCATGGCCCAAGGCCGGAGGTGTCAAGCGAGTCTGTATCCCCAACCACGGCAGCAAAGTGCTAGCCGCAGGCGTGAGCAGAAGAAGCGTTGGTTCCGAAATGGACAGCGTTGGCGCCGGATGTGAGGGACGCATCAGTGTCAGCAAGCGTCGGCAATGGCCTCCAAGGATGCCGCTATCGTGGCGACGGCGGCGTTGCGCCACGCGATATTGCGCCGGAAAGTAGCTAGCAGGAGGTAGATGTAGCGCAGACCAGTGCAATCACGCCCCAGCCCGTTTCCTCTGGCGGTAGTACCACGCCCGCCGGCTAATGCCTTCCGCTTCCCACGGTCGTTCCCGCTCGATGCTGTTCGCTGCCAGCCATGCGTCCCGCTTCATCACGCCAGCCTTGCGGCGACGCTCCTTCTCCCGGCGGCGCTTCTCGTCGTCAGAGACCAGCCGGGTCATGTGCTGCTCCTCGTGCGGTTCGATCCGCAGTTCCTCCATCAGCCGCGCCTTGCTGTAGGTGTAGACTGGGGTCACCCGCCAACCCTGGTACAGCGCCACCTCGCCCGCTGCGGCCCGCTTGGCGCGCTCCAGCAGCGTTGAGCTATGGCGCAGCAGCTCGTCAGCCGCGTAGCCGGGCGGCAGAAATGTCCGCGCCGTTGCGACGATCTCGTGAAACAACAAGCTCGGACCGACCACACGGGCCAACTGACAGGCAGCCAGGTGGCCGAACAGATCCCGCATGCCGCGCTGAACGATGCCCCCCGGATAGCGCATGGCTGCGAGGGTGCGAATGTCCTCGAGGACGCCCCAGTGCCAGTGCTCTCTCGGGAACGCGCTGCGCTTGCCGGTGCGCTGGGCCATGCTGCCGGCTATTGCGAAGTCAGCACGGCCCCGCTGCGGACGATCGGCGGCCGGCTCCTCCACCTCCTCCACGCCATTGGGCAGGATGCTGCGGGCGAAGGCCTCGAACTCGTATGTCACCGGCGCGTCGTCTGGCCCGTTCCACCAGACAATCTCACACGGCTTGCTGTTCCGGCTGTTGACGGTGCCGGCAATCCGCAAGACGCGGGTCAGGTCAACGGCGCGCGGGTCCGCCTCAAATGGCGCGAAGCTGCGACACAACGTTCGATTGACGGCCAGGGCGAGCCCGGCCATCGCACGCGGGATAGGCTGGGACCAAAACCATTTGGGGTAATAGCCGCGGCCGGAGGACAGGATCACGGACGGGCGCGGAATGTCCTCATCGTCGCAATGCCAGAGCAGCTCCTGTACAACTTCGTCTGGCGGCAGACCGCACCAACGGTTACTTTTATATGTGTCCAGGTCGAGATAGCCATGCGTCAACGCCGCGACGTGGACGTTGCGGCGGACCGCTCGCATGAACGTCCCCTGGCTCACATACCGATCCGGTATGCCGCGCAATGCCGGCAGCAGGCCTGGCATGTCCGTCAGATGGTAGCAGTTCTGATACAGCCCTCCGCCGGGTCGAGGACGGCATACTGCAAACCACAAACGCCCATCCTGCGGCAGTACGCGCGGCTCGGTCGGGTCGAATAGCGGCAACGAGATTTGCGGCATCACCGCTTCGGCCGTCGCTATCATTGGGGCTGCTCCGGCTCATAGCGGCGCGTCGATACGCCGCCGCCGCCGCGGCGCGCTCGTTGTATTAACATGTTGCTGGTGATTCCCTTGGTTCTCGGGACGAAAAAATCCCGCCGAGCAATGCTGGGCGGGTTCAGGACGCGAATCTCACAACGTAGAAAAACACTACCGCTATGCATTTTGCAAAGCCAGCCCTATTTGTGAAGTTCCGCCAGGTAGGCCGCTCCCGGCATTTTTTGGCCACCACCCTACCCGCTCAATTTGCCGACGCGGTAGCCACGATGCCTTGCCGCCGAAGTGGCCGGATCAGGTCAGTTAGCGGCTGCCGTTCAATGCCATTCTTGCTTCGATCGTGGCCTTTGAACCGTGTCAGGGAACGCTCCAGCGGGCTCTCATGGTCTCGAATCGTAGCTGCTATAGAATCAAGAACTTCTTAATTCTGTGTTCCCACCGCATTTCCGTGCGCAACCGACGGCGAGGAGTAGAATGCGGGCACCCGCCTATGTGGCCTTCGATCTGATCTGGCTCAATGGCATTGATTTGCGGGCGCTGCCGCTCACCGAGCGCCGGCGGCACCTGCAGAATATCCTGCCCAAAGGGTCAACGATCATTTCCGAGGCGCTGTCGGTCATGGGCAGGGGTCACCAGCTTTTCGAACTGATGTGCGCGCACGACCTCGAAGGCGTTGTCGCTAAGCGCCTGTCACGCCAGCGGCGGACGATTTCATCGCCACACGGCGCCATAGCCTCGCGCTGGGCAGGGGTGGTGGGGTCAAGGGCCGAAGCCGGTGTCAGCCGGTGCGCGCAGCGCAGCCCTTGAGGCCGTCGCCCCTGCCCAGCACATTGGAGATGCCGTGCGACCGACTTGGTTACGATCACCGCGTTTCGGGGGAGAGTGCGCCGCGCGACGCCCGGCGCTTCCAGATTGTTGGGTGGCCGTTGCCGAGCCACATGTCCGCGCTGACGGTTCGGCGCGTATGCGGCCTGGCGCGCTTGCACCATCGTCAGCACCGCCGACAGCCGCTTGTTGTCCACGATCGTGCCGGGCTGAATGGTCTGGACCTTGTCGAAGGTTCGAAATGGCAGCGAGACGCCATCGGATTGCACCGCGAACCGCCCGTCCGGATAATTCACCACCTCAACCTTCTTACGCGCCAGGCTGCGAGCGCGCGGCGTCGGCTCCAGGATCAGCATCATTCGGTCGTAGTGCAGAGTGAGATTGTGCGTGATCGTGCGCTCCTCACGCCACGCCAGAATCTCGCTCAGATTGTCTGCCGCGCTCAGCTTCCGGTGCAGATCTTTGGTATTCGTCGGTTCTCGGCCGAACCG
>JBKPOG010000239.1:0-7285 GCA_046732975.1 Pseudomonadota bacterium
TGCGATGGGTAGGCCAGTCTGGATCCTGTTACCCAAGGCAAGCGATTGGCGCTGGCTGCTGGATCGTACCGATAGCCCCTGGTACCCGACGGCGCGGCTGTTCCGCCAAGCCACCCCCGGCGACTGGGATTCGGTGATCGCCGAGGTCACGTCAGCGCTGCGCCAGGAGTTGGCGCCGGAATCGATGGACATCGCCGCCGGCTGAGCTCGCAGTGCAAGAAACCAACTACGATCCGGGGGAATTAGAAGAACTGGACGTCTCCGGACTGTTCGATGCGGCGTGGTATCTGCTGGGAAACTTGGACGTACGAGTATCTGAGATGGACCCGCTATTGCACTTCTGTCGCTACGGCTGGCGCGAAGGCCGCAGGCCAAACCTTTATTTCGATCCCGCGTGGTATCTCGAGCAGCATCCGGACGTGCGTACATCCGATATGAATCCGCTGCTGCATTACCTCCGCCATGGCGACCACGAAGGGCGGCGTCCAGACCGGCATTTCGACCCGGCCTGGTATCGCCACGCCTATCGCGTTCCCGCCGATGCGGTGACGCTGGCGCATTTTCTCGTCCAGCGAACGTCCGGCCGGTACGCGCCGATACCCGAGCTTTGGCCAATACTTCATCTTGCGCCCTATTGCGACGATCCGACCACCGGCGATGACCCCTTCGCGCATTACCTCGAAGACATGCTGCGCCTGCGGCGAGAGCCTTTTCCCGATTTTGACGTCGTTGCGGCATCGCACTTGCTGGATCCCAACTACTATCTGGTGAACGGCAGTGATGTGCACGACGCGCAACACGAGCCGGTCGAGCATTATTGCAAGTACGGCTGGCGCGAGAGGCGCAAACCGAACATCTATTTCGACCCCAACTGGTACCTGCAAACCAATCCGCAGGTTGAGCGTCTGCAGATCAATCCCCTGGTCCACTACATCCTTGATGGAGAAGCGGCGGGCCGGCGACCGGTGCCATATTTCGATCCACCGTGGTACCGTCAGCGATATGACATTCCAGTGGGCGAATCGGCCCTCGCACATTTCCTCGTGCATCGGCGAAGCCAGGCGGTCAGCCCAACGCCGCTCTTCGATGTGGCATGGTATGTCGGGCAGCACGCTGATGAGCTCGGCAGCAACCGCGATCCGTTCGCGCACTTCCTCCGGGTTGGAACATATCTTGATGTTGATCCGTCTCCGTCATTCAGTGCCGCGGACTATCGCCGGCGTCATCTCGGTCGCCGCAGCCGCCACTTCCGCCAGTTGATGCAGCCGGACCGTGATAATCCGCTGGTCCATTATCTTCGCGCCGAATATCGTTGATGCGATAGCAACATCCGGAGGGACAGTTGCGGTGCGAGCGACCAACTCTTCCACATGACCAAGCATCACTCGACCATCGATTGGCAGCGTGCGGCAGCCGACCTGGCGGACAACGGCTACTTCACCGTTCCAGCGCTCGACCCGGCCACCTGCCGCGCCATCGCCGCACTCTATGATGACGATAGTCTATTCCGAAATCGTATCGTGATGCAGCGCCATAATTTCGGCCGTGGGGAATACAAATATCTCGCCTATCCTTTGCCCGACCCGGTCGCCAATTTGCGCAGCGCGCTGTATCCGCCGCTCGCCGCCATCGCCAACGAATGGCGCGCAGCACTGCATGAGCCTGAACGCTTTCCCCCGACGCTCAAAGCGTTTCTCGCGCAATGCCATACAGCCGGGCAGCCCCGCCCCACTCCGCTGCTGCTGCGCTATGCCAAGGACGATTACAACTGCCTCCACCAGGACCTTTACGGTCCGCTGGTATTCCCTCTGCAATTGACGGTGCTGCTGAGCGAGCCCGGAAAGGATTTCACCGGCGGTGAGTTCGTGCTGGTAGAGCAACGGCCTCGCGCGCAATCCAGGCCGTCTGTCGTGTCCCTGTCACAGGGCGAGGCAGTGGTTTTCCCCGTCCATCACCGCCCTGTTCAGGGGACCCGCGGCATGTACCGGGTCATGATGCGCCATGGCGTCAGTCGGGTAACCGGCGGCATCCGACAGACCCTTGGCATCATCTTTCACGACGCGGCCTGAGGGTTCATTCTGGTCTCTCGGCCAAGGAGGCACAGATGGACATTACCCCAAGCGGCCAAGCACTCGGCGCCCGAGTGAATGGGATCGATCTGGCACAACCATTGTCAGATAGCGACTTCCGCTCGATTCTGCGCGCGCTCGGAGAGTACGGCGTGCTGTGTTTCCCTCGGCAGACGCTGGACACCGACCAGCTCGCAGCGTTCGGCCGCCGGTTCGGCGAGCTCGAGATCAACGTCGCCAACGCCTACCACGAGCCGAGTCATCCCGAGATGATGATCCTGTCCAACATGAAAAAGGACGGGAAGCAGATCGGCGCCAATGACGCGGGCCAGGGCTGGCACACCGACATGTCGTACAGCCGTGACATCGCTCTCGCCAACATTCTGCATGCGCAGCATGTGCCAATCAGGCATGGCAAGCCGCTCGGCGAAACGCAGTTCCGCAACATGCACGCTGCCTACGAGGACCTCCCCGACACACTCAAGCACAAGCTGGAAGGTCGCACCGCGACGCATGATTTCGCCAAGTTCTGGGACATGATGGTGGCGAAACCTGGATCGACGCGGAGGCCTCTGACACCAGAACAGCGGGCCAAGAAACCACCGGTGTCGCAGCCGATCTTTCGCCGGCATCCCATCACCGGCCGCATGGTCCTCTACGCCAACGTTGGTTACGCGATGTCCATCGATGGCATGGAGCCGCAGGAAAGCGGCGAGATCCTTGACTTCCTGTTCCGCCACCAGGAGCGCGCCGAATATCTCTACGCGCATCATTGGACGGTCGGCGATGTGCTGATTTGGGACAATATCGGCACAATGCACAACGCGATCGGCGACTACCTGCCGGACGAGCCTCGCTATATGCGCCGGATCAGGTCATGGCAACTCTGGATTATGCTCGGCTGCTGTCTGAGGGATGATGGCGAACTCGCGCTGGTGACGGCGCTTCGCCGTCGTTCCCGCTGCTCCCGAACCTACTGCGTCCGTGGGGGAGTCCCATCGTCATCCATATCCTCATCGCCCCCAAGATGAGCAGAGCCGCCCCCCTGCTCCGCCATCGTACGGTCCGTCACAAGCGCACTTGTCACAGTGTGCAGAACCGGTTGCAGCGCATTCTTCACTTCATCGGACACAGCATCACCGGCCACCAACTCCAGCAGAAGATGCCGCACATCTTCCAACGTGCAGATCGGACAGATTGGGAGGCTGTCGCCATACTCGGCCTGCAACTTCATGAACTCGGCGTCTGACAGTTCGTCAATACGTGGCATGTTCGCCGTCCTTGTATCTTCTGCTGCCGTGATAACTGCGCCACCGGCGGCAACAGGGCCAGAGGCGTGGGCTGTCTCCGCCACCGCCGAGAAAGCTCATCGGGAAGGCTGCGTGTCCCCGACATGGATCGTCGTCGTCAGCATGCCAGGGGTATCATGTTCCAGTATGGCAGCATCGATTCCCCGGAAGCTCGAATAATACATCACCAGATAGGCGGCTTGAAACGCCGCACCGATGAAGAATGGCATTGCAAGGCTGTTGGCGGCAAAGAGAACACCCGTCAGCAGCGGACTCACCGCTCTCGGCACCTGCATCGACGCATTTCCCATGCTGGCCGCAAACCCGCGCCGGTGCGGCCTGACAATACTGATGTTCAACGCGCTGCGAGCGCCGGTTGTGCCACGGTTGAACATGGTGCGCAGCACGTAGAGCACTGCCGCAATACCGAAACCAGGCGCGAGCGGCAAAGCGATCAGTAAGGCAAGCCCAACGATCCGCATGGCGATCACAGCGCGAACCATGCCAAACCAGCGCGATAACGAGCCGGTCGCAACCGACGCCACCGCGGCCATCAGGAAGCCGCCCGCCATGAGGGGGCCGATTTCGGCTGGCCCCTCACCAAAGCGCACGGCAAACCAATATGCGATCAGCGGTCCTGTCGCGCCTATGCCTGCTCCATTGAGCAAGTTCGCGATCATCAGGCGCAAGACCAGCCGGTTCTCCTGTCGTTCGACGCCATGACTCGACTGTGCGTCGGTGCGAGCCTGCGGTTGGTTGGCCTCGGCGTCCGGCGTTCTCGCAATCAACACGCAGCAAAGGAGCGACGCAGCGGCGAACAGAAGAAAAAGTGCACGATAGGCGAGTGCGCCCGGCAAGATCGCGTGCAGGCTGGATGGCACGGCAGCGAGGACGGCCCCGAGCGCATTTCCCATAAAGCCAAGCGCAGCATTCAGGCTGTAGACCGGCCCGCGACGCGATGGGGTCACGGCCTGCGCCAACCATGCCTGCTCCACCGGACCGAACGGGCCCGCCCCGCCGTTGCCGCCCCGGCCAAACCCCCCGACCAGCGCCGCAGCACTAAGGAGCCAGGGCTGCGCGGAAAACAATGCAGCCACACCGGCAACGGCCTGAGCCACCTCGTAGGCGAATAGAAAGCGCCTCCTGCCGCCACGGTCACTGAGTGGTCCCGCAAACAGGGTCAAGACCACGCCAATCATCAGCGCCGCACTGAGTAGGGCGCTGATCGCAACCGCCGACCAACCGAGCGCACGCAAATACAAGGTGAAGTCTACGGCGAGCGCACCCTGTCCGATGCTGCGCACGAATCGCGCCGCCAAGAGCAGTCGCGTGGCGCGGAGGCCATCATCTGTCATTTCCCGATCTTGGGCGCAGATCTCTGCGCTGCAAAGGCGGCTCCCCCCGTGGCACGTTACGCGGCGAACGATCCGCCAGCCCTTAATTGCGGCACCAAGGAAGCGCCACAGCAGCGGTCATAGAGCGCCTCAAGGCAGATCTATCAGTTTTTAGCTAGAGAGTTGACACTGTAGTAAGCGGTCAAGCTATCAGTGCCGATCCGCCGTCATGCTGCCCTCTGTCGAAACGGCAGCACGACGCAGGGTACTGCCGGCAGCGCCGGCCGGATTGCGTTGAGAGCCTCACGCAGGCTTCGCGTTTCGCGGACGACGCCCTCTTCAGGTGCTTTAGGCGTGACCGTCACCCAACGCGGATAGCAGGTTGGTCGATAGATCACGTAGGTCCGGAATGCATCGTTTCGGACCCGCAGTACTACCCGGTCAAAATCAACGGCGCTATCGGTGCCGCTTTCCGAACACACGCAGAACTCGGCATTGTTGCCGTCGGACAAGGCTTTGGTCCATTGACTGAGGGTGGCCCAGTCATGGCGACTGAGATGGCAGTCCGGAACGAGAGCACCTCGGCAGTCTCACATCCTGGCACGGCGGGCACCCACTTAGGTTCAGACAAGAGTATCGCGCCCGAGTTGCCAAAGTGTTGTGATGGGAGTCACACGTACACGCGAATTGAGGGTGAAGCCGACTGCAAGGCCAACGTGTCTGATGCTCCGCACGAACACGCGCGGCTTGCTTGCAGACCGACCGATCGACAAGCACATTGGAACTGCGTCAACCAGAGGCTCGCGTACTATGGCGGAATTTGCCGGCAAGCGCATCGTCGTTACCGGTGGCGCTGGTGGCATTGGCGTCGAAACGGCGCGCACCCTGCTCGCGCACGGCGCTCATGTCGTCCTCGTGGACGTCGACGCAGGACGGCTGGCCCAGGCCCGCGCCACTCTCGGCACCGCCCGCATCGGCACGTTGCAATCGGCACTCGACACACCGCAGGCCTGCGCCGCCGCCCTTGACAGCGCGGGGGCAAAGGTCGCGGCGCTCATCCATCTTGCGGGCTTGTTTGAACGTGATCCGTTCGAGCCAGAAGATCATAGCGTCTGGGACCGGGCCATCGCCGCCAATCTGACGAACGCCTACGATCTCGCGGTCGCCTTCGCGACCCGGTACGACAACCGTGACGGTCCGGCACGTATTGTGTTGACGAGTTCGGTCGCCTATCGCCGTGGCAGCGCCGGCTATCCGCCTTACGCCGCTGCGAAAGCCGGACTCGTCGGCCTTACCAGATCACTGGCACGCCGACTGGCACCAGATGTTCTGGTCAACGCCGTTGCGCCCGGACTGATCGACACGCGCATGGCGGCCGATACCATCGCCGAACGCGGCGAGGCGTACAAGAACGAAATTCCACTGAAACGCACCGGCCACCCCGCAGAAGTCGCGTCGGTGATCCGCTTCCTGTGCTCGAAAGATTCGTCCTATGTGAACGGTCAGACGATCACAGTCGACGGCGGAATCACCAACGCCTGAATTGCCGGCTATGTCGCCATGTAGCCGCCATCCACGTTGTAAGCGGCGCCACTGACATAGGAAGCGCGATCCGAGCACAGCCATAGCACCATCTCGGCGATCTCCTCCGGCTTGCCCATGCGGTGGAATGGCACCACGGCCATCAACTGCTCACCGCGCCTCCGCATCGTGTCCTCGGTCATTCTCGTCTCGATGTAGCCAGGGCAAACCGCGTTCACACGAACCTTGTCATTGGCGTATTCCAGCGCCGCGGTCTTGGTCAGTCCCACGACACCGTGCTTCGCTGCGACATAGGCAGATGAGGTCGGCAGGCCGATCAGTCCGGCGATCGAGGCCGTGTTGACGATCGCGCCACCGCCCTGAGCAACCATCTGCTGCAGCTCGTACTTCATGCACAACCACACGCCCTTTAAGTTGACCGCGATCAGGCGGTCGAACGACGCCTCCGACCACTCGGCCGTCTTCTTGCCTGAGGCGTCCACCTGGAAACCGGCGATGCCTGCGTTGTTGAAAGCGCAGTCCAGGCGCCCGTACGCCGTGACTACGGACGTCACAAGGCCCTCGACGACACGTGCGTCGGTGACATCGCCGGTCAGCGTCATCGCCTGACCACCCCCCTTGTTGATCAGCGCCACCGTCTCCTGTGCGGTCGCCTCAGATGCGTCCGCCACAGCGACGCTCGCCCCTTCGCGTGCGAAAGCCAGCGCTGTCGCACGCCCGATGCCGCCGCCGCCGCCGGTGATCAGAGCCGACTTGCCATCCAACAGTCCCGCCATATCTACCTCCTCGGCTGGTTTCCTTCCCCTTACGCCACAACAAGGCTAACATAGTGGTCGCCACAATGGATAACCGGGCTATGCGTGAGGAGATACTCGCCTACAAGCGCGAGCGTATTCTGGAGGAAGCAGTCAAACTGTTCTACGAACGCGGCTTCACTGGCACTACGCTTGACGACATAGCCGCAGAACTTGGTGTTACCAAGCCGTTCATCTACACGCACTTCCGCAGCAAGACCGACCTCCTCGCCGCGCTATGCAAGCCCACCATCGAA
>JBKPOG010000240.1:0-4321 GCA_046732975.1 Pseudomonadota bacterium
GACGAATGCGAGCGCATCATCGACACGGTTGATGCCTGCCTGGCGCTGCGACTGACGAAGATTTCCGCCGCCTTGGTGCAGCTCGCGGCACCTGTGTTGGACGCTTATGCGCAGCACAAGGAAACAGCCGGGCTGCTGGACTACGACGACCTGATCGGCCGCACCTCCAGCTTGCTGGTCGATCCTGGCGCCGCGTGGGTACTCTACAAGCTCGATGGGGGCCTCGATCATCTGCTGCTTGACGAGGTGCAGGACACCGCGCCGCAGCAATGGGCCATCGCGCACGCGTTGACCGAGGAGTTCTTCGCCGGCCAATCCGCGCGGGACGAGAATCGCACCGTATTCGCGGTCGGCGATCGCAAGCAGTCGATCTACTCGTTCCAGGGTGCTGACGTCGATGCGTTCGACCGATCGCACCTAAGGTTGCGTGAGCGCGTCGTGTCCGCCGGCAGGCAGTGGCAGGACGCGGCGCTGGATGTGTCGTTCCGCTCCACGCGACCGGTGCTCGCGTTGGTGGACGCGGTGTTCGCCAACCCGCTTGCCGCGGCCGGCGTGGTCGAGCCAGGCCAAATAATGGCGCACTACGCCGACCGCGCCGATCAGGCAGGCGCGGTGGAACTCTGGCCGCCGATGCCGCTGCCCGATACCGCGGAACCGAAGCCCTGGACCGTGCCCGAGCAGAACCGCGGACTGACTTCGGCGCCGCAGCAGCTGGCCGAGACCTTGGCGGGTTGGATTGCGCAACAAGCTGGAGGCGGCGTCCGGCTGGAGAGCCGCGGCCGCGCATTAGCGCCTGGTGACGTGATGGTGCTTGTGCGTCGTCGCAACGACTTCGGCCGCGCACTGGTGCGTGCGCTGAAGGCGCGCGGCGTGCCGGTCGCCGGGCTGGATCGGCTGATGCTGGCCGAGCAGCTCGCGGTTCAGGACCTGATAGCGCTCGCCGATTCGTTGCTGTTGCCGCAGGACGACCTGACATTTGCCTGCCTGCTGACCAGCCCGCTGGGCGGGTTGTCAGACGATAGCCTCATGGACCTGGCGATCGGGCGCAGCGGTCCCTTGTGGGAGGCGCTGCACGCGCGAGCTGGGGAACGGCCGGAATGGCAGGCGGCCTGGACATTCTACACGGCTCTGCTGGCCCGGGTGGACTACGTCTCGCCGCACGCCCTGTTCGCCGAGGCGCTTGGGCCGCTGGGCGGGCGGGCGCGGCTGCTGGCGCGGCTTGGGCCCGAGGCCGCGGAGCCGGTCGATGAACTGCTGAACGCGGCTCTGGCGTACGGGCGGGGACATCCGCCGTCATTGCAGGGCTTCCTGCATTGGCTGCGCCGGTCAGGGGCCGAGGTAAAGCGCGAGGCGGAAGGCGCCGGCGGCCTGGTGCGCGTCATGACGGTCCATGGCGCCAAGGGCTTGCAGGCGCCCCTGGTCATTTTGCCGGACACCACAGCGCTGCCGCCGGACGAACCCGCAATCCTCTGGGCGACGGATCCGAAGACCAGGCGCGAGGTGCCGATCTGGTCGCCACGCAAGGAAATCCGCTGCCGGGCAGCCCAAGAGCTGCGGGACACGGCCGCGCAGCGGCGGATGCAGGAGCATAACCGGCTGCTCTACGTCGCGCTGACCCGGGCTGAAGACCGGCTGCTGGTGTGCGGCTGGCAGACGCGTCGCGGGCTGGACGATTCTTGCTGGTATCGACTGATCGAGCGCGGCTTTGAGCAGCTCCCGGCAGAACGGGATGGCGAATGCCGACGCTATGCAACGCCGCAGCAAGTGCCGGCTGACGTGGCGTCCGAGGCGACTGCGGCGCCGCAGGGTGTCGGTCTGCCGCGCTGGGTTGGAGTGGCGCCGGATTGGCGCGCGACCCCACCCCCGGCTGAGCCGGCGCGACCCGAACGGCTCGCACCGAGCCGCCCACAGAACGTCGAACTCGGTCCCGTGCCGGCTGCGGCCACACCACTGGCTGCACGCGAGACGGCTCACAATCGGTTCCAACGCGGCACATTGCTGCACGCTCTGCTGCAATATCTGCCGGATCTCCCCAGCGAGCGCCGCGCCGCCGCAGCCCGTGCCTGGCTCGACCGGCCAGGCAACGGACTTGCTGGCGGCGAGGCGGAAGCACTGACCCAAGAGATCATGGCAATCCTCCAGCACCCCGACTTGGCGCCGCTGTTCGGCCCAGACAGCCGCGCGGAAGTGCCGTTGACCGGGCTGGTGAACGCGGCCGTTGTCGGGGGGCTCGTGGACCGGCTGGTCGTGCTGGACGACCGCGTGATCATCGCGGACTACAAGACCAACCGCCGGCCGCCAGCGCGGATCGAGGACACACCGACACTCTACCTACGGCAGATGGCCGCCTATCGCGGCGTCCTGCGAGAAATTTTTCCGGGCCGCACCATCAGCTGTGCGCTGGTCTGGACCCAGGCATCGCACGTGGTCATGCTGCCGGATCAACTGCTTGACCTGTCGCTGGCGGGTCCCACCTGAAACGCAACTGAACATCGAGGGTGAGATGAGCGCGAATACCAAGGCCGTGTCTGACCAGACTTTTTCCCAGGACGTGTTGAAGGCGGACGGACCAGTGCTGGTCGATTTCTGGGCGGAATGGTGCGGCCCCTGCAAGATGATCGGGCCAGCGCTTGAGGAGCTTGCGGGCGAATTTGCCGGAAAGCTGACCGTGGCCAAGGTCAATATCGACGACAATCCGATGACCCCGAACAATTACGCCGTGCAGGGCATTCCGACGTTGATCCTGTTCAAGAACGGCCAACCGGCCGCGAAACAGGTCGGTGCGCTGCCGAAGAGCCGGCTCAAGGAGTGGATCTCGGCCAACATCTGATTTCCCCATCGTCATGGCCCCCGGGTCGGGCCGAATGCCCGCCCGAGGACATGCTTGTGCCGGCCATCCACGACTGTCAGGGCGGCGCTCCTAGCTGAGCGTTGCGGCCGCAGCCTGCGCCGGTCGGCAATTGCAGCGGCGCGGCATTGCTGGTGAACGCCGCCGAGGCCCGACGACGGAGAGAACTACAAATAGTGCTCAGCCAGCGGCGCAAAGCCGTTGAAGCGCTGGCTGGCATATGTGGTCACATACGCACCAGCGGACAGCAGTTCCACGCGATCGCCCGACGTAAGCGCCAGCGGCAGACGGTAGTTTGACTTGTCATACATGATGTCGGCGCCGTCACAGGTCGGACCTGCAATGGCTACCGGACCAATTGGCCCATCATCGTGGGGCGTGGCGATGCGATACTTGATCGCCTCGCCTTCCGTTTCGGCAAGACCGCCGAACCGGCCGATGTCCAAATACACCCAGCGCACCGGGTCGTTGGGATCGCGCCGGCTCACCAGCACCACCTCCGCACTGACCAGTCCTGCATCGCCCACGATGAAGCGGCCCGGCTCGATCACCATTTCCGGAAGAGCATTACCGAAGTGCTCGGTCATCGAGGTCATGATCGCATCGCCGAACTGGTCGATTTCCGGTACCGGGTCGCGATAGCGGGTCGGGAAGCCGCCGCCCAGGTTCATCATCCGCAGATTTATGCCCGCCTCGGTGAGGTCCGTGAACAGCATCGCCACCTTGGTGATCGCGACCTCGTACGCGCGCGTGGTGGTCTGCTGGCTGCCGACATGGAAAGACAGGCCGTAGGGGTCGAGCCCCATCTCGCCGGCGCGCAGCATCAGCGCGCGTGCGTTCTCGATCGTGGTGCCGAACTTCCGCGACAGCGGCCAGTCCGCGCCTTCGTTCTCGACCAGGATCCGACAGTAGACCCGTGACCCCGGCGCATGCTTTGCCAATTTCTCCAACTCTTCAGCGGAATCGAAGGCAAACAGCGTGACGCCGCGCTGAAACGCCGTGCGGATCGCTGAGGCCTTCTTGATCGTGTTGCCGAAACTGATCGCCTCGGGACGGGCGCCACAGTCGAGGCACTCTGAGACTTCCTCCCAGCCTGCGGCATCGAAGCTGGAGCCTAGGCGCACCAAGCGCTCCAGCACCGGACGGGCCGGATTGGCCTTCACCGCGTAATAGATCCGGGCGAGCGGCAGAGCGCGCTGCAGGCTGCGGAAGTTTTCTTCCACACGGTCCACATCGAGCACCAGGCACGGCGTGGCCGGCTGCTGCTCAGCAAGGAAACGGGCGATCTTCGGGGTCATCGCACCGGGCCTCCTTTGGCTGGGCGTCCGCCTGATCCAGGCGACGGACGTTAGTTGACGAAACGGTCGAACGAACCAGCGACCATACGATTGCCAGAACGCTTGACGTCGTTGCGTAACCACGAGGGCCAGAGGCACGTGCGTTGCTGCGTAGGAGGGGCCACATAGGACCCTG
>JBKPOG010000241.1:0-16569 GCA_046732975.1 Pseudomonadota bacterium
ACATCGATCATTCCGGGCGCAAGCAGAAGGGACGCGCTTCGTTCTACGCGAAGCAATTCACCAACCGAAAGATGGCCGACGGCCAAAGATTCAACCCTCGTGCGAACGTAGCTGCCAGCAAGACGCTGCCACTGGGCACTACAGCCAAGGTGACCAATCTGAATAATGGCAAGTCAGCCCTGGTAAAGGTGCAGGACCGGGGCCCGTACGTAGGCGGTCGGGTAGTCGATCTGGCACCGAAGGTGGCCGAAGAGCTCGAAATGACGAAGCCGGGCATTGCGCCAGTGGTCGTTGCGCCAGTTGCGGTGCCGTTGGCAAATGGCGATGTGAAGCTCGGCGCCGGAGCTGCTGAAGCCACTGATCAGGAAGTACAGAACGCCGTGCAGGAAACCGCGCAAGCCACCGCGGGGCGCTGAGACACTACAGTACGCGCCGGGCCACCGCGTCGAGTTTCGCCGCCAGCTGCGGATCGCGCATGTGGCTTGCGGTGATGATCGCGTTGTCGAGCGCATGCTCGCAGCCCGCCGGGCATGCCTCGCGCGGCTTGCCGATCTCCGGCACCACACACTGCACCAAGGCGCGCGCCTTCTCGGCATTGTCCAAGAGCACGCGCACCACAGCTTCGACCGTGACGTGATCGTGGTCTGGGTGCCAGCAGTCGAAGTCGGTCACCATCGCCACGGTTGCGTAATTCAGTTCCGCCTCGCGGGCGAGTTTCGCCTCGGGCATGTTGGTCATGCCGATGACACTGCAGCCCCAGGAGCGGTAGAGTTCGCTTTCGGCCTTGCTGGAGAATTGCGGCCCTTCCATCACGAGATACGTGCCGCCGCGGGTCACGGGCAGACGCAACGAGTGCGCCGCTGCTTCCAGCGCATCACCAAGCCGGTGACAGACTGGATGCGCCATAGAGACATGTGCGACGATGCCGTCGCCAAAGAAACTTTTCTCGCGCGCGAAGCTGCGGTCGATGAACTGGTCGACGATGACGAAGTGGCCCGGCGGCAGGTCCGGCTTCAGGCTGCCGACGGCTGAGAGTGAGATGACGTCGGTGACGCCAGAACGCTTCAGTGCGTCGATGTTTGCGCGATAGTTGAGATGCGTGGGTGACAGCGGATGGCCGCGTCCGTGGCGAGGGAGGAAGACGCACTGGACACCCGCAAGTCGCCCGAACAACAGTGCATCGGATGGCGTTCCCCAAGGCGTGCTGATCTGCCGCCAAGCCTTGTCCTCCAGCCCCTCGATATCATAGATGCCGGAGCCACCGATCACGCCGATGACGGGCTGCAGCATATCAGCGCACGTCCTCAGTGAATGTCAGTCCAGACCTTGCGCTTCACCGCGTAGGTCAGGCCGGCCATTACCAGGAAGAACAGGACCCAGCGCCAGCCCATCTGCTTGCGCTGCACCATGTCGGGATTGGCTGCCCAGTACAGAAATGTGACCACGTCGTGCGACATCTGCTCGACGGTTGCCTTCGTGCCATCGGCGTAGGTTACCTGTTCATCGTGCAGCGGCTGCGGCATGGCGATCTGATGGCCGGGGAAGTATTTGTCGTAGTTCATCCCTTCCATCATCTGAAAACCGGGCGGAGGATCGGCGAAGCCGGTAAGGACAGCATAGATATAGTTGGGACCATCTTCGCGTGCGTTGACGATCAGCGACAGATCCGGTGGCAACGCCCCGTTGTGGGCTGCGCGGTCCGCCTTCTCATTGGTGTGGGTGACGCCGATTTGCAGCGGGTTTGCCAGCGGATACGGTACCTTGAACTGATCCGCCGGTGTTGCAGGCCCTTCCTTTGGTTCGCCGTTGTCGTCCAGCCCCTGAGGCACCGTCACGGCAGCGGCCACCGCCTTGATCTGATCGGCAGTGAGCCCGATTCCCCGGAGGTCGCGGTAGTGCAGATACTCGAGCGAGTGGCAGACGGAGCATACCTCGGAATATACCTGGAAGCCGCGCTGCGCAGCGGCGAGGTCAAGTGAGCCAAATGGGCCCTGGAAGCTCCAGTGCTGGGACGGAGGGGTCGGCGCCTCTGCCTGCGCAAAGGCTGGAGAGGCCATGGCTGTCAGCGCGACCGCGGTCAGCAACGAACGCATGATCCGCATCATGCCTTCTCCAAAGGCTTGGCCATGGCGCCCGAGGGCACAGGGCCACCGCCAAGAAGGACCGGGCGGCTGATGCTTTCCGGCAGGGGCAGCGGGCGCTCCAGCTTGCCCAGGATTGGCAGGATCACCAGGAAGTGCAGATAGTAGTAAAGCGTGCCGATACGGGCGAGCACCACCCAGATCCCCTCCGGCTTATGCGCGCCGCAGACACCCAGGACGATAACAGCGACAACCCAGAGCCAGATGATCTGCCGATAGATCGGCCGGAAACGCGCGCTGCGCACCTTTGACGTGTCCAGCCAGGGCAGCACGAAAAGAATAAGGATCGAGCCGAACATCATGCACACGCCGAGAAGCTTGTTCGGCACCGAGCGCAGGATGGCGTAGTACGGCAGGAAGTACCATTCCGGCACGATATCGGCGGGCGTTTGCAGTGGGTTTGCCGGGATGAAGTTATTCACGTCGCCCAGGAAGTTTGGCGCGAAGAACACGAGGATTGCGTAGACCAGGAAGAAGACGCACAGCCCGACACTGTCCTTCACCGTATAATACGGGTGAAACGGCACCGTGTCCTGCGGCGACTTCACATCGATCCCCAGCGGGTTGTTGGAGCCGACGATGTGCAGCGCCGCAACGTGCAGGAAGACCACGCCGACCAGCACGAACGGCAGCAGGTAGTGCAGCGAGAAGAAGCGGTTCAGCGTGGGATTGGCGACGCTGAATCCGCCCCACAGGAACGTCACGATAGGCTTGCCGACGATCGGGAACGCGGAGAACAGGTTGGTGATGACGGTGGCGCCCCAGTAGGACATCTGCCCCCAGGGCAGCACGTATCCCATGAATGCGGTCGCCATCATGATCAGCAGGATCACGACGCCGATCATCCACAGAAGCTCGCGTGGCGACTTGTAGGATCCGTAGTACATGCCGCGGAAGATGTGGATGTAGGTGACGATGAAGAACATCGATGCGCCGTTCTGGTGGATGTAGCGAAGCAGCCATCCATAGTTGACGTCGCGCATAATGTGCTGGACTGAGTCGAAAGCGAGTTCTGCATTCGGCTGGTAGTTCATCGCCAGGAAGATGCCGGTGGCGATCATGATCAGCATGGTCACCATCGCCAGAGCGCCGAAGTTCCAGAAGTAGTTGAAGTTCTTCGGCGTCGGGAATGTCCCGTACTCTTTCTGCATCATCGTGAAGATGGGCAGACGAGTATCGATCCAGTTGACCAGCGGATTGCTAAATGCGCTCTTGTGGGCTTCGGCCATCAATCGCTTTCCTTGAAGTCGATGTCCTTGGGTCAGCCGAGCTTGACTTTGGTGTCGGACTCGAACGCGTAGGGCGGAAGAAAAAGATTGAGTGGCGCCGGCCCATGCCGCACTCGTCCGGACGTATCGTACTGGCTGCCGTGGCAAGGACAGAACCAACCGCCCCACTCGCCACGCGGATCGGTCGGCTTGTTCCCTAGGGGTACGCAGCCGAGATGGGTGCAGATACCGATCAACACGATCCACTGCGTATGACCTGGTTTCACGCGCTGCGAGTCAGGCTGTGGCTCAATAAGCTGGGACATTTGCACATCCTCAGCTTCCTTGATCTCCTTCGCGGTGCGATGGCGCAGGAAGATCGGCTTGCCCTGCCAGAGCACGGTTATTCCCTGGCCCTCGACAATGGGTGTCAGATCTACCTCGACCGATGATAGCGCCAGCACGTCCTTTGCAGGATTCATGTAGTCAATGAAGGCCCACGCCACTGCGGCGGTGCCGATTGCAGCGGACGCACCGGTAACCAGCTTCAAGAAATCGCGTTTGGTGACATCGGGGTGGCCTGCGTGGTGGACTGCGGCGATAGACGAGTCAGCCATTTGCCCCTCAATACAACAGTGATTCCGGCTTGGCGCAGGGCGCGCCAAACCGCGGACGGACCGCGGGGCCTGCCCGGATTTCGCTCTCACGGCCGCTCCCGGCCACGGCGGCGCGCATACTAGGAGCGCTCCTGTACCCCTGCAACACGCCGCGGCGAGGGGCTAACCTACTGCCGAGCCAAGGACAAGTCCCATGCCGCACGTCGATGCTCCGCCGCCGCATGATGCGCTGAAAGGCGCTGCTCAGGCATGGTTCGAGGCACTCCGCGACCGGGTATGCGGGGCTTTCGAGGCGATTGAGGACGCGCTGCCATCCAAACGTCCGGCCGGACGCTTCATCCGTACACCATGGCCACGGGAAGGTGGCGGCGGCGGGGTGATGAGCGTGATGCGCGGCCGTGTCTTCGAGAAGGTCGGCGTCAACGTCTCCACTGTCTGGGGCGAGTTCAGTCCGGAGTTCCGCGGACAAATTCCAGGCGCCGAAAAGGACCCGCGTTTCTGGGCCAGCGGCATCAGCCTCGTGGCGCATATGTGCAGCCCGCGTGTGCCGGCGGCGCATTTCAACACCCGCATGCTGGTCACCACCAAGGGTTGGTTCGGTGGTGGCGGCGACCTGACGCCAATGCGGTTCGACACGCCCGAGGCGGAGGAAGACGCAGCCGCCTTCCACGCCGCATTCAAGGCCGCCTGCGACCGCCACGACCCTGGTTACTACCCAGAGTTCAAGGCCTGGTGCGACCGCTATTTCTTCCTGCCGCATCGGAACGAGCCACGGGGGGCGGGCGGCATCTTCTATGACCATCATTTCAGCGGCGACGCCGACGCGGACTTTGCGTTCACACGCGACGTTGGCCTGGCATTTCTTGAGGTGTTCCCGCGGATCGTGCGGCGTCGGATGTCCCAAAGCTGGACGGCGGAAGAGCGCGAGCACCAACTCTTGCGCCGAGGCCGCTATGTAGAATTCAACCTGATCTACGATCGGGGGACATTGTTCGGCCTGAAGACAGGCGGCAATGTCGAGGCAATTCTCATGAGCCTGCCGCCTGAGGTGAAGTGGCCGTAGCCCCTTACTCGTCCTCGTCTTCGTCCGATTCAGCCTCCGCTTCGAGAACGGTCAGCGCCTCGTCACTTTGCAGCAGCGAGGCCTGCTGGCGCTCGGTCATCAGGTTCCACGCCGCGCGCAGCAGATCCTGCAATGCTTCGATTTCCTGCTCCGGATCGTCGGTGCCGTAATTCCTTGCTGCTTCAATGAGACTCTCGACATCGTGGTCGCTGGTGCCGCTCATGTGGTGATCTCCGTATCCTTGGTTTGCGCGCAGCCGCCACACCAACCCTGCGCGCTTACTCAGCCGCCACCGATGCCGGCTCAACCGCCAGTTCCCGCAGCCGCGGTGCGACCTCGCGACCGAACAGCTTTATGTTCTCCGCGGTGTCCTCATGGCCAAGGTGGCCGCCCTGGCCAAAGAACAGCAGATGACCGACGCCACCCATGCGGATGGAAAAATCCCTGATCTGCTGGAAGACGTCGTCCGGCGTGCCGGCAAACACCGTGTCGGTGTCCATGAACTGCTGCACTGTTGCATGGCGATGGTCAATCGGATTGCCCTGCCGGTCTTTCACAATTCGATGCGCCCGGGGCCCTGCCTTCATGATGGCAACGTTGGCACCAATCGAGTTGTAACCGGGCGGATTGGTGAAGGGCTCGGCCACCACCGGCGCGGTGCGCACATAGTCGGCAATCTGATCGGCGCGGCGCAGGCCCTCCTCACGCGTGGCGCCGACCCCGACTACTGCAGCATATGCGAGCCGGTCCGAACCCGCCTCCCAGCCAAGCTCGCGCGCCCGGTGCCGGTAGGCGTCGTACATCGGCTTCGCCGTTCCGCCCGAGAGCAAAGTGCCGACGACGTGTCCGTGCTCGGCTGCGAGCTTGCCGGTGTCCACGCTCATGCCGGTCATCCACACCGGCGGCGCCGGCTTCTGGACCGGCTTCGGCCAGATGTTGACGCTGCGGTAGTGGAAGAACTCACCCTCCCAGTTGAACGGGCCGTCATGCGTGGACAGCGCCTTTAAGATAAGGTCGTGCGCCTCCCAATAGCGTCGCATCAGAGTGGCGGGGTTGGAGTTCGCCGGCTGAATTTCGTAGGGCGCGCCCTTCACCAGGCCCATCTCCAGCCGTCCGCCGGACAGCACGTCGAGCCAGGCCATTTCTTCCGCCACGCGCACCGGATCGGGACGGTTGGCAATCGGCGTGCCCAACGACAGCAGGCGCGCTCGCTTGGTTTCGCGCGCGATGACCGCCAGCGCCATTGGCACCGAGACGGTCATGCATGTCGCGGTGCTGTGGTGCTCGTTGACCATGATGTCGAGCCCCACCTCGTCGCACAATGCGAATTCGTCGAGGTAGCGGTTCAGCAGGCCATGGGCGGTCGGCGGATCGAAGTTGCTGGACGGCAGCACCACGCGCAGCGTGCCGCGGGCGAGACCGGCTTCCCATGCCGGGTGATAAGCCATCTCGGAGAAATACCAGCAGCGCATTTTTCCCCGCTCCTCAGTGGGTTTCGACGAAACGCACGAGCCGATCGACGAAGTCCTTTGGCTGCTCCCAGTGCGGGAAGTGGCCGGCGTGCGGGATGATCTCCATCCGTGCGTCGGGGATTTCGTCTTCCCACGCCTGTCCATAGGCGGTCGAGACGATACCGTCCTGCTCGCCCCAAAGCAGCAGCGTGGGAAGATCGATACGATGCAGCCAGTGCCTCAGGCGCGGGTTGTGCATGTAGGGTTTCCAGCCGAACCGAGTGAGCGCCTCCCGGCCGCGGGCAATTCCGGCAAGTTCCGTATCCGGTAGCTGCATAAGGTCGCGTTCACCCTTCGCCGGGTCGGCCCAGGCGAGCCGCATGTAATCCTCGCGCGACATCGCATGCATGTCGGCGATATCGCGCTCGGTGATACCGCCTACCTTGATGCCAAGAGGATCCGCCAGCACCAGTTGGGCGAACCGCCGCGTGTCGCGCACCGCCATCTCGGCGGCGATCCAACCGCCGAAACAGGCACCGACCAGGACCGCATCTTCGAGCCCCTCTGACGCGGCGAGGTCGAGATAGAGATACGCCAGATCATCGACTGTCATCAGCCAGTCCGGGAGTGCCGAAGTGCCCCAGCCCGGATGATGCGGTGCGAGCACCTTGAAGCGGCGGGCCAGCAGGCCGAGCCATTCACGCTGAGGCTGCAGCCCCTCGCCCGGATGCAGGAACAGCAGCGGCTGACCTGAGCCACGCTCCTCCAGTTCCATTGAAACGCCGGCGACGCTGATCGATCGTGCCATGGGATGAGTGTGCGCGAGGGCGTCTTACGGCTCAAGCATGCGCTTGCGGCAGCACCGTTGTTGCAGGCCAACTATTCCACCGCTTCGGCCAGTTTCGCGAGATAGTGTGCGGTGTCGCCGAACAGGCGTTCGATTACCATGCAGCGGCGGAAATAGTGGCCTACAGCCAACTCCTCCGTCATGCCGATACCGCCATGAAGCTGAACGGCATTCTGGGAGACGAAGCGCCCGGCCTGACCGACACCGACCTTCGCCATGGCGATGTTGTGCGCCCTTTCGGCAGCGTCCGGTTCGTCCACCATCATCGCCGCCAGCATCGCCATCGAGCGCCCTTGTTCCAGCGACATCAGCATGTCCGCAAGCCGGTGCTGCACCACCTGATTTGATCCGATGGTGCGGCCGAACTGCTCGCGCGTGCGGCTGTACTCCAGCGTCATGCTGTGCATCGCCTCCATGCAGCCGACGCACTCGGCAGCGGTCGCCGCAATACCAGCTTCGATGACTCGCTCGATCAATGGCAGTCCGTTGCCCACCTCACCCAGCACAGCGTCGCCATCGACGCGCACGCCTGACAGCGACACTTCCGCTGCACGTTGCCCATCTCGCACCGCGTATCCTCGGCGAGCCACGCCGCTCGCGCCAGCATCGACCAGGAACAGCGTGATGCCGTTGGCATCATCGCGTTCGCCAGAGGTGCGCGCGCTGACCACCAATGCATCGGCGCAATCACCATGGGTGACGACGCTCTTGGCGCCATCCAGCACCCAGCCGGAGCCATCCTTGCGCGCGGTCGTCATCACGTCGGTGATGTCATAGCGCGCCTGGCGTTCGCCATGCGCGAAGGCGAGCTTCATGCTGCCATCGGCGACCGTTGGCAGCACCCGGGATTTCTGTTGCTCGCTGCCCCCGAGACGCAGCGCAGTACCACCCAGGACCACACTGGCAACGAAAGGCTCCAGGATCAGCCCGCGACCGAACGCTTCCATCACCAGCATGATCTCGACGGCGCCGCCACCGAAGCCGCCGTACTGCTCGGTGAACGGCAGCCCGAGCAGTCCCAGTTCGGCGTACTGCGACCAGAGTGCCGCGCTCCAGCCACCGGGCTCTTTGATGTAGTTCTTGCGCTGATCGAAGGAGTAGCGCTCGACCATCAGCCGATCGACGCTGTCCTTCAGCAGGCGTTGTTCATCGGTCAGAGTGAAGTCCATTTGACGCTTTCGGTTAAGTTGACCACGTCATGGCCGGGCAGCGTCCCGGCCATGACGTAGCGGCATTGTGCCATGACCGATGGCCGGCACTGGGCCGGCCATGACGGGGAGAGGTGACGATCAGAGTCGCAGCACGGCCTTGGTCAGGATATTCTTCTGTATCTCGTTGGTGCCGCCGTAGATCGAGGCTGCGCGTAGGAACAGATAGCTGCCGGTTGCCTGAGTGGCCCACTCCGGCCCGACATCGGGCTCATTTGACAGTGCCGCAAGTTCTTCCGCCCAGATCGGCATCGACATTGGGCCGCCCACATCCATGGCCAGCTCGGTTGTCGATTGCAGCAGCTCGGTGCCTTTCACTTTCAGCACCGACGACAGCGGATCGGGACGTCCGTCGCGCTGTTTGTCGTAAGCCGAGACCACGCGATACTGGGTGATCTCCAGTGCCTTCATGTCCACTTCAAGCTGCGCGATGCGCTGCCGGAACGCGGCATCCTCGATCAACGGTTTTCCCCCCTCGCGTACGTTGCGCGCCATTTCCTTGGCCGAACGCACGCGCTCCTTCGATTTGCCGAGGCGGGCAATGCCGGTGCGCTCGTTGCCCAGCAGGAACTTGGCGACGTCCCAGCCCTTGTTCTCTTCATAGACGCGATTCTCGACCGGCACCCGCACGTCGTCGAAGAACACCTCATTGAGGTGGTGGCTGCCATCGATCGAGATGATCGGGCGCACGGTGATGCCAGGCGTCTTCATGTCGACCAGCAGGAAGGAAATGCCTTCCTGCCGTTTGGCGGCGTTGGGGTTGGTGCGCACCAGTAGGAAGCACCAATCAGCGTGATGCGCGGTCGAGGTCCAGATCTTCTGGCCGTTCACCACGTAATGGTCACCATCGCGCTTCGCCGCGGTCTTCAGCGAAGCCAGATCCGATCCGGCGCCAGGTTCGGAGAAACCCTGGCACCACCAGTCGTCCAGATTGGCGGCGCGCGGCAGAAAGCGCTTCTTCTGCTCGTCGGTGCCGAACTGGATCAGCACCGGGCCCAGCATGGTGATGTTGAACGAGGACACTTCCGGTGCCGGGGCCACCTGGTTCTCCTCCAGAAAGATCATCTTCTGGATCGCCGTCCATCCGGGGCCGCCATATTCGTCTGGCCAGGAGATCGCCGCCCAGCCGCGCTGGTTCAGAATGCGTTGCCAGCGGACCGTGTCTTCCTTGCGCGGGCCGTAGCCCAGGCGCATCCGCTCGCGAATGTCGGCGGGCAGGTTGTCGCGGATAAAGGCGCGCACCTCGTCGCGGAACGCCGCTTCGTCTGGCGTGAAGCGCAGGTCCATCGGATGCCTCTCCCTACTGGCCGGTAGCGACTTTGGCAGCACGGGATAAAGAAAGGAAGGTCGCTCAGAACTGCTTCAACAGACGCTCGATATAGTCCAGTTCCATCTGCGGCCGCTCGCGGTTGGCGCCCCGATGACGCAGTTCCTCCTGGATCGCCTGCGTCCGCTGCCGCTCGCGCTGCTCCGGTACCGTAACATCCGCGCTCTCATCAGCACCGGAGCTGCCCTGGCCATAGCGCCGGCCGAGTGGGTCGCGGCCAGTTTGTGCGCGACCGGGCGGCGGGCCCTGCCGGTAGCCGTTGCCCTGATCATCGCCCTGACCATCGTGCAGCGTCAGCCCCATCGGGCCGTCGCCATCGCCTTCCTGCTCGCTGCCGTCCTGGCCGTTCTGCTGACCGAACTGCTTGGCCATCGCCTGGCCCATTTCGCGGCCGCCCTTCTGCAGCGCCTCGATCGCCTTCTGCTCCGACTCGCCGGCCCCGGCATCATTGCCTTCCGCCAATTGGCGGCCCGCATCCCGCATGGCGGTGTCGGCCTCGCCAAGGCTGGGTGGTACCTGCCCGGTCAGGTCGCCAAATTGCTGCATCAACTCACCGAGAGAGCGTCGCAAAGCCTGCTGCACGCGGCGATCCGCGTCGCGCTGCGCAGCCTCATCCGATGGTTGGGAGGGCGGCTGATTACCGCGGAACCGTGTGCCCTGATCGGCACGGCTTTGCGAATGGTCGAGCAGCCCACCCTGTCGCCCGATCATGTCCTGCACCGCACCCATCTGCTGCCGGCCGCGGCGACGTTGCCCTTCGGCGCGCTCGCCTTCGCGGCCATGCTCGGCGCGTGCGTTGCGTAGCTTGTCCAGCATCCGCTCCAGCTCGGCCATGCGCTGCTGCGCGTCCTGCATGCGGCCTTCACGCGCTGCCTCTCGCGCCTGATCAGCAAGCTTGTCCAGCTCGCGGTTGGTCAGGTGTTGCGCGTTTGGATCGTATGGCATCTCCGAATTGTTGCGCCGCGCGTCCTCGGCGAGCGCCTGCAAATGGCGCTCAATCGCCTCCTCCAGTTCCTTTAGCCGTTGCTCGAGCGCCTCACGGTTGGCGTCGGTCGGCTCACGGATCGCCTTGTCGAGCGCATCTCGAGCCGCCTGGCGTGCTTCTTCCAATGCCTGCGCGGTCCGTTCGGTTTGCCCTTCCTCCAGATGCAGCGCGAGCTCCCACATCTCCTGCTGTGCTTCGCCGACTGCCTCGGACGACTTGTTGCGTTCGAGCAGGTAGTAGATCGCACCGAGGTTCAGATACGCGCTATAGTCGCCGGCGAGCGCCTCGGGCCTGCTGAGCAACGCGTCGAGACCGCTAATCGCGGCGTCCCGATCGTCCGGATGCACGCTGAGGCCACGGCGGATCGCCATAAGGGCGCGCGCCACCGGGTGCTGAAATGGACGTTCCGCCAGCACGAACTCGGCCTCGGCACTTTCACCCAGCTGGCTTATCGCGTCCCGCGCCACCAGCTTGCCGATCACCGGCAGCCCAGCCCAGGGGTGCGCGGTCAGATCCTGCTGGCTGACGCCATGCGCCGATTTTGGCGTGCCGCCTGGGAGGGGAATACTGACCACCAGTGGCGGCGCGTCGGCCCGGTCGCGCAATCGCAGTTCGGCCTGGAGCGAAACCACCCCGTAATCGTCAGCGGCACGCCAAGGCAGCCGGGTCTGTTGGCTGCCAGCTGCCCGGCCGGGGTTCTCGCTCCATTCTGCTGTCGGTTTTTGATCGGCGATGACGGCCAGGTCCCAGGCGGCAAGCTGACGGCCGCCGCGGCGGATGGTGAGATGGCCGCCCTGGGCCAGATCGTGGTCAGCCTGGAAACTGGTCTTGTCCAGCGCCCGAAACGCGTCCGACCGCCCAGCCAACGAAAGCATGGGCGCGTCGGCTCCTCCGGTGACGCTGACGGTCAGGCGGGAGCCGGCGGGCACCGACACGGTGCCACTATCCGGCTTCAGGAAAACCGGCGCCAGGCGTGTATAGGGCGGCGGCATGATCCACGCCTGAAGCTCGGTAGTCGGAGGCGGCGTTTCGCGCGGCAGCGTCGGCTGCAGGGCCAGCGCCAATCGTGCGGGTGCATCGTTCCCGGCGATGGCGAGGGCGGCGACCAGGGCGAGCAGCAGGGCAGCGCGCAGCGCACGCGGATCACGCCGCGCGAGACCAGGCCGCGGTAATCCGACCCTCAGTTGCCGCACTGAGCGCACCGCGCGCATGACATGCGCCTGCCACAACGCGAGAGACACGCTGTCGGGGCCGCCTGATGGCCGGTCCGTCAGAACCGAAAGCGGCCGATGGGCGAGTCCGGAGGCAAGCTCGAGGCGCCGGTCCGCCGCCCTGTCGTCCGGCGCCACCAGGTGCCACAGGCCGCGGGCAAGCAACGCGATGATCAGCAGCGGCGTGATCAGCAACAACGCGATGTGCAACCAGGGCGGCAGCAAGCGCGGCAAGTCCAGCAGTGCGGCGCAGACGAACAGGCCGGCGACGCCCAGAGGGGGCCAGAGTGCCGGCCAGATACGCTCAAACAGGATGGCGATGCGCGCCAGGGAGCGCCGCCCGGCGAGACGGCGGAACAGGCGATCAGTATCCCCGCCTGGTGCGTTCATTTCAGCCAATGTGGCACCCGCTCGCCTCGCCACAAGTCGGCGTGGGTTTCTCGTTCGCGGATCACTGACCAGTTGCTGCCGTCCACCATCACCTCGGCCGCGGGCAGGCGTGCATTGTAGGATGAACTCATCACCGAGCCATAGGCCCCGGCGTCGAGTATCGCGACGCGCGCGCCGGGGGCGAGCGGTGGCAGCAGGCGATCGCGGGCGAATGTGTCGCCGGACTCGCACACCGGACCGACCACGTCGGCCGGAGTAGCAGCAGCGACCGCATCGACCGGCGAGACCGGAACGATGCCGTGCCAGGCGTCGTACATGGCGGGACGGACGAGGTCGTTCATTGCCGCATCCAGCACAACGAAGCGGCTGCCCTGCGTCTGCTTGGCCAAGATGACGCTCGACAGCAGGACGCCCGCAGGCCCCACCAGCCAGCGACCAGGCTCGATCAGAACGTCGACGTCCAAATTGTGCAATGCGCTGCGGATCGCGCCCGCCAGTGCGGCCGGCAAGGGAGCCGGTTCATCACGATATGGGATGCCGAGCCCACCGCCACAGTCGATGACGCGCAATGGCAGGCCTTCCGCCCGCAATGTGTGGGTAAGTTCGGCGAGCCGCCCGAACGCAGCGCGATACGGCGCGATCGACAGGATCTGGCTGCCGATATGTGCAGCAAGGCCGATTGGCTGAATGCCAGGTAATTGCACGGCCCGTCGGTACAAAGCAGCAGCATCGGCAAAGGGAATGCCGAACTTGTCCTGCGCCCGTCCGGTGGTGATCTTGGCGTGCGTGCCCGCATCGACATCGGGGTTGATCCGAAGCGCGACCCGCGCAGTGCGGTCCATGCCCGTCGCGACCGCCGCGAGCATCTCCAGCTCTTCGGCGCTTTCCACATTGATCTGGGCAATGTCCTGGGCGAGTGCGAAACGCAGTTCGCGCTCGGTCTTGCCGACGCCCGAGAAGACGATGTTGCCCACCGGGATGCCGGCCTCACATGCACGGCGCAGCTCTCCTTCGCTGACCACGTCAGCGCCGGCGCCTTCCGCGGCAAGGAGTCGCAGCACGGCGAGCCGGTCATTCGCCTTCACGGCATAGTGGATATGCGCATTCACGCCGGCATCAGACAGCGCGCTGGCAAGCGTGCGGTATCGTCGTCGTATGGAGGAGGCGGCATAGACCCAAACCGGCGTGCCTGCGGCATCGGCGATGGCATTCAGCGGCACCTCGTCGATCAGTAGCCCGTCCATGGCGTGCATCGCGAGATGGGGCCGTCCGGCAACCAGCTCGGCTGGGGTGGGGTCAGGCGTGATGGTGGCCGGAATCGGGGTCATGCAACTGCCCAATATACATCGGCACGAACTGGCGAGGAGGCCATGTCAGCGTTCCAGTCGACCCCCAACTAGAGTAGGTAGGCTACACGCATTGGTTGAGAACTCTCGAAAACGTGGACGAGGGCGCGCTGACCCAAGGCCGTCCGCCGCGCGAAGGAATTAGGACCGGCATGGACATGCTGCAGGCGCTCGCGCCAAGCACCGATTCTGACTGGCTGCTGATCGAGCAGGGCTATGACCCGCTGCGCGAGGTCAGCATTGAATCCCGATTCACCGTCAGCAATGGACTTCTCGGGGTTCGCGGTGCCCGCGCGATCAGTCGAGGTCCGACGTGGGTCTCATGGCTGCAGCACCTGAAATGGGCATCCTGGCCGCGCACCTTCGTCGCAGGGCTGTTCGACACGCCCAACATCGAGCCACCTGTGCCGGCGCTGGTACCCGCTCCCGACTGGTTGCGGGTGCGCATTCAACTGGATGGGGAACCAGTGCTGCAGCACTCCGGAGAGAAGCTGCATCACCATCGAATTCTGGACATGCGTCGGGGCGCTCTGCTGACCGAATGGCAACATCGTCATCCCAGCGGTGTGGTGATCAAGGTGACGACATACCGCGCGGTATCTTTGGCGGATCGTCGGCTCGGTCTGCAGCTTGTCCGCGTGGAGGTCGAGGATGAAGCTTCGCATGAGCTCAGCCTGGAGGCCCGGTTCGGCCAGATGGGTGGCGGCCTCGATGCCGACCGGCTGGAGCAGGATCTGGGCGTGTGGCGTACTGAGCAATCCGGAAAGAGCCTTGCAATCGCCTGTACCGCGTCGTTGCAACTGAACGGCACCGAATTGTCTTCGCGGGCGCCTAGCCCTTTCCATTGGTCCTGGCATTGGACATCAGAGCCCGGTCTGGCTGCGTCTTTTCAGCGGATGATCGCGTTGGCGCGAAAGGACAGTCGTGAAGGCGACGCCTCACAGGAGGTACTGAATGCGCTCGATCGGGCAAAGCGCGCCGGCTGGCGGGACGTGCTCGTGCAACACGAGGCGGCATGGGCGGAGCGGTGGCGGCTTAGTGATTTGGAAATCGTCGGAGACGATGCCGCGAGACTGGCTTTGCGGTTCGCCGTCTATCATCTCAACGGCGCCGCCAATCCAAACGACGAGAGGGTCTCTATCGGCGCTCGCGCGCTGACCGGCGATGCCTATCTCGGGCATGTGTTCTGGGACACCGAGACCTATGTTCTCCCGTTCTACATAGCGACGTGGCCGGAGGCGGCGCGTACCCTGTTGATGTACCGCTATCACACGCTACCGGCCGCACGCGCCAAGGCTGTGCGGATGGGTTGGCGTGGGGCGATGTACGCCTGGGAGTCAGCCGATACCGGCGAAGAGACCACACCAGACAACGTCCTCAATCCCAGGGGCGAGACGATCCGTGTGCTGTGCGGCATTCAGGAGCAGCACATCACCGCCGATATCGCTTACGCTGTCTGGCAGTATTGGGAGGCGACCGGCGACGATCGGTTCATGCTCGACGCGGGCGCCGAGATATTGCTGGAAACCGCGCGATTTTGGGCCAGCCGTGCGGTGCTGGAGCCGGATGGCAGGCGTCACATTCGCGAGGTTATCGGCCCTGACGAGTACCACGAATCGATCGATGACAGCGCATATATGAATGTCCTGGCGCGCTGGAACGTCCGGCGTGGGATCGACATCGCCACGATATTGCGTGAACGCTGGAGAGACCGCTGGGAGGAGCTGTCAGGCAAACTTGGTTGCAACGACGCCGAGTTGAAGCACTGGGCGGAGGTTGCAGACACGCTGCTCGTCAACTTCGATCCGAAGAGCGGACTGTTCGAGCAATTCACCGGCTTCTTCGAACTCGAGGAGGTCGATCTGGCGCAGTATGCCGGCCACACAATGCCCCTCGACGTCGTGCTCGGACGCGATCGGGTGCAGCGAGCGCAGATAGTTAAGCAGGCCGATGTCGTCGCTTTGCTCGCGATGCTGCCGGACGAATGTGGTGCCGCGGAAAGGTGGGCGAACTTCCAGTTCTATGCCAAGCGCTGCTCGCATGGCAGCTCGCTCAGCAAGGGGATGCATGCGCTTGTTGCGGCGCAACTGGGCGACATGGACAACGCGCTTCGCTACTTCCGGGAAACGGCAGCCATCGATATGCATGGCGCCAGCGACAGTGTTGCCGGCGGCGTGCACATTGCGGCACTCGGCGGCCTGTGGCAGGCGGCCGTGTTTGGCTTTGCCGGAGTGTCACTGCGGGGCAGCGCTCTTGGCATCAATCCGCACCTGCCGGCCGGATGGCAGCGGCTGGGTTTCTGCGTACACTGGCACGGACGCTTGGTCAGGATCGACATCGACCAGGCGGCGAAGGAACTGAGTGTCTCGCTCGTCAAGGGCGATACCATGCCGCTGGAGGTGCGCGGCAAGAGCCATGTGGTGACATCAGCCGCGATATACCGCACCGGGTTCTGAGTAGTCGGGGTCGAGAACACAGGGAGTGAAACGAGATGCGCGGCTTCGCCATTACCGCGACGCTGGCCGGTGCCGTCACTGGCACTGCCAATGCCGCGGCCACGCTCGATCGTGCGCCGTACGGCACAACGCAGGCTGGCCAGCCGGTCGAGATCTTCACCATGACCAACGAGCACGGCCTGCACGTGCGGTTCCTCAGCTACGGCGGCGTCATTACCGAGATCGTGGTGCCGGACCGTGCGGGACACCCGGACAATGTCGTGCTCGGACTGCGCAACCTGCACGACTACGAGACGCTCAGCGCGCATTACGGTGCGAT
>JBKPOG010000242.1:0-9991 GCA_046732975.1 Pseudomonadota bacterium
GCGGGATGTGAGGCTACGAACCGCGCGCCCGTGAGGCGGCAGATCTGATCCGAAAGGCGCAGCCAGCGGCGCAGGTAGCCCTGCGTAGGTCCGGTGGTGGAGTGTTTGAAATCACCGTGGATGGCAGGCTGGCTTACTCAAAGAAGGCGAGTGGCCGCTTTCCGACTGAGGACGAAGTCGTGCATGCGCTGGGCTGACCCGCTGTAGTTCAATCCTCTGTTTGCGGCGGTGCGTGCTGCTTGCGCACACCATCGAGGCGCTTCACGTGGTCCTGCAGCCGACGACGCGCGGCACCGAACGCATCGCGGATCGCGACATGCAGATCCTCGTGCGCGTGGTCCTCGCCAGGTTCGCGGTTCACCACAATCTTTCCACCCGGGACCGCGAGATCCACCCGAACCTGGTAGACATTCCCTTGCCGATGATGCCGATGGGCCGTCTCCAGGGTGACGCGGCAGGCACTGATCCGATCGGAGAATTGCTGCAGCTCTTCTACCTTGTGCCGCACCTGCGTCTCGGCTGACGGCGACGACTCCATGCCGCGAAACGTTATCTGGACCTCGGGGACCATGCCCATCTCCCGACTGAGTTGTCGCAACGATACCGGTTGTGTGAGACAGGGCTTTGATCTCGATCAATGTCGCGCAAGTCAGTTGGTCAGCTTGCCCGCAGGCTGAGGATGTAAGAGGCCAGATCATCCACCTCGTCGCGGGTCAGATGCAGGTCCGGCATCCTTGCGTGTGGGGTCTGCAGGAACGCCCGCAGCGACAGAACGGTGACGGACTTGTCGGCGGCGACGGCCGTGAATGTTGGCGCGCCGTTGCTGACCGCCGGGCCGGGCGCGGCTTCTACCAGGTGGCAAGAACTGCACCAGGTTTGCGCCAGTTTGTGTCCGGTGGCGACGTCACCGAGGTCCTGGGCGCTCGCTGGCCTGGCAGCGGCCGCGAGAGAGAAACCGAGCGCCACCGCGCCCAGCCATGCATCACCTCTTGTCATTCGTCCCCCACTGGCGTCGATACACGTGTTCAGTGCGCCATCAACACCGGCAGATCGGCATGTGACAAGATGCGACGGGTGAAGCCGCCGAAGATGATCTCGCGCGTGCGACTGTGACCGTAACCGCCCATCACAAGCACGTCGGCATTGACTGCATGTGCGGCGGCCAGCAGCGTCTCTGCTGGCGGACGACCATTCGGCTTCAGGCTCTGCACGTTGGTCGCAGGATTTTGCCACGACAACGCACGATGGAGCCGTTCGCAGGACGGGTCATCACTCGCTGCGTCCTCGCTGACCGACAGAATGACGATCTTGTTTGCGAGTTGTAGGAACGGTTGTGCTGCTGCGACGGCACGGGCTGCTTCAGCCCGGTCCTTCCAGGCAATCGCAACCACACCCGAAAGTTGGCGACGCGTTTCGGCGGGCGCGATGAGGACCGGGCGGCCAGTACCCATTAGCGCGGCTTCCAGAATGTCTATGGCAACGGCTTCGCCATCGCGAGAGCGCCCAACCACGACTAGGTCCGCAACTCTCCCGTGTTCCGCAACCCAGTGTGGTTCGTCGCCAGTCTCGGTGCGCCAGTCGGCTGATGGCAGGCCTGCGGACAGATCTGCGGTCACCAAAAGCCGCTCGCTTTCACAGAAATCACGGAATGCCAACTCGGCCTTCTTCTGTCGGGCTGCTGCCTCCTGCTCAAGCGTTTCGAGCATTTCGGTGTAACCGAGCCCACCGCCCGTGTCCGCGCTCGCCATCGCCGTTAGCGTTGCCTGGACATCGAGCCGGACGTGCAGGAAGGCCAGATGCGCCGGCATGATACGTGCGACCATCAGGGCCGTGGCAAACACCGGTCCATCACTTTCGGCTCCGGTGACTGGAACGAGGAGGTACTTGTACATGGGCCGCTCCGCGTGATCCGCCCTGATGCCACGGAACCGCAGATCGCCGCGTTGACCTGGATCAATCGCCTATTTGGGATGGGGAAGTCTCGCGTATACGTCGCCCGGTTGCACCGACATGACCAGGGTCGTTGGCGTTTCTCCTGGTCCGCACGGTCCGGGCACCTTGTTGCTGATCGCGGACAGGGTTTTCAGAAGGTGGAAGTGGCCAAGGCGACTTCTGATCCGCCGAGGTACTTGCTGGTGTCGGGGTGGCCAATCAGGCTGCCAGGCGCATGGCCGTCAGTACAGCCGATGATTTCGACCAAATACCTGCTGCGCTCCACCTGCGCATCGGCGGCCTGCACAGTCATCGGTGCAGCCGCCACTCCCAGTGCAAAGGTGAATCTGAAGCCATAGCGCAGCACAAGTTTCTCCACCTTCTATCCTGTCTCACCGGTGCGTAGCATGCTACCTGCCGGAGGCAGCCTCTTGGGCCGGTGCCCTACGTTTTGTCGAGCCAAAAAATATCCTCGCGTGCGACGTCGTAGAGGCCGAAATAGTCGTATGGGTTGTAACCTTTCAGATAGTTCCACCAGACATCATTGATCTGCTCCCAGCAGACCGGCAGCACCGGCGGATCCTGTTCCATGATTTCCTCTGCCTGGCGGACCAGCGCCTTGCGCTTGGCGGGATCAAGCTCGGTGTCGATCTGATCAACCAGGTCGTTGAATTTCGCATTGTTCCAGAACGAATAGTCTTGCGGCCCGGACGGGCGGTACCAGGCATTAAAGTAGTCTGACGGATCGAGCAGCGTGGAAACGATAGCGCCGATGCAGAGATCGAAATGTCCGCTTGTGGCGTCATCGAACCACACGGATTCCACGACGGTGCGCAGGTTGCACTGCACGTCGATGTTCTGCTGCAGCATGGCCTGGAACGCCTGCGACCACAGCTTGAACGAGGCGATGTCGCGTACCATGAAGTCCAGGCCCTTGATGCCGTTGCCGTAACCGGCAGCCTTCATCAGCGCCTGCGCCTCCTTGATTGCTGCAGTAGGGTCCTCCTGATAGCCAACGCGCTTGAACAATTGGTCGGTTGGGGTGGCGAATTCGGAGAATGGATAGATGAACCCCCCGACCCGCATGGGCGCCACGTCCTTGGTAACGTCCACCATGACATGTCGGTCCATCGCGAGGTGGAAGGCACGCCGAACCCGTGGGTCGTCAAACGGTTTCTTCTTGTCGTTGATCCACACTCCTTGGATCACGCTTTGATTGAATGCCGTGGTGGACATCCCCGGAGTGGACTTTGCCTTGCGCGCGGTCACCGGATCCACAATGCGCGCGTAATCAACGCGATTGGACAGCACGGCCGATCCGAGCTCCGGCGAAAACGGGATCAAGTTGTAGAACTCAATACCGTCAAGATAAGGCAGGCCTTTGTTCCAGTAGTCCTTCTTCTTTTCCATCACCCAGACTTCGTTTTCGACCCGTCGCACTGACTTGAACGGACCGGTGCCCGGAATGTCCGCCACTTTGCGCAAATTGTAGTTGTTGTCCTCCAGCGTCTTCTTACGGACGATGCCGTTCCAGCCGCTCGCTATCGCCGCCATGATGAAACTGGGAGAACGTGGCGCAGACAGCTTGAACTGCACGGTGTACTTGTCCGGTGCGACGATCTCGCTGACAGACTTGAACAAGATGCTGCGCGGGATGCTGACGCCCTCGGGGGGCTTGGCGATCCGATCGAACGTCGCCTTCACATCATCGGCAGTCAGGTCCGCGCCATCAGAAAAGACAACACCCTTTCGCAGATAGAACGTGAAAGTCTTGTTGTCCTTGGCGATCTCCCAACTGTGCGCGAGGTCCGGGATGATGGTCTTGCCGCTGTCGCGAGGATCATGTCGGATCAGGTTGTCGTACATGCAGGCTTGCGAGCCCAGGCTGCCGATGGTGCCGGACTGGTGGAAGTCGAAGTGCGGCAGTCGGCTGAGGATGCCCATCCGCAGCACGCCGCCATGTTTTGGGTTCGGCTCGGGCGCCGCAAGCTGAAATTTCGAGCCATCGTACTCGTTGGGGATATCGGCCAGCGCTTGCACCGGTCGCAAGCCATACAAAGCCGCCATCGTTGCCGCGCTGCCTTGCAGAAACCTGCGCCGCGTCCAGCTCCACGGATGACCGTTCATTGTGTCGTTGTCTCCCTGCGTGGTCGTTTGGTTAGGTCTTTTGTAGCCAGAACGTATCCTGACGACACACATCGTAAGCTCCGAAATAGTCGTCCGGCCGCAATCCTTTGACGTAGTCGTACCAGATATCGTCGATCTTCTCCCAGGCTACCGGCAACAACGGCGGATCCTGCTCGTAGATCGCTTCCGCCTCGCGAATCAGCGCTTGCCGTTTGCCCGGGTCCACCTCCCGATCGATCTGCGCGATCAGGGCGTCAACCTTGGCATTGCTGTACGCCGAATAGTTCTGGGGTCCATCGGTGTGATACCAGGCATTGAAGTAGTCGGATGGATCGAGCAGCGTGGATACAACTGCACCGATCGCCAGGTCAAAGTGCCCGTTTGCGATGTCGTCGAACCACACCGACTCAACCACATAGCGCAGGTTGCAGGTGATATTCAGCGTCTGCTGCAGCATCGCCTGGATCGCCTGAGACCAGACGTGGTAGCTGGCGAGGTCGCGGATCAGATAATCGAGGCCCTGGATCCCGTTGGGATGGCCGGCTGCCGCCATCAGCGATTTCGCTTCTTTCTCGGCGGCAGTCGGATCGTCCTGATAGCCGAGACGCTTGACCAGCTCCGCCTTTGGTGTCGCCAGATCGGAGAACGGATACATGAAGCCGCCGATCTGCATGGGCGCCACGTCCTTGATCGCCTCGATCAAAGTCGGCCGATCGAGCGCCAGATGCATGGCGCGGCGAACGCGCGGGTCGGCGAGCGGCCCGCGCTTGGTGTTCGTATAAGTGGCATGGATCACGCTTTGATTGAATGAGGATACCTTCATGCCCTTGGTAGCCTGCGCCTTTTTGAAAGTCACTGGATCCGTGACGCGGCCGTAGTCCACGCGACCTGATAGAATACCCGAGCCAAGTTCTGGCGAAAACGGCACCAGATTGTAGAACTCGATGCCATCGAGATAGGGCAGGCCGGTGTTCCAGTAGTTCTTGTTTTTCTCCACCACCCAGATCTCATTCTCGACGCGCCGTACGGTGGTAAATGGACCCGTGCCGGGGTACGGCCACACCTTGCGCAGGTTGTAGTTGTTGTCCTCAAGCGTCTTCTTGCGCACAATGACATTCCAGCCGCTGGCGATCGCCGCCATAATGAAGGCGGGGGGGCGTGGCTCCGAGAGCTTGAACTGCACGGTGTATTTGTCGGGCGCATCCACCGAGCTGACTGCCCGGAACAGGATGCTGCGTGGAATGCTGATACCCTGCGGCGGCTTCACGATCCGATCGAATGTCGCCTTGACGTCTTCGGACGTCAGTTCTGCCCCGTCATGGAACCGAATGCCTTTGCGCAGGAAGAAGGTGTAGGTCTTCCTGTCCTTGGCAATGTCCCAGCTGTGCGCCAGATCCGGAATGACGGCCTTACCGCCATCCCGCGGATCGCGCCGGATGAGGTTGTCGAACATGCAACCCATCGAACCGAGGTTGTTGTAGGTGCCCGATTGGTGCAAATCGAAGTGTGGCACCCGATTGGTAATGCCCATCCGGAGCACACCGCCGTATTTTGGATTGGGGTCGGGTGCGGCGAGCTTGAACGAAGTACCGTCGAACTGATCGGGAATGTCTGCCAGCACTGGCCTTGGATACAGCCCGTAGCCACTCGCAGCCACTCCGGCCGCAGAAGCCAGTAGGCCACGGCGGGTCAGCCATTTAGGCGCGCTTGGTCGATCGTGCATCATCTCCTCCCCATTGTTCTTTGCGCCGGCACTGCTGACGTGCTGTTATGTCGCGCGGGCCCGGTGGTCTTGCCAACGATAACATACCGGAATTTTGGGAGTCACGTCTTGAGTGAAGTGCAGTCGCCGTTACGCGAACCGTCCGTGCCCGCCGCGGCAACCGCGGTTCCGCTGCTGGAGATCGACGATCTTTACACGCAGTTTGCCACGCCCTCCGGTATCGTACGGGCCGTGGATGGCGTGTCGTACAGCCTCCGCGGCGGCGAAACACTTGGCGTGGTCGGTGAGTCGGGTTGCGGCAAGAGTGTCACAGCGCTCTCCATCCTGCGCCTCGTCTCTAGCCCTCCCGGCCGCATCGCCGGCGGTACGATCCGATTCGAGGGCACCGATCTGCTGACGCTATCAGAGAGCGAAATGGAGAAGGTCCGCGGCAACCGCATTTCGATGATCTTCCAGGAGCCGATGACGTCGCTGAACCCGCTGCTGAACGTCGGCCGGCAGATCAGCGAGGCGGTGGCGCTCCACCAAGGCCTGTCGCACCGTGCAGCGTTGGACCGCGCGATTGAGATGCTGCGCCGGGTTCACATACCCGAGCCGGAGCGGCGTGTGCAGGCGTTTCCGCATCAGCTGTCCGGTGGCATGCGCCAGCGGGTCATGATCGCCATGGCGCTATCGTGCAATCCCAAGGTGCTGATTGCAGACGAGCCGACAACCGCGCTGGACGTGACGATCCAGGCGCAGATCCTCGATCTGATGCGGGAGCTGCGCGATACGCTGGGCACCGCGATTATCCTGATCACGCACGACATGGGTGTGGTGGCAGAGAACGCGGACCGCGTAGTGGTGATGTATGCCGGACGCAAGGTGGAGGAGGCGCCGGTCGACGATCTTTTTGAACGTCCGGCCCATCCATACACGCGCGGACTGCTGGGTTCCATTCCCAGCCTCGACCTCGTCGGGCGCGTGCCGCGCGGCCGGAGCCGACTTAATGAGATCAAGGGCATGGTGCCGTCACTGTTCAACTTGCCGAAGGGTTGCAGTTTCGCGCCGCGCTGCGCGCTGGCGACCGAGCACTGTCACGCAGTGCCCCCAAAGCTGGAGCTGCACCGGACAGGACATTGGGTCGCATGCTGGCGCGCTGGAGAGGGGCTGTGAGCAACGCGCCGCTGCTGGAGGTCGAGGCACTCAAGAAGCATTTTCCGGTCTACAAAGGGCTGTTTTCGCGCGTGTCCGGTCAGGTGTACGCGGTAGATGGTGTATCGTTCCATATCGAGCGCGGTGAAACACTCGGCCTGGTCGGCGAAAGCGGATGTGGGAAGTCGACGGTTGGTCGCACCCTGCTGAAGCTGGTGGAACCGACGGCCGGTCGCATCAAGGTTCGCGGTGAAGACATCACCGAATTCGATGCGGCGAAGATGTTCCCGTATCGCGAGCAGATGCAGATGATCTACCAAGATCCTTACGCATCGCTCAATCCGCGCATGTCGGCCGGGGACATCGTCGAGGAGCCGTTGATCATTCACAATGCCGGCACGCGGGCGGAACGCCAGGAGCGCGTCGCCAGTCTGTTCCAGCGCGTTGGTCTGCGGCCGGAGCACAGGCATTCGTTTCCGCACATGTTCTCCGGCGGGCAGCGGCAGCGCATCGGCATCGCCCGCGCATTGGCACTTGAGCCGGAATTGATCGTCGGCGATGAACCAGTATCGGCGTTGGATGTTTCGATCCAGGCGCAGATCATCAACCTGATGATGGACCTGCAGGACGAATTCAAACTGTCGTATCTGTTCGTGGCGCATGACCTCGCGGTGGTGGAGCATATCAGTCACCGCATCGCGGTCATGTATCTTGGCCGCATCGTCGAAATGACCGACAAGAACAGCCTGTTCGACATGCCGCTGCACCCTTACACGGAGGCGCTGTTGTCGGCGGTGCCTATTCCCAAAGCGGGTGCGCAGCGGCGCAAGCGTGTTATCCTGAGTGGCGACGTCCCAAGCCCGATCAATCCGCCGTCAGGCTGTCATTTCCATCTGCGGTGTCCCTACGCCATGTCGCAATGTCGGCATGAGGTACCGGCATTGCGTGAAGCGGTGCCGGGACATTGGACCGCGTGCCATTTGCATCACGGCGGGGTGCGGTTTCCTTTGTCGCCGGCTGCGGTGCAGTAGCGATTGTCGTTGCGACCCGTGTGTCGGGGGCTAAACGGCTCCGCGCAGTCGCGGATCAAGTGCGTCGCGTATGCCATCACCCAAGAGATTGAAGGCCAGAACTGTCAGCGTGATGGCAACCCCAGGGAACAGCACGAGCCACCATGGCGGGACCAGTCCGGCGTTGAGTGAATCCGCCAGCATGTTACCCCAGGTCGGTGTCGGTGGCGGAATGCCAACGCCGAGGAAGCCAAGAGCAGCCTCGATGATGATCGCCACGCCTAGGTGAGTGGTGGCCAGGATCAGGTAAGGTGCGATGCACTGCGGCAGGATGTGTCGCGCCATCATCCGCAGGTGCGACGCGCCAAGACCGCGCGCCGCCTCGACATAGGACAGCTCCTTCAGCGACAGCACCACGGCGCGGATCACCCGACCGCCGAATGGTATTCGGGTTATGGCAATGGCGACGATCACCGTGCCCATGCCGGCGCCCAGCGCCATGGCGATTGCCATGGCGAGGATCAGGTCGGGGAAGGATTGCAGGAACTCGATGATGCGCTGGCTGAAGATGTCGAACCGGCCGCCGAAATAGCCGCAGGTCAGGCCCCAGATCGCGCCGAGTGTCGTGCCCAACAGCACCGCGCCCGCGGCGACAGTGAGCGAGGCGCGACTGCCATAGATGACGCGGCTCAACGTGTCGCGCCCGATCTGATCGGTGCCGAACCAGTGCAGCTCCGACGGTGGCTTGGTCATGTGGCGGAAATCTGCGCGCACGGGGTTGTACGGCGCGAGCGCCGGCGCAGCGATCGCCATTAAAATGATGGCGGCTGCAACGCAGCCCCAGAAGGCGGACATCGGCGATCGTCGCGCAAAGGTGCGTAGACCGCGGACAGCGCGCCGCAACCACGATGGCTGCGCAACAGCAACGCTCTCCAGCGGCAGCGTGGTGTCAGGCTGGGTGACGCTCATCGGTAGCGAATCCTCGGGTCGAGCCAGGCGGAGGCGAGGTCAACTGTGATGTTCAGCAGCACGAACACGATCGAATACAGGAACACCAGGTTCTGCATGACAAAGATGTCGCGCTCACTTACTGCAGTGTACATGGCGTAGCCGAGACCAGGCGTCCCGAAGGCGCGCTCGACAGGGATGGAACCGGCGAGCACGAAACCAAGCAGGATGCCGGATAGTGTTATCACCGGCAGCAGGGCATTGGGCAGCGCGTGGAACGCGATCACCAGCCGGTTGTTCAGGCCTTTGGCGCGCGCAGTGCGGACATAATCTTCGCGCACCACCTCCAGCAGGCTGGAGCGGGCCATCCGGGCAATGTAGGCGGCTTGCCCGAGTCCCAACACAATTGCCGGTCCAACGACGATCTGCAGGTTGGCCAGCGGATCGGTAAAAAAGGCGACGTTTGCCAGTGGCGCGCGATAGCCGAGACCGAACAGCAGCACCAGCACGATCAGCATGGCGAGCCAGAAGCCAGGTATCGCCAGGAACAGGATGCTGAGAAAGCGCGAAACGTTGTCGCCGATGCTGTTGGGTCGTAGCGCGCTGACAATGGCGACCGGGATGCCGACCAACCATGACAGCACCACCGAAAGGGCGGCGATTTCGGCCGTCAGCGGCCCGCGTCGCGCGATCATCTCGGCCACACTTTCCGAGCGGAAGAACGAATGGCCCAGGCTGCCGGTCAGGATGTCGCGAACCCACCGCAAGTACTGCAGGATCAGTGGGTCGCTCAACCCCAATTGTGCCATGTAGCTGGCACGCTGCTCAGGCGAGAGTTTGGTGAATCCCTCAGGGCCGAAAATGGCTACCAGCGGGTCTCCCGGCAATACGCGCAGCACGAAGAACACGACGATGGATACGCCGATTACTGTAATCGCACCGAAGGCGAGACGCCGTACGATGTAACTGTACATTAGTTCCCGGTCCGCCTTGCATGGCGGCGCTCTGACGTTTGCCTCTGGTCAGCCTGCGGTCGGGTCAGTGCGAAAGTCAAGCGAAGAAGCGGTTCTTGGGACGCGGCAGGCCCATGTTCTCGCGTAGTGTCTTGCCCTCGTAT
>JBKPOG010000243.1:0-25059 GCA_046732975.1 Pseudomonadota bacterium
AGCATTGGCGCAGCCCGCGGTTTCAGTTGCCCCGCAAGGCATACCACCCGGCGCACATCCCGAGACCGGTGCGCGGCCCGGCAATGTGATCGGCACCGGCATGTCTATGCCGCTGGGTACCCGAGCCAGCAACATCGATCAGTCGGATACGCGCTCTCAGATCGCGCCGAACCTGCCGACCCCGATCGTCGGGCCGAACGCGACCCCGGCTGACTATATCCGTGCGGCGCAGCAGTCGCTCCAGGGCGGCCGCACCGGTGAGGCGCAGCAGGCGCTTGAGATGGCCGAAACCAGGCTGCTCGATCGCTCGGTGCCGATTGGGCAGGTCAACAGCCCCGACCAGAATCCCGCGATCGCCCAGGTCAATCAGGCCCTGCAGGCCCTCGCTGCGGGCGACCGGGCGCAGGCCATGCAACTGATCCAGCGCGCCATCCCCGCCGCGATGGCATCTGTCCGATAGGTTGCGCCGGTCCGTTGCCGGACGGGACGAACCGGCAACGGACCGGCTGGCTCGCTTGACACACCATCGACCCATGGGCTTGATCCGCCCGTATTTTTCGGACGGAAGTCCCACGCTGCATGGCGACCAAGGCGAAAGCCAGGCGAAAGTCGAATGCCTGGGTCGAGAATATCAAAACGATCGTCTACGCCGGCTTGATTGCTGTCGTGGTGCGAACCGTTTTGTTCGAACCGTTCAATATCCCGTCCGGCAGCATGATTCCTACCTTGCTGGTGGGTGACTACCTGTTCGTCGCAAAATACAGCTACGGCTACTCGCGCTATTCCCTGCCATTCGGCTGGCCACCGTTCTCCGGGCGCATCTTCGGCAGCCTGCCCCACCGTGGGGACGTCGCTGTATTCAAGTATCCCCGTGACAACAGCACCGACTACATCAAGCGTATTGTCGGATTGCCTGGCGATCATCTCCAGATGCGCCAGGGGGAGCTTTACATCAACGGTCAGCTTTGTCCGCGCAAGCCGGAAGGCGATTACGTCGCGGACGACAACGGCATCAAGATGGTGGATCGGCTGTATCAGGAGACGCTGCCGAACGGCGTGAAGCACGATATCATCAAACAGACCGACGAAGGCGACGTGAACAACACGCCGGAGTACGTGGTGCCGCCCGACCACGTGTTTGCGATGGGCGACAATCGCGATAATTCAGCTGACAGCCGATTCATGAATGGCGTTGGCTTTGTCCCGGTCGAGAACCTGGTTGGCAAAGCCGAGATCATCTTCTTTTCGGTCAATGCCGAGCAGCCCTGGTGGGAGTTCTGGTGGTGGCCGTTTGAGATCCGCTGGAGCCGCCTGCTGATGTTCGTCCACTGACCGAGAACGCGTTGGCCAGCCCGATCGAGACGATCCTCGGTCACGAGTTTGCCCGTCCCGACCTGCTGCGTGAGGCGATGACGCATCGTTCGGCGATACACAGTCGTGGGCGCGTCAGGGGCAGAGGATCGAACGAGCGAATGGAGTTTATTGGCGATCGGGTGTTGGGCCTGCTGATCGCCGAGTGGTTGGCCGAGAGGTTTCCGCGTGAGCAGGAGGGCGACCTCGGCCGTCGCCTGGCGGTGCTCGTATCGCAGCCGGTGCTCGCCGAGGTGGCGGAGGCGATCGGCCTGGGCGAGGCGCTGGCCGTGGCGCCAGGCGAGGCGAAGGCGGGTGTGCGACGTCGCGCGACCGTCCTGGCAGACGCGCTGGAGGCTGCACTGGGGGCTCTCTACCTCGACGGTGGCCTGGGCGCCGCGAGGGAGTTTGTGCGGCGAGCGTGGGTCGCTGTGATGGAGCGGCACGAGGATCCCCCCAAGGACGCCAAGACTCGATTGCAGGAATGGGTGCAGGCACGCGGGCTGGCGCTGCCGGACTATGCGGTGAGATCGCGCGTCGGTCCCCCGCATGCACCAGAGTTCGTGGTGACGGTCGCGGTTGGTGACGCTAGCGGATCGGGCACTGCCGGCAGCAAACGGGCGGCCGAGCAGCTCGCGGCGCGCGACCTGCTGAAGACGTTGGGTGCGTAATGATCAATACGGCAGATCAGCGGGGTAGCCCCCGCCATTGTATATGACCTCGCGGTGCGGTTTCGTCGCGATCGCCGGGGCGCCCAACGCCGGGAAGTCCACGCTGATCAACCGGCTCACCGGGGCAAGGCTGTCGATCGTGACGCCGAAGGCTCAGACGACGCGTTTCCGCGTGCTGGGGATTATGCTGCACGGCGACAGCCAGGTGCTGCTGGTCGATACACCGGGAATTTTTAATCCGCGTCGGCGGCTGGATCGCGCGATGGTTGCAGCGGCGTGGTCGGGCGTGCGGGACGCCGATCTGACCCTGTTTCTGATCGATGCAAAGGATGGCGCGACCGAGGCAGTGCGGCAGATCGCCGCGAACCTCGGCGCACAGCAACGGCGGAGTTGGCTGGTGCTGAACAAGATAGACTTGGTGCCGCCGCCTTCGCTGTTGCCGCTGACCGCTACCCTGACTGCAGCTACGCCATTCGAGCAGACCTTCATGGTGAGCGCCGCAAAGGGCGACGGCATGGGCGAGCTGGCAGATGCGCTTTCGATTTCAGTACCGGAAGGGCCGCACCTTTACCCGGACGACGATCTTACTGATCTGCCCGACCGGCTGTTGGCGGCAGAGCTCGTCCGGGAGCAGATCTTTCTGCAGACGCATGACGAAGTCCCATACAGTGCGACCGTCGAGACCGAGAATTGGCAGCAGCGCAGCGATGGCTCGGTGCGGATCGATGCGACCGTGTATGTCGCGCGGCCGGGTCAGAAGGCGATCCTGATCGGTGAGGGTGGCAAACGGATCAAAGCGATCGGCGCCCGCGCGCGGGAGGAGCTCGCCGCCCTACTCGAGCGCAAGGTGCACCTCTTCCTCAATGTGAAGCAGCGTGACGGGTGGGATAAGGAGACCGCACGGCTGCGCGCCATCGGCCTGGAGGATCCAGCGTAGCGAGCGGCCCTGGATGGCGGCTCTTTTCGTGCCCATAAAGCATGTTGTACTGATGCGCCGCGACCGCGGGCAGCTTATGTGTATTGGTGAGGGAAAATGGAATGTTCAGCCACGTCATGATCGGCAGCAACGACATCGCCCGATCGAAGAAGTTCTACGATGCGCTGTTTGGCGCACTCGGTGGCAAGCCAGCGGCGGAGGACGCCAAGGGGCGGCTGATTTATGCGCATAACGGTGGGTTGTTGATGGTGAGCAAGCCCATTGATGGCAAGCCGGCAACGAGCGCGAACGGCGGGGCGATCGGGTTCACGATGGCAAACCCGGAACAGGCCGATGCCTGGCACAAGGTGGGTGTCGCGAACGGCGGCACGGCGATCGAGGATCCGCCCGGTGTTCGCCGGGGTGGCGTCGGCCCCGTGTATCTCGCTTATCTGCGTGATCCTGATGGCAACAAGCTGTGTGCGCTCTGCCGAATGCCGGCTGCCTGAACACCGGAGCTGTTGGCGACAAAAAACCGAAGGGCCACCCGTTCGGATTGTCCCAGCATGTGTGCCCCGCTTGCCGGGGCCGAAGCAGGCGGGGCAACATCTGATGGCGTTTGCTGTATAGCAAAGGGGTAATTGCCGTGCTCAACGCAAAAGCCACCCCGGAGCGCCTGAGCATGTTCTCGGATGGCGTGTTCGCCGTCCTCATCACAGTGCTGGTTTTAGAACTTCGCCCGCCGGAGACTCCTACATTTCGCGCGCTTCTGTCGCTTTGGCCGACATGGCTAAGTTATGCGGTGAGCTACCTTTTCATAGCGATCGTCTGGGCCAATCATCATCATCTCCTGCGTTACGCGGCACATACTACGCCTCGGTTGATGTGGTTCAATTTTGCGCATCTGTTTTCCGTGTCACTGCTTCCTCTCTCAACCGCATGGATGGCCGTAAGTGAACTGGCGCCGCAACCGGTTGCATTCTATGCGGCCGTCTTCTCGTTGGTGAATGCGACCTATATTCTCCTCATTTGGGAGCTTGTTGATGGCAACCCGATTGACCGCCTCGCGCGAAGGGGCGAGCCGGATCATGCGGATCCGATCGATCGTTACATTGTGTCTTTTTGGTGCAGCGGCAATTGTGGCGCTGCTATACCCGTTTGTCGGCCTAGGAATTTGTTGTTGTTGCCTGATCGTTTATCTAAAGCCAGAAGCACCTGGACTAGGGCAGCAGGCAGCCGACTGAATCCGCAGTAAGCGCGGCCGGCACCTCACCGATGGAATGATGGGTTCGCATTATGGCAGAATCTGGGATACAAAGGGGTCGCGGGCTGGGTCCCACCCCGTGACTAGGTACGACAAGAGGTATTATGCGAGCGCGCATCTATCAGCCACCGAAGAATGCGATGCAGTCTGGTCGGGCTGGCACGCATGAGTGGGTGCTGGAGTTCGAGCGTTTATCGCCGCAGCGTCCTGATCCGCTGATGGGCTGGATTGGCAGCAGCGATACACAACAGCAGGTGCGGCTTACTTTCGCGACCCGGGAGGAAGCCGTTGCTTACGCCGAGAAGCAGGACATCGTTTACGATCTGGAGCTGCCGCAATCACGGCAGATCAAACCGAAAGCCTATGCCGACAATTTTCGTTACGGTAGAATCGAGAACTGGACTCACTGAGTGGTCCGGGGTTAAGCGCGGCCCCAGCCTCGTGCCAAGCCGACCAGCAAGACCAGCGTCGGCAGCGCGGCAGCAATCTTAAAGGTGAAGCCGAAACCGGCGATAAATGCCATGATCTCTGGAGCACCGGCGGCTAGCGCATCGCTACGCCAAGTTTGAAACAATAGCATAAGCACTGTTGCGCCACTCACCGTGCCGAGCGTGCGCGTCATCATCACCAGACTTCCGGCGACGCCCCGATCGGCACGTGGAATCGCCGACGTCACAATATCGAAATAGGCGACCTGAAACAGTCCAACGCCTGCGCCTTGCAGTGCCATAGCGGTCCCGAGCAACAGAATGTTCGGCGTGGCATCAGCCGTGCCAATGACGATTTGACCAATCGCCATCGCTCCTGCTCCGATCAACGCAAGCAGCCGTGGCGGCACGTAGCCTCCCAATCGTGCCGCAAGGGGCCCTGCGATGGCAGTCCCGGCAGGCGAGCAGGCGAGCAGCAGGCCAGTGCTGTAAGGGCTCAGACCGCCAAATCGGCTGAGATAGAATGGCACCAGAAGGAGCACTGAGAAGCCGGCAAGATTAAGCGCTGCGTGGCCGGCATTCAGAAGCGAGAAATCGAAATCGCGAAAGAATCGGAGATCGATGATCGGTCGCTCGGTTCGGCGTTCCTGAAGAACGAACCCAATTGTCGCGAGTATGCAGATTACCGCCGCCGCGGCGCACATCGTCAGATGCTGCTGCAACTGATTGAGAGCCAGCAGCAGGGCACTGATCGCCAGCACAAGCAGTGCGCCGCCGACAGCGTCGAATGGTTCGCGGTGCGCGCGGCGGCTGTCACGGGGCAGTTGCCACCCCAGAAGAAACGCCAGCAGTGCCAACGGTGCCCGGAACCAGAATACCGCAGGCCAATCGATGATCGGCACCAGCGCACCAGCGATCAGCGGTCCCAAGGCGCCGCCGAGACCGATCACCATAGTGTAGAGTCCCAGCACGCGGGTGCGCGATGATTCTGAGTGAAGACTTGTGGCCAGCGCCGGTCCACAACTCAAGACCAGCGCTGCGCCGACACCTTGCAGCACCCGCGCGGCCAGCAAGGCAGCGTAGCTCTGCGCCAATGCGCAGAGCACGAAGGCAATGGCACTCCATAAGCTGCCGGCCAGGAACACGCGGCGATACCCCAGCACGTCCCCGAGCCGACCGAACACCAGCATCAGTGCCGCGTAGGTCAGCGTGTAGGCGATCACCACCCACTGGATAGCCGGTATCGGCAATCCGAAAGCGCGGGTGATGAAGGGAAAGGCAAAATTGACCGAGGAGTCGAACGGCACCACCAGTGTGCCGAGGGCCACGACCAGCACGCCAAAGCCGGGGCGTGTGGCGGTCGGCGTTGCGCGGCGGATCAGACGGCTTTCTTCAATGACGGCGAGGCTTTGAATCGTACAGTCTTTCCAGCCTTGACCTTGATGGACTCGCCGGTGCGCGGGTTCAGGCCTTTGCGGGCCCTGGTCTTTCGTACGGTGAACGTGCCAAAGCTTGGCAGGGTGAACTTGCCCGCCTTCTTCATCTCCTTGATAATCGCATCCATCAGATCGCCAGCAGCGCGATTGGCTGCCGTGCCGGTCAGATCTGCCGACTCCTGCAGCACCTGGGCGATAAAGGCCTTGGACATACTGTCTCCTCGCTGGAACAACCGGCTGGGCAGCGAATCGCCCACAGTCACAGTGGTCTTAGACGGCTGATCCAAAATCCACCACCCCCTCTATCAATTTTGGGAAACGTCTACAGCACGCCATAGCGCGCATACACGACCCGGAGCGACTCGCCCGCTTCCAGTTCTGCCCGCGTCGTATCTTCGGCAGCAATCTTATCGAGAGCCGCATGAAACACCGCCTCGGCTTTATCAGACGGGACGAACACGACGCCATCAACGTCACCCAAGACCCAGTCGCCGGATGCGACGCGCACGCCGGCGATGTCGATGACCGTGTCCTTCTCGACCATCTCGGCACGGCCCCTGGTATCGAGCGGCCCAACGCCACCGTGGAACACCGGAAACCGCATCGCTCGGATCCGTGCGACATCGCGCACCAGACCATCGGTCACGCACCCCGCGGCGCCGCGGGCGCGGGCTGCAGTCGACAGTAATTCGCCCCATGGTGCGATCCAGTCTGTGGGCCCGCCGCAGGCCAGCACCGGCACTTCGCCCGGATGGAGGCCATCGATCAGATCCATTTCCAGCGCGTAGGGGTTGTGGCCGGGTGGAACCGTATCCGTCGCTTCGTAACGGCCGGTGCGGACGCGACCAAGCAGCACGAGCGATTCGTCGAGCGGGCGTACGAATGGCCGTAGTGCCTGATGCATCAGCCCAAAACTGTCGAGAACGTCCGACAGCACGGGCGTGTAGAGAAGCCTGCGAAGTTCATCAGGCGACGGCAGCGGCTGGGTCATGGCGATCCTGTGCAGCGAAGCTATTCACCGGAGATTGCTAGGTCGCTGCACTTACCGCAATGTGATCAGATCGGCTCGGTGTCCAGCGCGTAGCCAGCGGCGCGGACCGTGCGAACGATGTCCAACTCGCCCGTGGCGTTGATCGACTTGCGCAGCCGACGAATATGCACATCGACTGTGCGGGGCTCGACGTGAATATCCCGACCCCAGACGGAATCCAGCAGTTCTTCGCGCGAGAACACCCGACGTGGATGTTGCATAAAGAACTCCAGCAGGCGGAATTCGGTCGGTCCCAGGTGGACCGGTCGGCCATTGCGCTGCACTCGATGTGACGTGAGGTCCATGGAAATGTCATGAAACGTCAGCTGGCCCTTCACCGGCAGCGAATTTGCCCGGCGCAGAAGCGCACGGATCCGTGCCAGCAGTGCGTCCATCGAGAAGGGCTTGGCGATGTAGTCGTCTGCCCCGGTGTTAAGTCCGCGAACGGCATCTTGATCGTCGGTGCGCGCGGTGACCATAATCACCGGCAGGTCGCGCGTTGCCGAGCGGCGCCTGATCTGACGGCACACTTCAAGACCGGACATCTGCGGCAGCATCCAGTCGAGCAGGACCAGATCGGGCTGTGCCTCGGCGATGCGGGTCAATGCCTCTTGACCATCGGTTGCCTCCTCGACACGGAAGCCCTGCTTTTCCAGATTGTAGCGCAGCATTGTTGCCAATGCGGCTTCGTCTTCGACGACGAGTACCAGCGGCTTGGTTAGCGAGGAGATGGCGTCAGGCATACCAGTTCTCACTCTTGCGGCCGCACCACAGCGAACGCCGAGGTGTCGCCCTTCGGACGCGAATCTGGCAACGATTCACCCGTGACAGTATAATATAGATTTTCGGCAATGTTCGTCGCATGATCGCCAATTCGCTCGAGATTCTTGGCGATGAACAACAGATGGGTGCAGGGTGTGATGTTGCGCGGATCCTCCATCATATAGGTGATCAGCTCGCGGAAGAGCGCGTTGTAGATATCATCGACCACCTGGTCGGACCGCCAGACTTCAACCGCCTTCTCGGCATCATTATCGCCGAGTGCGTCGATGATCGATTTCAGCTGCCCCTGTACCAGTTGTGCCATGTGCGCGAGCCCGGCCAGCGAGTAGGGCAGTGAGAACTGCGCCAGCACGATGGAACGTTTGGCGACGTTGGCGGCATAGTCCCCGATGCGTTCGAGATCTCCGGTGATCTTGAGAGCGCTGACTGCTCGCCGCAGATCGTCGGCAACCGGCTGGCGCAGTGCGAGCAGGCGGATCACCAGCTTTTCCACCTCGCGCTCCAGCGCATCGACCTTGGGGTCCTCCTCGACAGCGCGGGTCGCCGAGGTGGCATCACGATTCATGATGGCGTCGGCGGCGAGCGCGACCTGGGTTTCGACGATGCCGCCCATTTCCGTCATCAGGTTGCGGAGGCGCTTCAGCTCTTGGTCGAAGCTCTTTACCAAATGTTCCGGCGCTACGGACATGGTGTGCCTCCGGTCAGCCGAATCGGCCGGTGATATATTCCTGCGTTCGGCGCTGCTTCGGTGCGGTGAACATCTCACCTGCCGACGCCACTTCCACCATCTCGCCAAGATAAAAGAACGCCACCTGATCGGCGCACCGTGCCGCCTGTTGCATGTTGTGCGTCACAATGGCGATCGTGAAGTCGTGCTTCAGTTCGTCGATCAGCTCCTCGATCTTCAACGTGCTGATCGGATCGAGCGCACTGGTCGGCTCATCGAACAGGATGACCTCGGGCCGGACCGCGATCGTGCGTGCAATGCAGAGGCGCTGCTGCTGGCCGCCGGAGAGGGCCATCGCAGAGCTATTGAGACGATCCTTCACCTCTTCCCACAAGGCGCCGCGCGTGAGCGACCACTCGATCCGCTCGTCCATCTCGGCCTTCGACAGCCTTTCATGCAACTTTACGCCGAACGCGATATTGTCATAGATTGTCATAGGGAACGGCGTCGGCTTTTGGAAAACCATACCGATCCGTGCACGCAGCGCATTCAGATCCACGGCTGGGTCGATGATGTTCATGCCGCCCATCATGACATCGCCGGTGGCGCGCTGGCCCGGATAGAGATCGTACATCCGGTTCAATACGCGCAGCAGAGTCGATTTGCCACAACCCGACGGGCCAATCATTCCCGTCACCTGCCGATCGGGGAAATTCAGCTGAACATTCTTCAGGGCCTGATTGCTGCCATAGTAGAAGTTCAGTTGCTTGATCGCGATACGCGGCTCGTTCATTCGCAGGTCGCTTGCGCGCGCCTGAACACCGCCGAAGCTCGCCTGCCGATCCTGCGATACGCTCATGGCCGTGCTCATTCTCATCTCCCGCCGCGCAAGGCAAATCTCGCCAGAATATTTGTGGCCAGCACCCCGACTGTGATCAGCAGTGCGCCTGCCCAGGCGAGCTGCACCCAATCTCCGAATGCCGAGCCGGCATACTGATAGATGGTCACCGGCAGACTGGACATCGGTTGTGCCAGGCTGATCGACCAGTTGAGATTGCCGAGGCTGGTGAACAATAGGGGTGCGGTCTCACCAGCGATGCGTGCGATGGCGAGCAGCACGCCAGTGACGATACCGTTCATCGCAGCGCGGTAGCAAACCAGAACGACGGTCTTCCACTTCGGTGCACCGAGTGCCATGGCCGCCTCGCGCAGGCTGGGCGGGATGAGTTGCAGCATGTCCTCGGTCGTTCGCACCACAATCGGAATAACGATCACGGCCAGCGCGAGGCAGCCGGCTATGCCCGAAAAGCCGCCGAACGGCTCCACGCAAAGTTGGTAGATGAACAGCCCGATCAGGATCGACGGCGCCGATAGCAGCACGTCGGAGACGAAGCGGACCGCGTTTGCCAATGCCGAGCCTCGGCCGTATTCGGCGAGATAGGTACCCACCAACAGGCCGATAGGAGTGCCGATCAGCGTACCGATGCCGGTCTGGATCAGCGTGCCGACGATCGCATTCAGCAATCCACCGTTGGAGCCTGGTGGTTTGGTGGTCTGAGTGAACACAGCAATCGAAAGACCGGCGGCGCCACGCCAAACCAGCGTGACGAGGATCGAAGCAAGAAACAGCAGCCCGATCACAGTCGCGGCCAGGCACAGCGCACCGATGATGCGGCTGGTCCGCCGGCGTCGTCGGCCGAGTGCACGTGCGACCTGCTCGTTCCTGGCCGGACCAGCAAGCGAACCGAAGGTTGTCGCGCTCATGGTCACACCTTCAGACGCGGACGCAGGAGCACGCGCGATGTCGCCAGCACGATGAATGAAATGACGAACAGGATGAAGCCGAGAGCCAGCAGTGCCGAAAGCTTGAGGCTGCCGGCGGGACTTTCGGGAAACTCCAACGCCACGATCGAGGCTATCGTGTTGCCAGGTCCGAACAGGCTGGTCGAAATGCGGTCGGTGTTGCCGATGACGAAGGTGACAGCCATCGTCTCACCCAATGCGCGGCCAAGACCAAGCATGATGCCACCGACCACCGAGACGCGCGTGTAGGGCACCACGATCGAGCGCATGACCTCCCAGGTAGTGCATCCGACCCCGTAGGCCGATTCCTTGTAGACGGCCGGCACAGTCTCAAACACGTCCCGCATGGTCGCTGCGATGAACGGGATGACCATCACCGCGAGGATCAGCGCGGCAGTGAACAGGCCAGTACCGAACGGCGGCCCGGCAAACAGGTCCTGCAGCAAGGGGATCCCATCCAGCGCGTCGATCACCAATGGCTGGACATATTGCGACATCAACGGGACGACGACGAAGAAGCCCCACATGCCATAGATGATCGATGGAACAGCTGCCAGCAGCTCGACGGCAGCGCCAACCGGCCGGCGCAGCCATGTAGGAGCGAGTTCAGTCAGGTAGTAGGCGATGCCGAACGCCAACGGTACGGCGAGGATTAGTGCGACGACCGAGGTTATCAGCGTGCCATAGACCGAGACGGCTGCGCCGAATACCTGCTGCACAGGATCCCAGTCGGCGGAGGTGAGGAACCCGACCCCGAATTGGCGCAAGGCAGGCAGGCCGCCGATCAGCAGCGACAGAATCAAGCTGCCCAGCAGAATCAAGACGAACGCGCCGGATGCTCGGGTCAGGGACGCGAAAACTGTGTCCCCGACCTGGTAGCTGCGGCGTCGCGTGCCGGGCGACGCGGCCAATACGGCTGTTTGCTGCACGTGTGGGATCAGATGGTGCCGGGCACTTCCGCCTTCCAGGCAGCCCGCACTGCGTCTTTCACGCTCGCTGGAAGCGGGATGTAGAGAAGCTGCTCTCCGATGTCGTTGCCATGCGCGAAGCCCCATTCAAAGAACTTCTTCACCGCAGCACTCTGGTTCGGATCCTTCGGATCGGTCGGCAGCAGCACAAACGTGGCAGACTCGATCGGCCAGCTGTTGTCGCCAGGCTGGTCATTGAGGTCAATCGCGAAGTTCTGCACCTTCGACCAGTCCGCGCTTGCCGCGGCGGCCTTGTAGCTGTCCATGGTCGGCGCCACGAATTTGCCTGCCTTGTTGCGCAGTTGCGTGGTCACCAGCTTGTTCATCTTGGCATACGCGCTTTCCACGTAACCAATGCCGCCCTTGATGTTGTGGACTGTGCCGGAAACACCGTCACTGCCTTTTGCACCGGTGCCGGCGAGCCACTTCACGCTGGTCGAGGATCCCACCTTGGATTTCCAGTCTGGGCTCTGCATGGACAAATAGTCGGTGAAGACGAACGTCGTGCCGGAACCGTCAGCGCGGTATACCGGAGCGATCGTCGTGTTCGGCAGCTTCAGACCCTGGTTCACCTCCGCGATCTTCGAGTCGTTCCATTTCGTGATCTTGCCAAGATAGATGTCGGCGATCAGTTCACCCGTCAGTTTCAGCTCGTCTGGCTTCACCTCCGGCAGGTTGACGATGATGTCTACACCACCGATCACGGTAGGGAACTGCATCAGCCTGTGATCCTTCAACTGCTCTGCCGGCACAGGCATATCGGAGGCGCCGAAATCCACGGTGCGATTGTTGATCTGGTTGATGCCCGCGCCTGAGCCGATGGCCTGGTAATTCAGCTTCACGCCCGCCGTCGACGCGGCGGCTTCACCCCATTTCGAATAGATCGGCGCGGCAAAAGTCGATCCTGCGCCGGTGATCTGCGATTGCGCATGTGCGATGTCAGGAGCAACCCATGTGGCGGCGGCGACATATCCAAGCGCCACGACGATGCTACCGAATTTCATTTTCTAACTTCCCTTGATAGATCCTCTCCCAAGGGGGCGGAACACAAACCATACAGTATAACTCCAGTCAAGTAGACAAAGTTCATAAATGTAGTTGTTCAGAGTGAACAACAACCACCAGTAACGGGGCGCGATACTTTAAGCGCCGCTCGATGCTGGCGGTCGTCATGCCCGGCCCCTGGCACCCGACAGCTAATAAGAGCTGGCGGTTTAGGGAGTATTGCAGTTTGATGAAGGTTCGATGACAACGCACCTTTCTCGAGGACCAATGTCACTTGTCCTCGGCGGACTGCCATTTCATTCTGGCGCCCAGCCGCGTCAGGGCTCGTGACTGCGGACAAGGGGTACCGACTGATGTGGCAGTATTGGCGTCAGATATGCCGAGCCCTGGCTGGGAGATCTGTGGTGGGCCTGCTGTTGGCCGGCCAGTTGCAGGCGGCGACCTTGCGGATTGGCCTCAACGAGGATCCCGATGCGCTTGACCCTGCTCGTGGCGGGTCCTTCGTCGGGCGGGTGGTTTTTGCTTCCGTCTGCGACAAGCTGATCGACATCGATTCCCAGAACGATTTCGTTCCGCAGCTCGCGACGTCCTGGAATTGGTCCCCCGACAACCTGGTCCTTACCATCGCACTGCGCGACGGCGTGAAATTCCATGATGGCGAGTCCGTGGATGCCGACGCGGTCAAGGCCAACCTGGAGCGCTACCGCAGTGCGCCCGAAAGCCTGCGCAAGAGCGAGCTCAAGCCGGTAACCTCCGTGGAGCTCGTTGATCCGCACACATTGCGGCTGCACCTGGCGCAGCCTTATGCGCCACTCGTCGCTGTATTGGCGGATCGCGCCGGCATGATCATCTCGCCCAAGGCACTTGCTCGGGATGTCAGCACCGATCTGCCATGCGCCGGGCCGTTCAAGCTGACGCAGCGCGTGGCGCAGGATCGCATCGTCGTCGATCGCTTCACGGGCTATTGGGACCCTGGGGCGATCAAGCTCGATCGCATCGTTTATCACCCGCAGCCCGATACGACAGTGCGGCTGGTCAACCTCCAGGCGGGGCAGCTGGACATGGTCGAGCGGCTGGGGCCGACCGATGTGGTGACGGTGAAGAAGGACCCCAAGCTGCGGCTGGTTAGCCAGGCCGCGCTCGCCTACTACTCGATGAGCATCAATCTGGCCGCCGACACACCGCTCAAAGACCCGCGCGTGCGCGCGGCGCTCGATGCCGCGATTGATCGGTCTGCCCTGAACCAGGTGGTGTTCGATGGTCAGTTCATACCATCAAACCAGTTCGAGGCACCGCGCAGCCGCTACTGGGATCCAGACCATCCGGTGCCCGTGCGCGACCTTGCCAAGGCTAAGGTGCTCCTGAAGGACGCCGGGCAGCAGCATCCCAGCTTCACACTGCTGACCGGCAACAGCCCAGTTGAGCAGCAGGTCGGCCAGGTGGTGCAGTCGATGGCCAGCGAGGCCGGCTTCGACGTCAAGCTGCAAACTGCGGAGGCGAACACGCTCGTTGCAGCGGGACGTGCCGGCAATTATCACGCGACGATCGTGATCTGGAGTGGGCGGCCAGACCCGGACGGCAATGTGGCGATCTGGCTTGCCTGCGACGGCTTTCTCAACTGGGGCAAATACTGCAATCCCAAGTTCGACGACCTGCTGGCGCGCGCTCGCGGCGTGACTGATGTGGCGCAGCGGCAGGCGCTGTATCGACAGGTGGTCGATATCTATACGACCGATCGTCCGCATCTTGTTCTGTATCATGCCAAGTGGCTGTGGGCGATGTCGGACAAAGTGTCTGGCTTTACGCCAACGCCGGATGGACTGATCCGTCCCCAAGGGATGACGCTCGCACCATGACTACACGCATCGACAGCGACCGGCTGCTTGGCGATCTCTACGCGCTGCGCAAGATCGGCGAATACAAGACCGGCGTACACCGGCCAACCTACTCACCCGAGGACGTGCAGTCGCGACATTGGCTGGTCGCACGGATTTCCGCGGCAGGGCTTGAACCGGAAATCGATGGCATCGGCAATGTCATTGGTCGTGCGCCGGGTGCGGGCAGGAAGCTGTTGCTGGGCAGCCATCTGGAAACGCAGCCGCACGCTGGCTGGCTCGATGGCGCACTAGGTGTGATCTATGGGCTGGAAGTTGCCCGCACGCTCGGGGGCAACATCGATGTCGCGGCCTGGGCCGATGAAGAAGGGCACTTCGGCTCATTCATCGGCAGCCGGTCATTCTGTGGCCTGTTGCCGGAAGCGGAAATCGACACCTGCCACGACCGCGAAGGCACCACACTGCGGGACGCCCTGGCCCGCGCCGGCTTTGCCGGAAGGCCGCGCGCAACGATCGACTCGGCGCGCTATCTCGGTTACCTGGAGGCGCATATTGAACAAGGAGCGGAGCTTGAAGATACCGGTAAGCGCATCGGTATCGTCACCGCCATTGTTGGCAGTCATCGGTTCCGCATTGTGTTCGACGGTGTGCAGAACCACGCCGGCACCACGCGGATGGCCATTCGCAAGGATGCCGGTGTCGCGCTGGTTCGGCTGGCATCGGCGATTTACGATCGCTTTCCGCAGGTGGCAGGGCCGCGCACGGTTTGGACCACCGGCCGCATTTCGCTTGATCCCGGCGCACCTAGCATCGTTCCCGGCCGCGCAGAAATGTTGTTCCAGTTCCGCGACACGGATCCGGCGATGCTCGCAAAGCTCGACCGTGAGTTGGAATCCCTGGTGGCCGAAGCGAACAGCGGACCGTGCAGGGTAACCATCGTGGAGCGCGGGCAATCCACACCCCAGGCGATGGATCACGGCTTTCAGAATGCGCTGGAGCGAGCGGCGCAAGAGCATGCCGCGGGCCTGCATGTGCGGATGCCGAGTGGAGCCGGACATGATGCGCAGATTCTGGCCGAGCGGACGAAATCAGCGATGCTGTTCGTGCCGTCGATCGGCGGGATCAGCCATCATTACGCGGAGAATACCAAAGACGAGGACATCGTCTTGGGCTGCCAGGTACTCGCCGAGGCAGCGGCAGATCTTCTCGCGCGATAACAGAGGGGACTATCTGCCGATCGGCACCCACTCATCCCCTCGCTTGCGATAGCCCCGCTTCACCGCCGCCCAGGCGACGCGAAATGCCCGCTGCTCGTCTCCGCCGTATTCGTCCCACGCGTGGTTGAACGCCTCGCGAAAAATGTCCTGCGCGTGCGGCGGCAGATGATCGGCCACGGCGGGCGGAAGGTCATCGTTGGATGCGTACGGCATGGCTTATGCGAAATGGCCGCAGGCGATTACGGTGCAAGGCACATCACGGTGAGGCGACGAACCGCTTCAGCTGTGCCGCCATCATTGCGAGGACCGCGAGCAAAGGTGGCGAGAGGAAGCAATCCCGGGCCAGAGCACACAAGGCACGAGATTGCTTCGCTTCGTCGCAATGACACGTGAAGCTTAGTCGCGCGTCACTGGTGGCGGGCATTAGTCGATCGCGGCGTGCACCAGATTGGCCACGCGATCCAGCCGCGCCGAATGCCAGGGATCGGGTGACACGTAGTTGGTGAGATAGGTGAACGACACACCGCTTTCAGGATCCGCCCAAGAGTACGATGACCCCACGCCGCCATGGCCGAAGGTCGAGGGCGCGCCGATCGTGCCAAGGCCGCGGATCCGATCGCTCTCTCCGCGCACGTGAGGGCCAAGTCCGCGGTGCATTGGAATGCCGTTCATCTGCTCATCCGGCCGCTCGCCGGTGTGGTTGCGCGACACGTAGGCCACCAGCCGCGGCGAGAACAACCGCACGTTCCCGAGGCGGCCTTTGCCGAGCAGCATCTGGTAGAACGCCGCCATGCCGCGCGCCGTGGCGAAGCCACCACCACTTGGCAAGCCAGCGGCACGGAACTCTGCAGAGTTGTCGCGCGGCTCCGGCGCATACGTATCGGTGCAGCGGGTTTGCAACTGCATCGGCACGCCGATGTAGATATCGTCGCCGAGACCAAGCGGTCCGATCACCATGTCCCGGATCACATCGCGGTAGTCCTGGCCGGTGACCGCCTCGATCACCATCGCCTGCACCAGATGCGCAGCCTGGCCGTGATATTGCAGCTTCGAACCCGGCGTCCAGTCCAGCGCGAAGTCGCACACTTCGGCGCGCATGCGCGCATGGTCCGCCCAGGTGGCCTTGGTCACATTGTTGGAGGGAAACCCGCCTTGGTGCGTCATTACCTGCTGCAGCGTGATGTCGGCTTTGCCACGGGCGGCGAACTCGGGCAGGTGATCGGCGATCTTGTCCATGAAGGACAGCCTGCCCTCCTCCACCAATCGCCAAACGGCGGAGCTCGTCAGCACCTTGGTCTGGCTGAACAGCAGGAAAAGCGAGTCATTGGTCGCCGGCTTGCGCGTGGGTTCGGTCGCGGCGTCGCCATACGTCCGGAAAAGCGCAAGTTGGCCGTGGCGGGCGAGGGCGATCTGTGCGCCAGGATAGCGGCCCTCTTCGATATGTTGCTTGATCAGCCGATCCAAATGCTCGAGTGGCTTGGCGGCAAAGCCCAGGCTCGCGGGTTCGCTGGATGGCAGCGGATACTCGGTTGGCATTGTGGTTCTCCGGGTGACCTGCGGGGAAATGCTAGCGCCGGGTTGGTTGTGGGGCCAGACGCGTAAGCCGCGCTTGCCCGGCCGTTCGGTATCGGGTCTGATCGACGGCGGGAATCGCAAGAAAGCGGGGACTGCCAATGGCCGAAATTCGTACCGCGCATCTGATGACCCTGACCCTCACTGTTGGCGGAATGCAGGCGATCGGCGCGACACCCAGCGGCAACCGACGCATCGGTCTGGTGTCCGGTGGCAAGTTCCAGGGCGAGCGGTTGCGCGGCACGGTACTGGCCGGCGGTGCCGACTGGATCATGGTGCGCGGCGACGGATCCACCACGCTCGATGTGCGATTGGTACTGGAAACCGAGGACAAGGCGCTGATCGGCATGACCTATCGCGGGATGCGTCATGGTCCGACAGCGGTGATGGACAGGCTCAACCGGGGAGAGAATGTCGATCCATCAGAATACTACTTCCGAACAGCAATCACGTTTGAAACAGCGGCCCCGCATTACGACTGGCTGAACCGCATCATTGCGATCGGCACCGGCCGACGTCCGCCGGAAGGGCCGGTGTACGAGATCTTCGAGGTGCTGTGACCATGGCGACGATCGGCTTTATCGGCTTGGGCAACATGGGAGCGCCGATGGCCGCCAACCTGGTGAAGGCGGGGCATCGCGTGCGCGGCTATGACCTAAATGCCGCCGCAGTCCAGAAGCTGGCATCGGCCGGCGCGGCGGTGGCTGCCAGTGCCGCGGAGGCAGCGCGCGATGCCGACGTTGTCATCACGATGCTTCCGGCCGGCGAACACGTGCGCGAGGTATGGCTGCATCAGGGCGCCTTGATCGAGGCCGTCAAAGGCACGGCGCCGTTGCTGATCGACTGCTCGACCATCGACGTGGAAAGCGCACGCATTGTCACCGAAGCGGCGCACAAGGCGGGGCTGGAAATGCTGGATGCCCCGGTATCTGGCGGCGTGGGCGGCGCCGTTGCCGCGACGCTGACCTTCATGGTCGGCGGCAGCGACACCGCATTCGCGCGCGGCCTGCCAGTGCTGCAGGCGATGGGGAAGAACATCGTGCATGCCGGCGGCCCAGGTTCGGGCCAAGCGGCCAAGATCTGCAACAACATGATGCTTGCGATCAACATGGCCGGTGTGAGCGAAGGCTTCTTGCTGGCGCGAAAGCTGGGACTGGATTGGGATAGGCTTTTTCAAATCGCATCCACGTCCTCCGGGCAGTCCTGGGCTTTGTCGAACTATTGTCCGGCACCTGGCCCCGTGCCCGCGGCGCCGTCTAACCGCGAGTACGCCGCGGGCTTCATGGCGGCGCTGATGCTGAAGGACGTGAAGCTCTCGCAGACAGCAGCCGATGCGGTCGGGTCGCCGACGCCACTCGGCGCCCACGCCATGTCGCTCTATCAAGCCGTGGTTGACGCCGGCGACGGCGCCAAAGACTTTTCGGTCGTGTTCCGTTGGCTGGAATCGCAGCCGCGGCAATAAAGGAGACATCAATGGGGGCTGCAGCGTTCAAACAGGCGCGCGATTTCCTGTTCGAGCACCGTATGGACTATCGTCGCGCGCATGCGGGCTTTCGCTGGCCACAGCTGGACAACTTCAACTACGCACTCGACTGGTTCGATGCCGAGTTGGCGCAAGGCGAGAGCGGTGCACGCCTAGCACTGAAGATCGTCGGCGATGGAGCCGCGACGGTCACGTTCGCCCAACTGTCGGAAAGCTCTAACCGCATCGCCAATGGCCTGCGCGCTCTCGGCGTAAGACGCGGTGAGCGCATCCTGCTGATGCTTGGTAACGTCGTGCCGCTGTGGGAAGTCATGCTCGCGGCGATGAAACTCGGCGCGGTTGTCATTCCGGCGAGCACGCTGCTGACTCCGAACGACCTGAAGGATCGCTTCGAGCGCGGCCGGGTTCGCCACCTGATCGCCAACGCTTCGGATGCGGCAAAATTCAACGAGCTCGATCCAACAGTGACGCGCATTGCGGTTGGAGACGCGCCGGCAGGATGGCACAGCTACGCGGATCTGTTGCACGGCGATGTCCGGTTCGCCGCGGAAGGCGTCACTCGGGCGACGGATCCGATGCTGCTGTATTTCACCTCGGGCACCACGTCCCGTCCGAAGCTCGTGGAGCACAGTCATCAGAGCTATCCGGTCGGCCATCTGGTCACGATGTACTGGATCGGTCTGCAACCCGGCGACATGCACCTGAACATTTCTTCGCCTGGCTGGGCCAAGCACGCCTATAGCTGCTTTTTCGCGCCGTGGAACGCCGGTTCAACCGTGTTCATCGCCAACCAGCCGCGCTTCAACGCACAGGGAATGCTGGACGCCATTGCCGAGCACAAGGTCACGACGCTCTGCGCACCACCCACCGTGTGGCGCATGTTGGTGCAGGAGGACTTGGCCCGCTGGAAAACGTCGCTGCGCGAGGTCTGCTCGGCTGGCGAGCCATGCAATCCCGAGATCATTGACCATGTCCAGAAGGTCTGGGGCCTGACGGTGCGGGAGGGCTACGGCCAGACCGAGACCACGTTGCAGATCGGCTGCTTCCCCGGCGAGCGGGTCGAGTCTGGATCGATGGGTCAGGAGTCGCCTGGCTTCCGCATTCGTCTGCTGGACGCAGACGACAAGGAGGTTGAAGAAGGCGAGGTCTGCATCGATCTCGATCCGCCGCCGGTCGGGCTGATGCGCGGTTACCAGAACGATGACGGGTCGTTTGCGCCGCTGGGCGCGGCTGCTTATCGCACTGGCGATATCGCCGCCCGCAGCACGGATGGTTACTATACCTACATCGGTCGTGCCGATGACGTGTTCAAAGCGTCCGACTACCGGATCAGCCCGTTCGAACTGGAAAGCGCCCTGATCGAGCATCCTGCGGTTGCCGAGGCAGCCGTGGTGCCGGCTCCTGATGCGATCCGGATGGCGGTGCCGAAGGCCTATATCGCGCTGACCTCCGGCAGCACGGCGGATGCCGCAACGGCATTGTCGATCTTCCAGCACCTCCGTGAAACGCTCGCGCCGTTCAAGCGCGTGCGTCGGCTTGAGTTCACCGATCTGCCGAAGACGATTTCGGGCAAAATCCGACGGGTGGAACTCCGCCAGCAGGAGACTGTCAGGGCAAGCGAGGGCAAGCGCGCTCCCACCGAATTTCGCGAAGAAGATTTCGCGGAACTCAGCCGGCGCTGACCTCCGCCCCCATCAACCGAGCGCTGGGTTAAGGGCCTGACAAGGCAGGCGGCCCGTTCGCAAGGGCCCCCGTTTTTCAAGAGATTGTTAACACCTTCCATTCTACGCGTATGTGCATGAATGCGTGCCCGGAACGCCCGCTTCTTCGAGTAGTTCAGCAATGGCTTCCGTTGCTCAGGCGACGTGCCTTCTTGCTGTTCTGGTGGACGATAACGCTTCAACTTCCCCATCAGTATGTCCTATGGCGTCGTGCCAGGCGCATCAGGCGCTCGGCACCCATATCGGCAGAGCTGAGCCCGACACTGATACAAGGCACGGACCCACGTTGCATTACGTTGCCCAGCAGCGCCAATCCAACGGTGTCGGTGATCATTCCCTGCTATGGCAAGGTGGAATACACCCTACGCTGCCTGGCAGCGATCGCAGCCAACCCGCCTAAGGCCGCGATTGAAGTGATCGTGGTCGATGATGCGACCCCGGATAAAGCCATGGCCTGCCTCGGTGACGTCCCGGGAATCCGGCTGCTTATCAATCCGCGCAATCTCGGATACCTGCGCTCCTGCAACGCCGCTGCTCGTGTCGCCGTGGGTGAATATTTGATGCTGCTCAACAACGACACGCAGGTCATGCCAGGCTGGCTGGACACGCTGCTGGAGCCGTTCAGAGGCCGCAGTGACGTCGGTGCTGTGGGATCAAAACTGTTGTACCCCGACGGACGTCTGCAGGAGGCGGGTTGCATTGTCTGGAACGACGGCTCCGGTTGGAACTTTGGCCGGTCGGACAGCCCCGATCGTCCCATGTATAATTACCTTCGTGAGGTAGACTATTGCTCCGCCGCATCACTGCTGGTGCCGCGGGCGCTGTTCAATGAGCTGGGCGGCTTCGACGAACGTTATGCGCCAGCGTACTGCGAGGACAGTGATCTCGCGTTTCGATTGCGGGAACGTGGTTACAAGGTGCTGTTTCAACCGCGGTCACACGTGGTGCATTTCGAGGGGGTTACCCACGGTCGCTCGCTGAGCAACGGGATGAAGACGGGCCAACTCCGCAACCAGCAGAAGTTCCAGGCGCGCTGGCAGTCCGTCCTGTCGTCCCAGCATTTGCCGAACGGTGAACATGTATTGCGCGCCCGAGATCGTGCGCATGGTCGCGAGGTCGTACTGGTCGTCGACCATTACGTCCCCGAGCCTGATCGAGACGCAGGTTCCCGAACGGTCCTGTGCATGATCCGCGGCCTGCTGCAATTGGGGATGGTCGTTAAATTTTGGCCGCACAATCTGTACTTCAACCCTGGTTACACCGAAGCGCTTCAGGACCTTGGAGTCGAGGTCGCCTATGGCGCCGGGATCGGCACTTTCGGGCAGTGGCTGGCCGACAACGCGGACGACGTGGACTACATCCTGATATGCCGTCCGCAGGTCGCGACGGACTTCCTGCGTGATCTCAAGGAATATCCTCGGATAGCTCGGCTCTATTACGGCATGGATCTACATTTCAGCCGCATGCGGCTGCAAGCGAAGGAACAGAGCGACCTAGTGGTGTTACGCCAGGCGCAGCGCATGGAGGCCCTGGAACGCTCAGTATGGCATGATATGGATGTCGTGCTGTATCCGTCGAGCGAGGAAAGCGAATACATTGCCGCCGCCGAGCCGGGGGTCACGGCGCGCACTTTGTTGCCGTATTGGTTCGAGCGATTTGCCGCTCTGCGGTCGCCACCAACGGATCCCGTTTTGCTGTTTGTCGGCAGCTTTGCCCATCAGCCAAATCGGCACGGATTGATGTGGTTTCTCGATCAGGTGTTTCCGACCATCCGTATGCGCGCTCCAACTGCGCGGCTTATCGTCGTCGGCTCGAACCCACCAGCTGACATCGAGGCGCTGAACAGCAGCCTGACCAGCGTCCGTTCGAACATCAGCGATTACGAATTAGGCGAGCTGTATCGCACCGCACGGGTGGCAATCGCGCCCCTGCGCTATGGCGCTGGCGTGAAGCTGAAGGTGGTGGAGGCGATGCGCGAGGGCTTGCCGCTGGTCACCACGTCCATTGGTGCTCAGGGACTGCCTGGTCTTGAGAAGATTGTGTCGATCTGCGATGAGCCGACCGCATTTGCCGATAGCGTCTGCCGGCTTCTGACCGACGACATGGCATGGAGTGAGCGCGCTGCGGCACAGCTCGACTACGCTGCGTCGCGCTATTCTGAAGCGGCGTTTCGCAACAGCCTGCAACAGGCGCTGGCTCAGTCTGCGAACCGCTGTGCTGCACGGTTCGCCTCACACGCGGTGCGCGCCACAGCAACCTGAGACACGACGAGGCCTATGGCACACGCTATCGTTCTATCCCGCAGCAGGGAAGGAGGGCAGCGTGACGCTGAGCATTGCCGTAATTGGTGCAGGACGCATCGGTCGTATTCATGCCCGCAACATCGCTGAACACGCTGCTGCGCGGCTGGCGGGTGTCGCCGATGTCGATACCGCGGCGGCCAAGGCGCTGGCCGAGGCCTGCGGCGCGCTGGCGATTTCCGTGGACGAGGCGTTTGCGGCAGACGCCGTGCTGATCGCCTCGCCGACCCCAACGCATGCCGAGTATATCGAACGTGCAACCGCGGCGGGACGAGCGATCTTTTGCGAGAAGCCGATTGATCTTGCCGTGGACAGAGTACGCGCCTGCTTGGCCGCGGTGGGCAAATCTGGTGTCCCGCTGATGATTGGCTTCAATCGCCGTTTCGACGAACATTTCGCTACGTTGAAGCGTCGAATGGATGGCGGCGAGATCGGCGAACTGGAGTTACTGACCATCATCAGCCGCGATCCGGCGCCCCCGCCACCAGCCTATGTCGCGACGTCCGGCGGGCTGTTCCGCGACATGATGATCCATGATCTGGACATGGCGCGCTTTATGTTAGGGGAGGAACCGCTCACGGTGCACGCTGCCGCTTCTTGTCTGGTCGATCCCTCCATTGCGGCGGCAGGCGACGTCGACACAGCTGTCGTGACTCTGCGCACAGCCAGCGGGAAGCTGTGTCAGATCTCCAACTCGCGCCGCGCCACCTACGGTTATGATCAGCGGATCGAGGCGCACGGCTCGAAAGGGCTGCTGCGTGTAGGCAACGTCACGGCGACCACGGTAGAGCTGGCCGCTGCTGCGGGCTTCCTCAGCGAACCAGTGCTGCCGTTCTTCCTGGAACGCTACGCCGCAGCGTATCGCGCCGAGCTGGATGCATTCATCACCGCGATCACCAGTGGAATAGCGCCCCGGCCCGATGGCGTAGATGGTCTGAGGGCGCTACTGCTAGCGGATGCGGCGACCCGGTCGGCGCAGACCGGCCAGGCGGTGCAACTGCAGCTGGGAGCCTAATCCGCGGCCGGCATGGTCACGGACAGCTCCTGGCACCCGGCGGTACGAAGGCATTGTCATTCCCGCAGCAGCGATTCGCGCTGCGCCGCCGCGGGTGTCGCTGGCATCTCCTCTACCGTGACATAGGCTCTTGCTCGGCTAATGGCAGCGCGCGGTCCCCGCCGTGGAGGGCAGACCTTATACTTGTCGGGCGTGCCGCAGTTGCTGGGCTGGGGAGGGCCCGGAACATAATTGGCATATCGGGTCTGGAAGTCGCGGTTCGGTCCGATCGCAGTGCCGCAGCCGGATAGGCAGAGGACGACAATCCAGGCGATCCCAAAGCCGCGCACAGCATCTCCGGCAAGACAGCAAGCCCACTACTCCGCGGTGCGGCCAAGCGCCTCCATCAGCTCCGCCCACTCCCGTCGGTTCAGGCCGCTGGTGGACTGCTCGACAGCCTCTCCGGCCAGCAACCGCCGCACGGCAGTCAGCATTTGTGCCGATAACGTGACAGATCCCAAGCGGTAGTCAAGGAAAGCCTTTTGGGCAATCGGCACCCATGCCGCCACCGTCCCAAGCATCGCCTCAGCATAGGTGCGAATCTCATACTGCGCGTGAGCGTCAGCTCGAAGCGAAAGGAAGTGAAACAGGTTGTAGAGGTCTGTTTTCCAATACCATTGGGTATAGGTGTTTAGCGTCAGGTTTATTCGCGCGAGCTCGCGTGCTAGGCCCTGCCGCGATGCGTCGCGGGCGGAGCCGTCCCCGTCCTCGTTCAGCATTTCAGTGTAGTGGTCGTAGCAGCGGGTGGCGTCCTCCCGCAGCAAGTCCAGTACTCGGGCGGCTTCCTCGCCGGCCAGCACATTGCCTCGACCCTGTCGGTTGGCGACCGACTGCGCCGCCAGCTGTTCCGGGGCCGGCAGGTAGAATTCCCGGTCCAGGATCGAGTAGCGGGCGGAATATTCGTTCACGTTCGCCGTGCGATGGCGGATCCACTGCCGGGCGACAAAAATCGGCAGCTTCACGTGGTACTTGATCTCGCACATCTCGAACGGCGTGGAGTGGCGGTGCCGCATCAGGTAGCGGATCAGCCCCGCATCCTCCGAGACGCGCCTTGTGCCGCGGCCATACGATACGCGCGCCGCCTGCACGATGGCGGCATCATCGCCCATGTAGTCGATGACCCGGACGAAGCCGTGGTCCAGAACCGGGATCGCCTGGAACAGCAGGTCTTCCAGTGCGGCCACGGTAGGCCGCGAGGTCGTCGCCCGCTGGGCGCGGGCGGCCTCGATCTCAGCTTGCTGCTGCTCATTCAGGCGCATGGCGACTCCACTTTCACTGGGCGGGGTGAACGCCTATATTCCGACTGCCGGTCCGCCGGCTATGGCGATAAACGGTGCGTGGAATAAGCGTAGTGGACCCGGGGGCAGTGCCCGGCGCCTCCACCATATGGGGGCGACACAGGCTCGACACGCGTAGTAAAGACGTGTCTTTCGCTCGGCATGGTTCCGCCGTTATCGGGCCATTCTACAAGTGCCAATGACAATGAGGCGCTCGCTATCGCTGCATAAGCGATAAGCGCGGTTCGGGGGGCACCGGGCAACAGAAGCCCCCCACTT
>JBKPOG010000244.1:0-4292 GCA_046732975.1 Pseudomonadota bacterium
CCGTGCGATCGCGTTCGCGCGTGCGTCCACCGCCGCTTCGAACTTCGAGCGCGGCGCGATCTCGTCGACGAGCTTCCATTCGAGCGCGCGGCTGCCGCGTGCACCTTCTTCGAGCGTGCAGAACACGTCCGCGAGATCGCGACGGATGCGGCGCTTGTCGGTGAGTCGCGTGAGCCCACCGGTGCCGGGCAACACCGCGAGCAACGGCACCTCCGGCAACGACACGGCCGCGTTGCCGTCGTCGATCAGCAACAGATGATCGGTCGCGAGCGCGAGCTCGTACCCGCCGCCGGCGGCCGTGCCGTTCAGCGCGACGAGATAGCGTTGGCCGGACGCGTGCGATGCGTCTTCGATCGCATTGCGCGTTTCGTTCGTGAATTTGCAGAAGTTCACTTTGTGCGCGTGGCTCGCGCTCGCGAGCATGCGGATGTTGGCGCCGGCACAGAACACGCCTTCCTTGCCGGAGCGCAGCACCACGCAGCGTACCTCGGGATGCTCGAAGCGCAGCCGCTGCACCGCATCGGCCAGTTCGATATCGACGCCGAGATCGTACGAATTCAGCTTCAGCTCACAGCCCTCGAACAAGCTGGCGTCCGGATCGACGTCCATTGTCAGCGTCGCCAATGGGCCGTCCAATGACAGACGCCAGTGTCGATAGCGGCTCGGATCGGTCTGGAAATCGATCATTTGGCTGGCACCAACAGAACGTTGCGCACGAACGGCACGACGGCGTCCAGGGTCGCCTGCTGCGCCTCAAGATGCGGCGCATGACGGGCACTTGCGATCGGCCGCGTCTCCACCGGGCATGTCGCAACGCGCTCCAATACGCGCAGCTGTTCGTCTGTGCCGTACGGGTCGTCAGTACCTTGCAGTGCCAACACCGGTACCTCGATGCGCGACACCTGTTCCGTTATATCGAAGTCGCGAAAGCGCGGATCCAGCCAGGCGTCGTTCCAGCCGCGGAATGCAACATCGACGTTGCGGTGATAGCGCGCCAGACGCTCGCGCAGGTTGCCGGTCGCATACGCTTCCTTGATTGCACCGATCGCCGCAATGTTGACGTCTTCGACGAAGAAATGCGCGGCGATCATCACCACGCCCACCACGCGCGGATCACGCAGTGTGCCGGCATGGATCGCAGCGATCGACCCTCCATCTGAATGGCCGATCAGCACGATACGCCGCCGGCCCGTTGCGTCGAGCACACGCGGCAGCACCTCGACTGCCTCGTCGTGCATGTAAGACATCGGTCGCGGCAGCGTAACAGGCTCAGAGCTGCCATAGCCGAAGCGCGAATAGGCGAATACGCCACAGCCTGTTGCCTCTGCCAATACCTCGGGAAAATCCCGCCACAGCGCAACGCAGCCGAGCCCCTCGTGCAGCAGCACGAGCGTGGGCGCGTCCTCCGACGCCGGTCCCCACCACCGCGTCTCAACAAACTTATGGCCGATGATCATCGCGCAACCGGAAGCGCTGGATCTTGCCCGTGGCGGTCTTCGGCAGACCCTCCACGAACTCAATCCACCGGGGATACTTCCATACGCCGATCCTCTCCTTCACGTGCGTCTTCAGCAGCTCCTTCACGGTCTCGGCGTCCTGTTGTCGTGCTGGCTCCTGCAACACCACGAAGGCCTTCGGCTTGATCAGGCTGTCGCGATCCTGTGCACCCACCACTGCTGCCTCCAGCACAGCGGGGTGCGACACCAGCGCCTCCTCGACCTCGAACGGCGATACCCAGACGCCGCTCACCTTCAGCATTTCATCGGTGCGGCCGCAAAAACGAAAGTAGCCGTCCTGGTCGCGGATATAGGTATCGCCGGTGTGGGTCCATTCCCCCCGGAAGGTGCGGCGCGACTTATCGCGCTGATGCCAATAACCTTCGGCCGCCGACGGTCCTTGCACCACCAGTTCGCCCGCCTCGCCATTCGCGACGCGGTGGCCGTGTTCGTCGACTATCACCGCCTCGTAGCCAGGCACCGGCTTGCCCGACGTGCCGTAGCGGAGGTCATCCGGCCGGTTCGACACAAAGATGTGCAGCATCTCGGTGGAACCGATGCCATCAAGAATATCGACACCAACCATCTCGGACCAGCGGCGGCCGATCTCGGCCGGCAATGCCTCGCCGGCGGAAATACAGCGCCGCAGCCGATCCGAGCCCGCACCGGGTCCGACGCGCGGATTGGCCAGCATTGCGGCGAACAGCGTTGGCACGCCGGCAAACAGTGTCGGCTGATGCCGCTGCATCGTGTCGATCACGGCGTCAGGCGTCGGACGATCAGGTAGCAGCACGGCACAGGCGCCGACCGACATCGGGAACGTCATACTGTTGCCAAGCCCATAGGCATGGAACGCCTTTGCCGCCGAGAACATCAGATCGTCCGGGCGGATCTGCAGCACCTGTGCGCCATAGGTATCGGCAGTGGTCCGCAAGCTGCCATGCACGTGCCTCACACCCTTCGGCGCCCCGGTCGAGCCCGAAGAATACAGCCAGAACGCGACCTCGTCTGGCGGCGTGATCGCGATTGCAGTCGCCGGATCGCCGCAGGCAACGAAGTCGGCGAACGGCACGGCACGATCATCGTCGAAGACGACAGGCGCGCCGCCATCCGGCTGCGCCACAATGATCCGCCGCAGCTCCGCGATGCTGCGAAGTACCGGCAGCAGCGGCTCAACCAGTGGCGCGGAAATCACCAGCGCCTCCGCACGGCTGTCGGCCAGGATGTAGCCGATCACGTCGTGGGTCAGCAGCGTATTGACCGGAACGGGCACAACGCCCGCGCGAACAGCACCCCAGAAGGCGATCGGGAAATCCACCGTGTCGAGCAGCAGCATGGCAACGCGCCGCTCCCGCGCCACACCGGCGTTCTGCAGCCCTCCGGCAAAGCGCCGCGTCGCTTCCGCCAGTTCGCCGTAAGTCAGCGTTCGCCAGTGATCGCGAAATGCTGTCGAGGCACCCCTGCCTTCGCGTTCATGGCGATCGACGAAGTGTTCGACCGCGTTGCCGTTGCCCGACATCTGCCACCTCCTGTCACCGCAGCATAGCTGACCGCAGAAGAAGGAGCGACAGCGCGGAACGATTGTCTGGGCGGTCGCCGAACCGTGTTCCGATGGTAGGCTGACAGCTCTCGACGACAGCACCCGCTCATGGTGACCATCGCAAAGACCATTAACCATGAGGTCCCGATGAGCGAACAACGCCCGCCCGTGCTGACCGGCGGTTGCCAGTGTGGGGCGATCCGCTACGCGCTCTACACGCAGCCCGACCGCGCCGGCATCTGCCACTGTCGCATGTGCCAAAAGGCGGTCGGCGGCCCGTTCAAGCCTTGGGCCAATGTGCGGGTCGCAAACTTCGCCTGGACGCGCGGCACGCCAGGCACGTTCCAGAGTTCATCCGCTGCCGAGCGTGGCTTCTGCCCGCACTGCGGCACGCCGCTTTACTTCGCTTACACCAAGCGGCCAGATTCGATCAGCATTACGGTTGGCACTCTCGACACACCGGCCGTGGTACAGCTCACGCAGGTCGATGGTGTCGAAAGCCGGCTGGCGAATTTTGACTCAGCAGTGCTCGCAAGCCTACCCGCTCGCCCAACCAGCGAGGGCAGTCCACCGGAGGACCTAAGCCGCATCGTCAACTTCCAGCACCCGGATCACGACACGCCGCCTGACTGGCACCCACCGACAGGCTGAGCAGAGTCTACCGCAACTCGAAGCCCAGATTGTGCAGTGCTTCGCGCATTCGGTCGCGACCGCGCAGCGCTGCGGCATCCTTCACCCGGTTGATGCACTGCTGCGTCCAGTCGATCGCCTTCATCCCCTGCTCGGTTTGGAACTCGCGCATCGTCGCATCATACCCGTCGATCGCTGCATTTCGCGGTGCGGTGGAGTACTGTTCGCGGTGCAGCACCACCGACTGCGGCAGCCGCGGCTTGATGTCGGTGGGCCGCGCCGCGTCGGGATAGCCGATCGACATGCCGAAGACCGCGAACACGTGCGGCGGCAATCCAAGCTCTGCCGCAATCCGCTCCGGCAGATTGCGCATCGCACCGATATAGACCCCGCCAAGACCAAGCGACTCGGCCGCAATCAGCGCACTCTGCGCCGCCAGTGCCGCATCCACCACGCCGACGATGAATTCCTCGACATAGTGTGTCCCTTCAACCTGCGCCTGACGCTCCGCCGCGATCCGGTCGAGCCGCGACAGATCGGCCAGCCATACCAGCAGCAGGGGCGCATCACGAATGAACTGCTGCTGCCCTGCCAACTCGGCGAGGCGTGATTTCCGCTCGCTCTCC
>JBKPOG010000245.1:0-8580 GCA_046732975.1 Pseudomonadota bacterium
GGCCCTCTGCGACCCCGGCGAGCGCAGCCTGATGATCGAGTGTCAGTACGCGGCCCTGGTCCATCACCTTCGCACCGTGCACGAAGACAGTGCGCACCGCACGATCGGCGGCGGTAAATACCAGCGACCGCAGCGGGTCGCGTGCGGGCCGCATCCAGGGATTGGCCAGGTCGACCAGCACCAGGTCCGCCTTCGCGCCCGGTGTCAGGCGACCCAGATCGGCGCGGCCCAGCGCATCGGCGCCCCCGACCGTTGCCGCGTGGAACAGTGCGCCGATACTGGTAGTAGTGATATCCCGGGCAGCAACTCTCGCGAGAATTGCCGCAAGACGCATCTCCTCGATGACGTTGTGCGGGGCGACGTCGGTGCCGATCCCAAGGTTGACGCCCGCCCGTGTATAGCGACCGAAATCCTCCAGCGTGTGGCCGTAGCGCGCGAACGGCGAGGGACAATGCGCCACATGCGTGCCGGTATCGACGAGTGCGCGCAGATCGCTGCGCGTATGCCAGCGCACCCACGAGTGCTCGTCGATGAACATCGCATGGCCGAGCACCGTGCGCGGCGAAAGAATGCCGAGGTCGTGCGCGAATTGCACCGGCGATTTGCCGTGACGATCGACCATGACGAGGAACTCGTTGACACTCTGGGCGCAGTGCACCGTCATCGGCAGGTCGCGCGCTTCCGCCGCAGCAAAGCTGTCGCGCAACAGATCGGTAGTGCATGTATCGATCTGTGCCGGCGACACGATACCTGACAGGCGACCACTGGAATGCGACGCGGCCTGCTCGATCAGCGCAAGGGCTGCATCGAACCCGCGTCGTCCAGCGGCCTCGTCCCAGCGGTATTTGAGCGCCCAGCCGTTCTCCAGATGCCAGCGGGCGGAGGCGTAGCTGGGTGCCAGGAACACGCGCAGTCCGCTCTGTGCGGCGGTATCGATCCAGCCTTCGTCGATCCCTGACAGATCCGCGACGCTGGTGATGCCGGTGAGCAGCATTTCGCAGAATGCCACCTGCTTGCCGGCGCGGCGCGCGGCTGCATCGGGCTGCAGCGCGAACGAGCGTTCGTAGAGGCCACTCATATACATAGCGGGCACGCCGTGCTCTTCGCGCACGCCACGGTAGAAGGGCTCGGTGCTGGGATGCGAATGCAGGTCGATCAGGCCCGGCATGACCATCAGGTCGGTGCCATCGATGATGCTATCAGCGGTGCCCTCGAAGCGACGGCCGACATAGGTCAGACGGTCTTCGGTGAAGGCGACGTCACCCCCGTTCAGGTATGCGTGGCGCTTGTTCGCTGCGTCCCAGGCGATGATACAGGCCGCGTTGCGGATGCAGGTTGTGGGCATGACGTTCCCCCGTGCGCTGGCCATGACGAGACTGGTCGGCGCACCGGCTTATGTCCACCACAGCCTGGCCACGCATGCTCAGACCGCATCATCCTTGGCGCTTTCCCCATCATCCATGGCGCAATTGGTCGGGGCGATGAACGCGCACCCAATTACTGCGAGCGCCACCGCTGCGAGGGCTATCAACAACGTGCTGATCATGGCCGCCTCCTTTCGGCTCTTCAATGCGTCGTTGTCGGCTGGGCGGCGCATGGCTCGGCCAATTCACCTCGGCCCCAATGCGCCGTGGTCAGACTGACAGAGCCAGACCTCGTCAGGAGTGAATCAATTCACGCCGTGATGCGGATTTTTTGCGCTGCTGAACCAGGCTATCCTGGGTCGCTGAGGTGCACGTAGTTGCGCAGAGCAACCACATCGCACAGGGTTACCGCGCTGCCGGCGAGCTCCACCCACCCCATTGCTCGCCACGTCCGCAGGTGCTTGTTGATGCTCTCGCGCGTCAGCCCGGTCATCGCACCCAACTCACGCTGCGACAGGCGGAAGCCAATATGGATCCTGCTTTCCACGTGTTCGGAGGCCAACTCCGCCAGGTGCAGCAGTGCCTTTGCCAGGCGTACCGGAGCCGGCAGCGATACTGCATCCATGCCACGTTCGGTAACCGCCGACAGGCGATCGCTGAGCATTCGGATCGCCGCAAACATCGCCTCCGGAGAGCGCGCCAGCGCGTGGCGGAATGCGCTACCGTCGATCGCCAGAATGCGGCAGGTGGTCAAGGTTGTCGCGTCGGCGCGTCGCATCGCCTCGGTGAGTACGGCGATTTCGCCGAAGATCGTCCCGGGGCCGGCAATTTCCAGCACCACCTCCCGATCATTCAGGGCTGTGCTGGACAGCTTCACAAAGCCCTGCAGAACCAGCGCGACGATCCGGCCCGGGTCGCCGCAGCGAAACAGCACGCGCTGCCGAGGCAGCGTTCGGACGGTCGATTGCCGCAGCAGTCCCAGCAGATCACGCTCGGCCAGCAGACCAAGCACGCTATCCGGTTTGATAAGGCGCAGAATACCAGCGATGCGATCGTCATTGCTGCATGGGATCGCACACCCGTTTGCGGATGCACCACAGTCGGCGACCACGCTCCCCATACGCGGTACTCCCCTGGGCCGGCTAGCGTGCGGTATCGGCTGTGACGTGCCCGTTGTCTGTGAGGTAGATCACAGTTTAGTTCAGGACAGCCGTCCCATCAGCGCCATCGCGGCGGCGGGCGCCTTCGGCTTGAAGCCGTTGATCATATAGATGTAGACGTCGCGCGACACGGACGGCTTCGCCTCCGCAGGCGCGATCCGCGGCAGGTCCCGCGGCGCTTTTCCCTTGGCCCAGGATTGCGCTCGCTTTGCCCAGGTACCGAGAGTGTCTGACGAATAGCCGAACTCTTCCTGTTCGGACGCACATTGCAGCCGCGCGTAGACGAATGGCGCGGTGGAATCGTACAGGCAGGGATAGCTGGCGTGGTCCGCGAATACGACGCCAACCCCATAGCTGCGCAGCAGGGCGATGAATTCGGGGCAGGCGAAACTGGGATGCCGCACCTCGACGACGTGGCGCAGCTTCTGTCCATCCACCTGAGCCGGCAACAGCTTCAGGAAGGCCTCGAAGTCGACCGGATCGAACTTCTTGGTCGGCAGCATCTGCCAGTTGATTGGTCCAAGCTTTTCCTTGAGCAACAACACGCCGCTGGAGACGAAGCGTTCGACAGATGGTCCAGCCTCGGCCAGTGCGCGGCGGTTTGTGGTGAAGCGTGAACCCTTCAACGAGAACACGAAGCCTTCTGGCGTTTCCTGATACCAGCGGGCGAAGCTCTCGGGTTTTTGCGTGCCGTAGTAAGTGCCGTTGATCTCGATCGATGTCAGATGTCGGCTGGCGTATTCCAGCTCGCGTTTTTGCGGCAGACCGGCGGGATAGAAGGTCCCGCGCCACGGCTCGAAGGTCCAACCGCCAACGCCGACATGGATGCTCACGCCGCAACCGCGCGCATCAACGGCGCCCAGCGATCGAGGATCGGCAGGATCGCATCCCGCTTCGCGGCGGGCAGACTGATAACCACGCGCGAGATGCCGAGATCGCGGTACTGCTTCAATCGCTCCAGGTCTTCTCCCACGCGGAACAGCGTGACCGGCAGCGTTGCGGGATCGCGACCCGCGTCGCGCGCCAGCTTTTGGAATGCCGGCAGCGTCGCAGCGATGTCCCCATGTCGGGTTGTGCCGGCCCCTGGTATCCAGCCATTGCCATATCGTACGGCACGCCGCGCGCCGTAGGGGAAGGCGCCGCCAACGATGATCGGCATCGGCTTCTGCACTGGCTTGGGCCAGGTTTGCATCGCCGCGAAGTTGACGAACTCGCCGTGGTATTCGGCAGTGTCCTGCGACCAGATCGCCTTCATGGCCTCGATGCGCTCGCGCGCCAGCTTGTGGCGAGTTTCGAAGTTGGTGCCGTGGTGCTCCATCTCCTCCTTGTTCCAGCCATTGCCGACGCCGAAAAGGAAGCGGCCGTTCGAAAGTTGATCGAGCGAGGCGGCCAGCTTGGCCGTCTGGATCGGATCACGCTGATTGATCAGACAGACGCCGGTGCCGACCCTCAGCGTCTTGGTGACGACGGCTGCCGCGGTCAGCACCAGGAATGGGTCCATGATGTCGTAATAGGGGCGCGGCAGTTCCGGGCCGCCCGGGAACTGTTTGGTGCGCACCAGCGGGATGTGCGAATGCTCCGGCACCCACAGCGATTCGAAGCGACGCTCCTCCAGCAATGGGCCAAGTTCGGTCGGCGTTATCGAGGCGTCGGTGAAGAACATCGCGGCGCCGAAGTACATGCTGTCAGCCTCCCCTTGTCTGAACCTTGGCCCAGGTGTCGCGCAGCCCGACTGTGCGGTTGAACACCGGCTTGCCTGGCGCCGAGTCGGAATCCGCGCAGAAATAGCCGAGCCGTTCGAACTGTACAGCTTCGCCAATCGGCGCGTCGGCAAGGGCCGGTTCCAGCAGGCAGTCGTGCAGCACTTCCAGAGAGTCGGGATTGAGATCGGCGATCAGATCTCCGTCGGCGCCTGGGTCTGGGCGCGTGAACAGGTGATTGTACAGCCGCACTTCGGCCTTGACAGCATCGGCGGCTGCGACCCAATGCAACGTCGCCTGCACTTTGCGACCATCCGGCGGTGAGTTGCCGCCGCGCGTCGCGGGATCATACGTGCAGCGCAGTTCCACCACCTCGCCAGCCGCGTTCTTCACTGCCTCGCGGCAGGTGACGAAGTAGCCGTAGCGCAGGCGCACCTCGCGTCCCGGTGCCAGGCGGAAGAATTTCTTTGGCGGGTTCTCCATGAAATCATCGCGCTCGACGTAGAGTTCGCGGCCGAAGGTGATCGGACGAGCGCCGGCCGATGGGTCTTCCGGGTTGTTGATCGCCTCCAAGGTTTCGGTGCGGTCTTTCGGCCAGTTCTCGATCACCAGCTTCAGCGGCCGCAGCACCGCCATCCGTCGCAGTGCCGTGCGGTTGAGCAACTCGCGGACCGAGTATTCAAACGCCGCGTACTCGGAAACACTGTTCGACTTGGTAATGCCGCTGCGCCGGACGAAGTCGCGCAGCGCCGCTGCAGGAATGCCGCGCCGGCGGACGCCGGCCAGCGTCGGCATACGCGGATCGTCCCAGCCACTGACACGGCCCTCGTGCACCAGACGCGTCAGGAAGCGCTTCGACATCACCATGTAGGCGATGTTGAGCCGAGCGAACTCGTACTGATGCGGTCGCGCGGGCACCGGAAGGTTCTCGATGAACCAGTCATACAGCGGCCGGTGGTCTTCGAACTCCAGCGTGCAGAGCGAATGAGTGACGCCCTCGATCGCATCCGACTGCCCGTGCGCGTAGTCGTAGGTTGGATAGATGCACCAGGCGCTGCCGGTGCGCGGATGCTCGGCATGCAGGATGCGGTACAGCACGGGATCGCGCAGGTTCATGTTGGGCGACGCCATGTCGATCTTCGCACGGAGCACGCGCGCGCCATTGGGGAACTCGCCGGCGCGCATGCGGCGCAACAGGTCCAGGTTCTCCTCCACCGAGCGATAGCGATAGGGGCTGTTCTGTCCTGGCTCGGTCAGCGTCCCGCGCTGGCTGCGCATCTGGTCGGGCGCCGTGTCGTCCACATAGGCCTTGCCCTGGCGGATCAGGTACTCGGCCCATTCGTAAAGCTGCTCGAAATAATCCGAGGCGTGATACAGATGTTCGCCCCAGTCGAATCCCAGCCAGTGAACGTCGCGCTTGATCGCGTCGATGAACTCCTGTTCTTCCTTGGTTGGATTGGTGTCATCGAAGCGCAGATGGCAGCGGCCGCGATATTCCTCGGCAACGCCAAAGTTGAGACAGATCGCCTTTGCATGGCCGATATGCAGGTAGCCGTTCGGCTCCGGCGGAAACCGAGTGACGACGGTCTTCACGCGGCCAGTGTCGACATCGTCCTGGATGATATCCCGGATGAAATCGCGACCGGCTTCGGTCGCTCTGGTGTCAGTGTCTGCCATGCTCATGCTCCAGAATGTCATTGCGAGCGAAGCGAAGCAATCTCGCCGAGCTTGCTTCCCGGGTCAGGACCGCGACCGCTACGCGCCTTGCAGTGACATTCCGGTTAATGCGGTATCCGGAAACTCTTCCTTTAGCCGCGGATACAGTTCACGTGCGAAAGTGCGGATGCCCAGCACGGTATCGTCATGCTCCAGGAACCCGGCCTGGCCCATGATCAGCAGATGTCCGAAGCCGCCGACATGGTCGTAGAGCTTCTTCATCTGCCGATACACCTGGTCCGGCGTGCCGGCGAACATGATGCCAGCCTCGATCGCGCCCTCCACACTCGCTGATTTGCGGAAAGCACTCAGCGGATGCTCGGCGCCGCGCAGCATCGCCACGTTCGCCGGCACGGGCACGTAACCTGGTGGATTGGCGAAGTGCGGCGGTACCTTGTTTGAAGTAACGTACCACAACAGCTTCTCCGCTCCGGCACGCGCTTCTGCCTCGTTCGGTGCCGTATAGACCATCGCGGCATAGGCCAGGCGATGCGCCGGCACATCCTGTCCACGCCCTGCCTCGCGCCAGCCGCGGCGGTACGCGTCGTAGATCGCCCGCGTGCCGTCGAAGCCGGTAAGGAACGTCGCCTGCACGAAGCCACGCGACCCAACAACCGCAGCACCGCCTGGACTGGTGGTGCTGATCCAGATCGGCGGGTGCGGCTGCTGATAGCAGCGCGGCCAGATGTTCACAGCACGATAGTGAAAGAAGCGGCCCTCATGGCTGAATGGCCCATCATGCGCGGTCCACGCCTTGATGATCAGATCCAGCGCTTCCCATTCGCGCTCATTCATGCGCACCGGGTTGCTGTTGGCCGGCAGCACTTCGTACGGAACGCCGCGCACGAAGCCCGCCTCCAGGCGGCCGCGCGACAGCACATCAACCATGGCCATTTCCTCCGCCACGCGCACCGGCTGGCGGCGGTTGGCAATGGGATTGCCAAGGATCAGCAGCCGCGCCTTCTTAGATAATCGTGCGAGCGCCGCGAGCACCAGCGGCGCGGCGGGATCGACGCAGGTCGCTGTCTGATGATGCTCGTTGAGCATGATCTCCATGCCCTCGTCTTCCGCGATCAGCCACTCATCGAGGAAGCGGTCGTACAGTGCGGCGCCCTTCTCCGGATCGTAGATCCGATTGGGCAAGCTGACGCGGATCGACTCGTACTCGTCGGCCGGCGGCAGATACGGATAGGCGTTCTCGCTGAAATGCCACGCCTTCATGACAGGAACTCCAATACGACGCGAGCAAAGGTTGCCGGCTGCTCGATATGCGGCGAATGGCCTGCGGCCGCGATCGTCGCGATGCGTGCGTTCGGCAGCAGCCGCGCGTAGGCCGTCACATACTCCGCCGACACCAGCCCGTCGCTCTCGCCGCGCATGAACAGCGTCGGCGCCGTGATCCGATGCAGCCGATGACGCAGCTTGGGATTGTGCATATACGGCTCCCAGACCAGCAGTGCGGTGGTCTCGCGATTGCGCACCTGGATCGACAGCTCTTCGTCGCTCAGCCGTGACGGCTCGATCTGCATGTGCGCAGGATCGTGATATGAAATGCGCTCTAGCTCGTTGTGCGCCATCGCGTAGATGTCGGGAATGTCAAGCTTGTCAGGTGGCCCGACCTTGACCCCCTCGGGGCAGACCAGCACCAGCTTGCTCAGGCGTTCCGGTGACTTGGTGCCCATCTCGGCGGCGATCCATCCGCCGATCGAGCAGCCAATCACGTCGACCTGCCGTAACCCTAGTCGATCGAGCAGTTCGAGATGGACGTAGGCGATGTCGTCGCAGGTATCGATCCAATCGGCCAAACTCGATCGGCCGAACCCTGGATGCGAGGGCGCAATCAGCCTGCGTCTCGTCGATAGCAGGCGAACAAACTCGTGCTCGGGATCGAAGCCGCCTCCATTGTGCAGATACAATATCGGCGGACCTTCGCCGACTTCGAACAGCTCTAGCTCGAGGCCGGCTATCGCCATGACATGCCGCTGCAAGGGACGCCCTCCTGTGCCTGGCTGGAGAGGCTAGTCCCGGTCGCAGCAGAGGTCACGCGGGACGATTACGCAGCTCTTTTTGACCGCCATGCCGCCATGGCGGAGTCGGTAGTTGCGAGAGCTTCACGCCAGCCTGGCAGTGCGGCGAGGCCCTTGTACCAGCGCACGACCTCGGGAAAGTCTTTGACGGGCAGCGCCATGCGTTCGGCGGCTGGCACGAGCGCCCCTACGGAAAAATCGGCAATCGTCAGCCGCTCGCCAAGGAGCCAGGTCTTGCCTCTGAGCGAGGCGTCGAGCACGGCCGCGAAACGCGCGAAGTTCTGCTCGCCGCGCGCAATAAAGGCAGGATCCGGAGGACCAAGGCCGAGTACAGCTTTTGACGCGTTTTCGTACCCCACCATACCGCATGACTCGGCGTCCCAATGCGCGCCTTGCCACGCCAGCCAGCGCAGAACATCCGCTTGGCCTTGCAAATCGGCAGGCCAGAGTCCGCTGTTCGGATGCTTCGCCGCCATATAAAACAGGATGGCATTCGATTCCCAAAGGACAAAGCCGTCATCGTCAAGGGTTGGCATTTTCCTGTTGGGATTGAGCGCGGCGTACTGGGGCGTCAGTTGGTCGCCACGTCCAAGATCAATCGACTGCACCTCAC
>JBKPOG010000246.1:0-15456 GCA_046732975.1 Pseudomonadota bacterium
GAGGATTGCGCGCTGATGCTGCAAGCGCTCGCGGGACACGACACGCGCGATCCGGCGAGCGCATCGCAGCCAATTCCCAACTATTCGGCGCAGCTCGGTTCCGGCATCAGAGGATTGCGCATCGGCGTCATCCACCACTTCCATGAAGTCGACCACAAGGTAAGCGAGGGGACACAGCGCGGCATCGATGCTGCGATTGCCAGCTTCCGTGCACTCGGCGCGACGATCAGCGAAGTGACTCTGTCGCCGCTTGCGGAATGGCACGCCTGCGGCACGCTGATCTCGCTGACCGAGCGCGCTGCCGCGTATGAGGAGTGGGCACGCTCGCGGCTTGAAGATTTTTCCGCCCGCGTCCAACAGCGTCTGTTGCTGGGGTCGATGGTGTCCGGCGTTGACTATGTACAGGCGGTGCGGCGGCGGCGGGAGCTGCGCGCTGAACTGCAGACAGCGATGGCGAATCTGGACGTCGTTCTGACGGCGGCGCAACCCTCCGAGGCAGCGAAGATCGACGAAGTGCCGGAGTGGGACATAGGGCAGAAGCCGAGTTTCACGATGCCGTTCAACGTCGCCGGCTATCCGGCGATATCGGTGTGCTCCGGTTTCGGCGAGGGTGGCCTGCCGGTGGCGATCCAGCTTGTCGGCAAACCGTTCCAGGAAGCGACCGTGCTGCGCATCGCGGACGCATTCGAGAAGGCGACCCCGTTCCGTGCGCGGCGCCCCGCGCTAAGTTCGGCTCTGGTCGCTGCCCAATAGGAGCAATCGATGGCCCAGCACAGTCTTCGCGCCTCGCCGGACACCGTACGCATCGGCGTGTTCGACGCGAGCTTTCCGCCGGTGCTCACCATCGAGTCCGGTGACAGGGTGGTGGTGCAGTGCGTTTCCGGGAGGCCCGACGTGATGCCGCCGGCGAGCGCCGGTCTGCCTGTCCCGCCGGAACTCAACGCGATCATCGCTGCAAACCCGGGGATGCGTCCCGGGCATATCGTCACTGGTCCGATCGCCGTCGCAAGTGCCGAGCCGGGTGACATGCTGGAGATACGCATCGAGACCATAGAGCCCGGCGCGGACTGGGGCTACAACATGATCCGTCCGCTCGCTGGCACGTTGCCCGAGGACTTCCACGAGACGGTGCTGAGCCACATCCCGGTGGATCGCGAGCGCCGCGTGTGCCTGCTGCCATGGGGCACGGAACTTCCCTTGGCACCGTTCTTCGGAGTGATGGGTGTGGCGCCGCCGCCGGCGTTCGGCACCATCGCTTCAAAGGAGCCGCGCATCCACGGCGGCAATATGGATAACAAGGAGCTGGTGGCAGGATCCATTCTGTATCTACCAGTGTGGGTACAAGGGGCCAATTTCTCGGTTGGTGACGGACACGGCATGCAGGGCGATGGAGAGGTCTGCGTTACCGCGTTGGAGATGTGCCTCACCGGCACCTTCACCTTCATCCTGCACAAGGGCGGCGGTCCGTCGCGCCCGTTGCTCCGGATGCCCAGGGCAGAGACGCCGACCCACTTCATCAGCATGGGGCTGAATGAGGATCTCGATCAGGCGATGAAGCAGGCGCTGCGCGAAATGATTTCTTTCATCTGCTCGCGTAGCAACCTGTCGCGCGAACAGGCCTACCAGTTCTGCTCGCTGGCAGTGGACTTTCATGTCACGCAGACGGTGAACGGGGAAAAGGGCATCCACGGCATGCTGAAGAAGGGGCTGCTGTTCTGATGAGCGCGCGTATTCTGCTGTGGACCGACACGCCCACCGCGTATCTGGACGCGATCGCCACGGCTGATCTTAGCAGCCGCGTGAAGGTCGAGGTGCTGGCGCGCAAGGAGACGCCAAACTAGGCGCAGCGCGCCGAGACCGAGGCGATGCTGGCATGGGGCGCGCCAGCGGGCCTGCTGCCGTAGATGCCGAAGCTGCGGTGGGCGCAGGCGCTGACCGCGGGTGTGGAAGGCTGGCTCGCGCTGCCGGACCTGCCGCCAGCGCTGACCCTGACCTGCGCGCGCGGCACGCATCGTGAGTCGATGGCGGAGAACATACTCGGCGCGCTGTTCTTCCTGACCAAGCCATATGCGGCGATCGTCGAAGACCAGAAGTCGAGCAAGTGGGTGCGCCGGGTTGCGACACCGCTCGCCGGACAAACACTGGGCATTCTTGGTCTTGGCGCAATCGGACAGCAGGTGGCCGGCATCGCCAAGGCGATCGGCATGCGTGTCATCGGCACCAAGCGTCGCGCTGAGACACTGCCTGAAGTGGACGAGGTGCTGTCACCGGAACATACGGACCAGGTGCTGGCGCGGTCCGACTTTGTGCTGCTGCTGTTGCCGGCGACGGCGGAGACCGAGAATTTCATGAACGCCCGGCGGCTTGCGCAGATGAAGCCGAGTGCATGGCTGCTGAACTTCGGGCGTGGCCACCTTATCAAGGACGACGATCTTATCGCCGCGGTGACAGCGAAGCGCATCGCGGGAACGATCCTGGATGTGTTCCGCCAGGAGCCGCTGCCGGTCGAGCATCCGTTCTGGACCATCCCCGGCATTGTGGTGTTGCCGCAAATCGGCGGCGGCCATCCCGAGCGTGACAAGTCCGTGGCGAGGCTGTTCGTCGACAATCTTGCGCGCTTCCTAGACGGCAGACCGCTCAAAGAAGTGGTGGATCCGGCAGCGGGGTACTGAGATGGAGCCTTACCAGTTGACCGCTGCCGATGCGGCGGCACTGATCCGATCGAAGCAACTCTCTTGCGAGGAATTGGCGCGGTCGTGCCTTGCGCGCATCGCCGCGCGCGATGCGGATGTCAAGGCCTGGCTGTGGCTCGACCCCGACCATGTCATTCGCCGTGCGCGCGAGTTGGACAAGCTGGCGCCTGCGCCTAAAGGGCCGTTGCACGGCTTGCCGTTCGGCGTGAAGGACATCATCGACACGGCCGATGCTCCAACAACGCAGAATTCGCCGATCTATGACGGCGCGTGCGTCGGGCGCGATGCGGCCCGCGTCGCCGTGGTGCGCGGCGCCGGCGCGCTGATAATGGGCAAGACCGATACCGTGGAATTCGCCTCCGGCGGGCGAAAGGCGTTGACGCGCAATCCTTACAACTTTGCGCACACGCCTGGCGGCTCGTCATCCGGGTCGGGTGCGGCTGTTGCTGACTATCATGTGCCGCTTGCGTTAGGCACCCAGACCGGCGGTTCGCAGATCCGGCCGGCATCGTTCAACGGCATCTACGGCATCAAGCCGACCTGGAACCTGCTGAGTCGCGAAGGCGTGCGAATGTCGTCGATCACACTGGACACGGTCGGTTGGTACGGCCGGTCGGTGGATGACCTGATCCTGGTGGGGACAGCATTTCGTCTGCCAGCAGACCAAACACTGGTTGCAGTGAAAGGGTTGCGCGTCGGGTTGTGCCGAAGTCCGGTCTGGCATGCGATCGAGCCTGCCGGCGTGACCGCGCTGGAAAACGCGGCACGCCTTCTTGCCGCGGCCGGCGCGATCGTCGAGGAGCTGGTGCTGCCCGCACCATTCGATCAATTGCTGGACGCCCAGAACACCATCGTGACAGCCGAGGGTGGCGTTTCATTCCTGCCGGAATACGTCAATGCTCATGTTCTTCTGGCGCCGGATTTTCGGGCGAAGGTGGACAGCGATACCAGCCGTGAGAGGTTGCTCGCGGCTTATGCGCTCGCCGATCGCTGTCGCCCGGTGTTCGATGGCATGTTTGGTGATTCACTCGACGTGGTGCTGACGCCGAGTGCGCCGGGTGAGGCGCCGCAAGGGCTGCACACGACAGGCGATGCGATCTTCAATCGCATGTGGACGCTGCTGCATGTGCCCTGCATCAACGTTCCGGCGTGCCGCGGGCCGAACAATCTGCCGATTGGCGTGACGCTGGTCGGGCCACGGCTGACCGATGCGAGGCTGCTGGCGATCGCCAGGGCAGCGGCGCCGGTCATTGATACCGATCCGCAGGCCGGCCTGCGCGAGCTGTGCATCTAGTGGCTTGGGCCGACGCGGGGTCAGCGTGTCTGACAGAAATGTCTGGCGTCGATGCTGTCCGCACTGACGGTTGTCATCCGCACCGTCAGGGTTCGCGCAAATACAGTCTGGGGTCGACAAGCTTGCCGGCACGGAAAAGCTGGAAGTGTAGCGTGCCCCCATTTTGGATGTCGTAGAGCTCACTGCCGCTATCGACAAGTGTTCCCAGTGCGCGCAGCCGCCGAGCATTTTCTGCCGTGGAGTGTGGAGTCTGATCAATGATGCTGTAGTTGCTCTCGAAGTCGCCGTCGTGGCGAATGATAATTTCATATTGCTCCGCGATGCGCTTCGTCGCGATCTTCCGAGTCGTCAGAATTCGCCCTTTACCGATTGATCTTACCATGCCGCGATCAGCAAACGTGAACTTGATATTGCAGCCGCCCCCTGGAACCGATGTCACATGCATCACACCTGAAGTTGGCCACACGAAAGAGATGTCGTCCGGCACCTGTCGCTCCCGAACACCCGCTGAGAAGGGCATGGCCGCAGAGTAACGCGCCCCGCCGCGAGGCACCAGTCTGCATCAGACGGCTTGGCCCAGTGGCATGCCAGGCCGGCACGACGGACCATGTGCTGGCTCTGGCCGTGAAGCTGTCAACTACGTGCAGTACGCACGAACAGCAATAGCGGCACGACGACAATGGCCAGGACAAGCATCAGCTTGAAGTCGTCGATGTAAGCAATGATTCTGGCCTGATGGGTCACCACCTCGTTGAGCATCGCAACGCCTCGGGAGGAGCCCAGGTCCCAGAAGTGAGAGGCGGTACCGCTCTGCAGTGCTCGGTTGAACGGGCTCACGTCTGCTGCAATGAGAGCGTGATTGACCTGGGTATTGGTCTGCAGCAGCGCGCCTGTGATCGAAATGCCGATTGCACTGCCAAGGTTGCGCATCAGGCTGTAGATACTGGTGGCCTCAGTGCGGATTGCCGCCGGCAGCGTCGCGAAGGCGATGATATTGATCGGGATTGCCAGGAGCCCGATGCTGAGCCCCTGGATGAAGCCAACCAGGATCACAGTCGATTGCGATATATCCGGCGTCCACAGCGTCATCTCGTACAGCGCATAGGCCCCGATCAGGAAACCGAGACCGACCAGCAGCCTGGCGCTCACTCTGCCCATCAGGCGGCCGCAGATCAGCGCCGCGATCATCAGTCCTGCGCCGCGAGGTGCCAGTGCGATGCCGGCAGTCACCACGGGGTAGTTCATCAGCGTCTGCAGATACGGCGCCAACAGCGCCAGCGACGCATACATGATCAATCCCATGATCGCGTACAGAATAGCGCCGACAGTAAAGTTCCGATCGGCAAACAATTTGGGTGACAGGAAGGGCCGGGGCGCGAGGCAGAACTGCACCAGGAACACATAGAACGCCACGCCCGAAATGGACGCCTCCAGGATGATTTCGCGGGAATTGAACCAGTCCAGTGTTTCGCCGCGGTCCAGCATCATCTGGAATGAGCCGATCGCCAGACTGAGTGCGCCGAAGCCGATCCAATCGAGCCTGGCTGTCCCGGTGCGTGCGCTTTCCTTAAGAAATGTCAGCAGGCCGATCGCGGTCAGTATCCCGAACGGTACGTTGATGTAGAATACCCAGCGCCAGCTGTAATTGTCGGTGAGCCAGCCGCCCAGTATGGGGCCGCATATCGGCCCCATCATAACACCCATGGTCCACAGACCCATCGCTTTGGCACGTTGTTCGGGTGGGTACAGTTCGTACATCACCGACTGTGACAGCGGCACCAGAGAAGCACCGAACATGCCCTGCACGACGCGAAACACCACGATCTGGCCGAGTGTCTCTGCCAGGCCACACAAGGCGGAGGCCACGGTGAAGCCAACGACGGCGGTGACAAACAATCGGGTGCGGCCGAAGCGTGCAGACAGGTAGCCCGTCGGCGCGGTCATGATAGCGGCCGCGACGATGTAACTCGTCAGCACCCAGTTGATCTCTTCCTGGCTCGCCGACATCGTCCCCTGCATGTAAGGCAGCGCGACATTGGCGATGGTGCTGTCGAGCGACTGCATCAGCGTCGCCAGAACAGTACAGATCGTCACCACCATGCGTATTGCATAGCTTTGTGCACTCGCCGCTGTCGCCGCTGTCGCGACCGTCGCCGACATCACTCGTCCTGTTCTTGCTGACGCGCAAGATTCTGGCAGACGAGGTCAAGTACCCGTGTGGCCTGTCCGAGCTCGTCATCCGTCAAGCCAAGCAGCGTGGCGTTGCGCACCTCGCGTGAGACGGCTTCGACCTGCTCGATGATCGACCATCCACGGGCGGTCACGGTGATCGCCTTGGCTCTGCGATCCTTGCCCTCCTCGCGGCGCTCGATGTGTCCGGACGCCTCGAGAGCATCGAGCAAACGCACGACGGAGGACCCGTCAAGTCCAAGTGCGGCAGCGAGATCCTTCTGACGCATCGGCGTCGGCACGCGAGAGAGATAGATCAGCGGAAGCCAGGTCGCCTCGGTCAGGCCGAACGGCTGCAGGCGGCGATCCACCGCGCGCCGCCACTGCCGCGCTGCGCGGGCTACCAAGCTGCCAAAGCCGTCGCGAAGCCGCTGGGTCTTGGTCATCGGCCACCAGGATTAGATGACTTGCCAATATATGACATGTCATCTAATTAGCAAGCGCACGAAGGAGAGTGGGTAAGGATGAACCAGGTGGCAGATACCCGATCCGGCAAAGACGGGAGCACAACCGAACTCGACGCGCTGGTCGTCGGGGCCGGCTTCGCCGGGCTCTATCAATTGCTTTGCCTGCGGGATCGTCTCGGCTTGTCCGTGAAGGCGCTGGAAGCAGGCAGCGGGGTCGGGGGCACCTGGTATTGGAATCGCTATCCCGGCGCGCGGTGCGATTCAGAGAGCCACGTCTACTGGTACACGTTCTCCCCAGAGCTGATGCGGGAATGGGAATGGTCCGAACGCTATCCCGGCCAGGCTGAGATCTTGCGCTATCTGAACTTTGTTGCGGACAGGTTCGATCTGAAGCGTGATATTCAGTTCAACAGCCGCGTTGCGTCCGCGCACTACGATGAGGCCGCCAACCGCTGGCGTGTGCGCACCGAACATGGCGAGACATTCGTGGTGAAGTTTCTCGTCACCGCGGTCGGCTGTCTTTCCACCGCCAACGTGCCGAAGATCCCTGGCCTGCTGGATTTCAAGGGCGACTGGTATCACACCGGCCAGTGGCCGCATCAGGGCGTGGACTTCACCGGCAAGCGTGTCGGCATGATTGGCACTGGGTCAACCGGCATTCAGGCCGCGCCGGTGATTGCCGCGCAAGCAAAGCATCTGACGGTCTTTCAGCGCACCGCGAACTATTCGGTGCCGGCGCGCAACGTGCCGCTTGCGGCTGAATTCAAGCAATACGTCAAGCAGAATGCCGAGGAAATCCGCACTGCGACGCAACAGACCTATAACGGAATGTTCTTCAAGGTCGATGATCGCAAGGCAGTCGAGACCTCGCCCGAGGAGCGCGAGACGATCTACGAAGCGGCTTGGCAGCGCGGCGGATTGCAGTTTCGCGCCGTGTTCCAGGACATGCTGGTCAGCAAGGAGGCGAACGACACGGCGGCAGATTTCATCAAGCGCAAGATCCGCTCGATCGTAAAGGACCCCAAGACTGCAGCAATCTTGTCGGACATCGACCATCCGTATGCGGCCAAGCGGCCGCCGATCGATACCGATTACTTCGAAACCTACAACCGGCCCAACGTCTCGTTGGTTGATGTGAAAGCCTCGCCTATCGAATGCATTTCAGCGTCGGGGATTTGCACAACCGAGGCTGAGTATCCGGTGGACATTATCGTTTTCGCCACAGGATTCGACGCGATGACCGGTCCGTTGCTGCGCATGGACATCCGTGGACGAAATGGGGTGGCGCTTAAAGACGTGTGGGAGGCAGGGCCGCGCAACTACCTCGGCCTGCAGGTCGCAGGCTTCCCGAATCTGTTCACCATCACCGGCCCCGGCAGTCCATCGGTTCTATGCAATATGCCTGTGGCAATCGAGCAGCACGCCGATTGGATCACAGATTGCATCGCGCACATGCGAACGAAGGGGCTTGAGCGGATCGAGGCACGCCCCGAGGCGGTCGAGAAGTGGGTGGCCGAGGTCAACGACGTCGCCAATCGAACGCTGCTGCCGCAGGCGAAGCACTCCTGGTATCTCGGCGCGAATATTCCCGGCAAACCGCGTGTGTTCATGCCGTACGCCGGCGGCATGATTCGATATCGCGAGATCTGTCAGGAAGTGGCTGCACAGGCCTACGAAGGCTTCGCTCTGTCATAGGCCGAAAAGGTCCGCTGCGTCGCCGGAGTGTTGACGGCGCTTACAGTTCTTGATATGTTCTTATGACTTCTCCTGCGCGAGCGGATGGGATGGAAACCGCTTCGACCATCCTGCATGCCGATCTGGACGCCTTTTATGCTTCGGTCGAGCAGCTGCTTGACCCATCATTGCGCGGTAAGCCCATTGCCGTCGGGGGTGGTGTCGTGCTCGCCGCCTCTTACGAAGCCAAGGCCTTCGGCGTGCGCAGCGGCATGCCAGGGCGACGCGCGCGCCAGCTTTGCCCGCAACTGATTTTTGTCGCAGGACGCTTCAAGGACTACCAACGGCTGGGCGATGCCGCGATCGCGGTACTCGGTGACTTCACCCCGCTGGTCGAGCGCATCTCCATCGACGAGGCGTTTGCTGACGTCGCTGGATGCACGCACCTGTTTGGTTCGCCGGCCGACATTGCGAACGCCATCCGCCGCCGCATCCGAGAGGAGCTGGGCTTACCAATATCGATCGGCGTGGCACGCACCAAGCATCTGGCGAAAATCGCGTCGCAAGTGGCCAAGCCTGACGGGCTCGTCGTTGTCGATCCTCTCACCGAACTCGAATTCCTTCATGATCTGCCGGTCGAGCTGATATGGGGCGTGGGCCCCGCCACGTGGGCGCGCCTGGCCGCGATCGGCGTACATACCGTCGGACAACTGGCAGGGATGCGGCGGCAGTCGCTGGGACGGCTGCTGGGTCGCGCGGCGGGCGAGAAGCTGATGGCACTCGCGTGGAACCGGGACCCGCGCGAAGTACAGCTGCACCGGCGCGTGCAGTCGGTCGGTGCTCAATCGGCGCTAGGCAGGCAGCCTGCCGCAGAGCGTGTGTACCGGCCCACGTTGCGCTATCTCGCGGACAGGATTGCGACCCGGCTTCGAGCCAAATCCAGACCGGGACGAACGGTGACAGTGCGCGTCCGTTTCGCCGATCTCCGCTCGGTCACCCGTTCGGTCACACTCGATGCGCCGATCTCAGCGACTGCGATCCTTGCTGAAATCTCCGAACAGCTCGTACGCACAGTGCTCGCAGATTATCCTGACGAAACGACGATCTCACTTCTGGCGATCTCGGTGTCGCATCTTGAAGATCATGCCGACCTGCAGCTCGAGTTTCCACTCGGTCTCGAGGATGAGCGGCGGCGCCCCGGCACCAGGCTTGGCTTGGCGCGTTGGAAGGCCGATCGTGCGGTTGACGACATTCGCGAGCGCTTCGGATGGCAGGCAATCGGCTATGGTTCCGTCGCGCTGGAACTATCCCGCTCCGTGCCCGATGAATTTCGAAAGTTGGCTGAAAAGAACCTTTGAGCTCGTCCCCGGAATCGCTGAAGCGCGATACGGCACCCTGTCATTGCGAGAAGCGAAGCGACGAAGCAATCTCGCAGACGTGTGATTCCTCAATCGCCATTCTTATAATTCGTTCATGACGCAGCATTTCCCTCTCCGCGTCATCTGGCTTGCGGTCGGGCATCCTCGTCGCGGTCTGGCGCGCGAGCATCGATGCTTGACGGACAATCGACAGACCAGCAAGGTTTTGTCGTATCCACATCGGCTGTGAGGGATGCGACCCAAGGGCGATCACCGCGCGCCAGCTCCTGAACCAGTTCGTCTTGGTCGTGCTGTCTGCGGTCGTCTGGCTGAATCCGAGCGCCGCGAATGGTGGATCGCCAATGGCCGAGGCGGCTATGCGGCAGGAACCGTGGCGGGCACGCTGACGCGGCGTTACCACGGCCTGCTGATTGCGCCGGTGGATCCGCCGTTGGGCCGTCGCCTCGTGTTCGCCAAGGCAGATGCAGCGCTTAGCGACGGGACAAATATATATCCGCTGTTCGCCAATCGATGGACCGATGGCCAGATCGCGCCGCCGGGACATCTGGATATCGAGAGCTTTCATCTCGATCACACGGTGCCAGTCTGGATGTTTGCGGTTGGCGGGCGACGGGTCGAGGCAAGAATCTGGATGGAGCCGGGCGAGGATACCACCTATCTCGCCTGGTTTTTGCATCCGAGTGCCGCTGAGAGCGACACGCTTTCTTTGCGCGTCACGTTGCTGGTCAACAACCGGGACCATCATGGCGACACATGGGAGGAGGGCTTTCAGCCGGATGTGGCGCTCATCGGGGAAACGCTTCGTGTTGCCGATGGCACGCGTTTCACGCTGTCGCTGCGCGCGCCGGGCGGCAAGATTACGCAGCAGCGTGCCTGGTATCGCAACTTCGACCTGCCCATCGAGGCGGCGCGCGGTCTAGGGTCGACGGACTCGCATCTCTGTGTTGGACAGGCCGAGATACAGCTTCGGTCCGGCGTGTGGCGCGGGATCGTCGCCAGCCTGCGGTCGGAGCCGTCGGATGACCTTGTGGCGGCGCTGCAGCGACGATTGGCGCACGATCGACAGGTGCTGAATGCAGCGCGCGCAACAGACCTTGCCTGGGTCAACCGGCTTATCCTTGCCGCGGACAGTTTCGTGTTCGCGCGCCCGTTGCCGCAGGTGCCGGATGGCCAATCGGTGATCGCTGGCTATCCCTGGTTCGGCGACTGGGGCCGCGACACGATGATCAGCCTGCCGGGTTTGACTCTGGCTACGGGGCGGCCGGCGATCGCGCTACGCATCCTGTGGACCTTCGCGGGCTTTGTCAGTCAGGGTATGCTGCCGAATGTGTTTCCGGGCGCCGGCGAAACGCCCGAATACAACACAGCCGATGCCGCGCTTTGGTTCTTCGAAGCGTGGCGCGCCTATTTTGCGACGACGCAGGATTTGGCCTCGCTGCGCGAAGCGTTTCCGGTGCTCGCCGATATGATCAACTGGCATCAGCGCGGAACGCGCTACGGCATCGGTGTCGATCCCACGGACGGCCTGCTGCGGGCCGGTCAGCCTGGCGTGCAGCTCACCTGGATGGACGCCAAGGTTGGCGACTGGGTGGTGACGCCGCGCATCGGCAAGCCGGTCGAGATCAATGCGCTGTGGTACAATGCACTCCGTATCATGTCCGAGTTCGCCACGTGTTTGGGTGAAGCGGATCCTTACTCGGCGCAAGCTGCCGCAATGCGGGCAGGTTTCAGACGATTTATCCGCGCCGACGGACAAGGACTTTATGACGTGGTCGATGGGCCCACCGGCAGCGATGCCAGTATCCGCCCCAACCAGCTATTCGCAGTAAGCCTGCCCCACACACCACTCGAACCGGCCGCTCAGGCCGTGATCGTGGATGTGTGCCGCCGGCATCTGCTGACCTCTTACGGATTGCGGTCGCTTGCGCCGTGCGCTCCTGACTACCACGCGCACTATGGAGGCGATGTGCGGCAACGCGACGGCGGCTATCATCAGGGTGCCGTGTGGGGATGGCTGCTCGGGCACTTTGCCTTGGCGGCATTCCGTGTGACCGGCGACGCGGTGGCGGCGCAGGCGCTGCTGGAGCCGATGCGTGATGCGCTCGCGGATCAGGGCCTGGGCACGATCGGCGAGATCTTCGATGGCGATGCGCCTCATGACCCGCGCGGGGCACCGGCGCAGGCGTGGTCGGTGGCCTGCACGCTGCAGGCGTGGTTTGCGCTAGAGACGGCGCGAGACGGCGAAAGAACGGGGTCCTGATGCCGGCAGTAAAAGATCCAGAACGGCGGCGACTGCAGGCGATGCGCGGCCGCAGCGACAACTGGCGGCGGTGGGGACCCTATGTCAGCGAGCGGCAATGGGGCACCGTGCGCGAGGACTACAGCGAAGGGGGTGCGGCGTGGGACTACTTCCCGCATGACCACGCGCGGAGTCGTGCGTATCGCTGGGGTGAGGATGGCCTGGCAGGGTTCTGCGACAACCGTCAACTATTGTGCTTGTCGCTTGCCTTGTGGAATGGGCGTGACCCAATACTCAAGGAGCGTTTGTTCGGACTGACCAACCAGCAAGGCAATCACGGCGAAGACGTCAAAGAGCTGTATTATTATCTCGATGCAGTACCAAGTCACGCCTATAACCGAATGCTCTATAAGCTGCTGCAGGCGCCGTATCCCTACCAATGGCTCATTGATGAAAACGCCAATCGCAAGGCCACGCCCTCAGCGCGCGAATTCGAACTGATCGACACGGGGCTGTTCGATGAGGATCGCTATTTCGACGTAGAGATCGAATACGCCAAAGCGTCGCCCGATGATATCCTGATGCGGATCACTGCGCATAACCGCGGGCCCGATACTGCGCCCATCTGGATTCTGCCACAGGCTTGGTTTCGCAACAGCTGGAGCTGGTCAGACGAATCGGCGCGGCCGGAGATGAGCGAAGAGAGCCCAGGTGAAGTGTCGGGCAATCACGACGAGCTCGGCCGCTTCTCGCTAAGTTTCGAACGGCCCGATAGGCTCGCCTTCTGCGACAACGATACCAACTTTCCGAAGGTGTTTGGGTCGGCCGGACCGCCCGGTTATTGCAAGGACGGTGTGAACGACCTCATCGTGCACGGCCGCGAAGATGCCATCTGTCCCCAAGGCCGAGGTACAAAGGTGGCCGGCGTCTATCACCGCATGGTGCCGGGCGGGAGGAGTGCCGTTGTACGGGTCCGGCTGTGCGCCGGTGCGGTAGCGCCGCCGGACTTCGCCGGCTTCAATCAGGTGATGACGCAGCGTCGGCAGGAGGCGGACGCGTTCTATGCTGTCCTGCAGGCGGATGTTGCGGATCAGGATATGCGCCTCGTGCAACGCCAGGCATTGGCCGGAATGCTGTGGAGCAAGCAGTTCTACCATTTCGATGTCGGGCAGTGGTTGGACGGCGATCCGCGGCAGCCGGCGCCCCCGCCATCTCGCAGATATGGGCGCAATGCCGGCTGGCGACATCTCACCGCCGACGATGTCATCTCGATGCCGGATAAATGGGAGTATCCCTGGTTCGCCGCGTGGGATCTCGCATTTCATTGCGTCAGCATGTCGCTGATCGATTCCGACTTCGCCAAGAAGCAACTGCTGCTGCTGTGCGAAGTCTGGATGATGCACCCCAATGGCGAGTTGCCGGCCTATGAATGGGCGTTCGGCGACGTCAATCCGCCGGTACAGGCGTGGGCGGCGTTGCATGTGTTCGAGAACGATCGCCGGCTGAACGACGGGGTCGGCGACATCCATTTCCTGGAGCGCATCTTTCAGAAGCTGCTGCTGAATTTCACCTGGTGGGTGAACCGAAAGGACGCGCAAGGACAGAACATCTTCGAAGGCGGCTTTCTTGGTCTGGACAATATTGGTCTGTTCGACCGTTCAGCGCCGCTGCCGACCGGTGGCTACATCCAGCAGTCCGATGGCACCGGCTGGATGGCGATGTTCTGCCTGAACATGCTCCATATCGCACTCGAACTCGGCCAGCATGACAATGTCTATGACGACATGGCCACCAAGTTCTTCGAGCATTTCATCTATATTGCGCGGGCGATGACGGGCGTCGATGGCAGCGGCGGCGGGCTGTGGAACGATTCCGACAACTTCTACTATGACAAGCTCAACATGCCCGACGGCTCGACATTTCCCATGCGGATCAGGTCCATGGTCGGCCTGATCCCGTTATATGCCGTTGCCGTTGTCGATAGGGCTACGCTGCAGAAGCTCCCCGGTCTTCTGGAGCGCATGCAGTATTTCCATGAGGAGCGCAGCGACCTGGCGACGCTCATCTCGCGCTGGTACGACCCTGGTGCCGATGGCCGCCACCTCCTGTCGCTGGCGCGCGTCTTCCGAATGACCAAGCTTCTGGAACGCGTGCTGGATGAAGAGGAGTTCCTGTCGCCGCACGGGGTGCGCGCATTGTCACGCCGGTATCTGGATCAGCCCTATGATTTCAGCTATCGCGATAACCACTATCAGGTGCAATATCAGCCAGGCGAGTCCGGTTCCGGATTGTTCGGCGGCAATTCAAACTGGCGCGGCCCGATCTGGATGCCGGTCAATTACCTGCTGATCGAAAGCCTGCGTCGTTTTCACGCCTATTATGGCGACGAATTGATTGTCGAATGCCCGATTGGTTCGAACAGAAATGCCACACTCGACGAGGTGGCTGATCACCTGTGTCAGCGACTGATCGGACTGTTCCTGCGTGATGCCGATGGTCGCCGCCCGGTACTGGGTGACTGCGAGAAGTTTCAATCAGATCCGTATTTTCGCGATCTGATCCTGTTCCACGAGTATTTCGATGGCGAAACAGGGCGGGGGATTGGCGCGTCGCACCAGACCGGTTGGACCGGCCTGGTGGCGAACCTGATATGGCAATTGGCGACGAAGCCCCAGGCACGTGATACCGTGGTCGTGGGGTAGCGGTCTTCTGACGCACGAGGCAGAGAGGAGGCATCATGTCGCTGCACGGGAAGGTGGCAATCGTCACCGGCGGCAACAGCGGGATCGGCAAGGCGATCGCGCTCGCTTTGGCGAAGGCCGGAGCCAACATCGTGATCGACTATATTGTGCATCCGGAAGCGACCGAAGCGCTGGAGCGGGAGATCGCCGCGCTTGGCGACACGGCGATCGGCGTGGCCGCCGATGTCAGTCAGATCGACCAGCTGCAAGGTTTGATCGATCAAGCGGTGGCAAAGTTCGGACGTATTGATGTCATGATCAATAACGCCGGCGTGGAAACCCGCACCTCGGTGCTGGACACGACCGAGACACAGTACGACCGAGTGCTATCGATCAACCTCAAGAGCGCATTCTTCGGTACGCAGATCGCGGCCAGGCAGATGCTGAAGCAGGGCGGCGGCGGACGGATCATCAACATCACTTCGGTGCACGAGGACTGGCCGATGCCGGGCAATACTGCCTACTGCCTTGCCAAAGGCGGCATAAGAATGCTGACCCGTACTGCCGGGGTAGAGTTGGCGCCACACGGCATTCTGGTGGTGGGCGTCGGTCCCGGTGCCGTCGCAACGCCGATCAATCTCTCGACGATGCAGGATCCGTCGTTGATGGCGAAGCTGAACTCGGCCATCCCGCTTGGACGGATGGCGCAGCCGGAGGAGATCGCGAACGTTGTGGTATTTCTAGCCGGCGACGGCGCAAGCTACCTGACCGCGACGACTATTTTCGCCGACGGCGGGATCATGCAGAGCAGCCCCGGCCTATAGCGGGTCGCAGCTAACGGATTGGGTCAGGGGAATGCC
>JBKPOG010000247.1:0-36933 GCA_046732975.1 Pseudomonadota bacterium
GGCGCGTCGAACGTTGCCTACGCCGCGAGCAAGGGTGCGGTGATCAGCATGACCAAGCTGGCGGCACTGCAACTCGGCCACCACAACATCAATGTCAACGCGATCTGCCCGGGCGTGACGCGAACTGCGCTGTCGGACGCCAATCTGCGGGTGCGCGCGCAACAGGAAGGCGTCAGCGTCGAGGAGATGGAGAAGCGCCGCGCTGCCGTGATCCCGCTGCAGCGCGCCAACGATCCCGAGGACATTGCCGCCATGGTGGTGTTCCTGGCTTCTCAAGGCGCCCGCAACGTAACTGGCCAGTCATTTAACGTGGATGGCGGCCTGATTCCAGACTGAACAAAGGAGACGTGCAATGAGTGCCGACCCCAACAACACGATCCTGACGGGCGAGAACCCGTTCATCCGGCTGAGTGCTACCGACGGTGCACCTGTCAGTACTAATGCCAGCTTCTGGCGTATCATCCTTTGCCCGGCGGGTCCGGGGCATGTGCTCTACGTCAAGAGTGAACTGACCAGCGACCGCTGGCGTATTTACTCCGACAACATCGCCATGGCCCGCTGGCTGCAATCGACCGTGCAGGGCATGTTGAATGAGGAGCTGAAGGATCAGTCGATCCCGGTGATCGAGGCCGAATTCTCCAAGTCCGGCGATCCGCGCTACTTCTGGACCGAGCGCGTCAGCTCCTGGGACGAGGAGATCACCTTGACCTGGCACAATATCGGCGAGCCGCTGTTGATTCACACGCAGCCGAACGCCGACCCGGCGCGACCCTACGGCGTGTGCACACTGCTGATCCCGGCGCTCGGTGCACGGTTAACGGTGAATGGCGCCCAGGCTGTCGGCCAACCATGGCCGCGTGACCGCGAAGGACGGCCATTCAGCACCTGCGCATTGGCCTTTTCCGAAAGCTGGACCGAGGCGCGCTAGCACGAACACAGGAGGCAGCGAGATGGACGTCGGCATTCAGATGATCTTCTCCACCTATGGCTGGCCGGGGATGAGCGACCGCGAGGCCTGGCAGGAGGAGATCCGGCTCGCCCGCTTGGCTGATGAGCTAGGATTCGACGTCATCTGGTCGGTGGAGCACCACTTCTCCGATTATTCGTTCTGCCCGGACAATACGCAGCTGTTGTCCTATCTTGCACCACTGTGCACGCACGCTGATCTTGGTACCGCAGCGATCATCCTGCCGTGGCATGATCCGCTTCGTGTGGCGGAAAAAGTTTCGGTGCTCGACCTGCTGAGCAATGGCCGCGTGCGCCTAGGCCTAGGACGCGGCCTGGCGCGGCGCGAGTTCGCCGCTTTTCGCGGCACCATGGATGAGTCGCGCGAGCGCTTCGACGAAGCCGCCGCGATGATTCTGGAAGCGCTGCGCACCGGCTTCATCGAGGGCCATGGCAAATTCTATCCCCAGCCACGAGTCGAGATCCGACCGCGGCCCGAGCGCAGTTTCGAGGACCGCACCTATGCCGTCGCCTCCAGTGAAGATTCGATTGAGGCGGCCGCACGACTGAAGGCGCGGATGCTGATGTTCGCCGATCGGCCGTGGCCCGCGCGTCTGCCCGGCATCGAGCGCTATCGCGCGCTGTACGCGCAGTATAACGGTGTTGCTGCGCCGCCCGTCGTGACGGCCGACCAGTGCATCTGCGCTCCCACGTCGGCCGAAGCCAACGAGCTGGCGGAGCGCCACATGGCGTGTTTCGTGGACAGCAATCTCGAACACTACGAGCTGATGAGCACCCACTTCACTACCGCGAAAGGCTATGACGCCTATGCCAAGAAGTCCGAGATCGCACGCACGACCGGACGCGATGGTCTGGTGAACGCGCTGCTGCAGGTCGCGGTACGAGGTACGCCGCATGAGGTGCTGCGCGCCTATGAGGCACGCCGGGATCTGCTGGGTGACTACGAGTTAAACAGTTCGTTCCGCTTCGGTGGCATACCCTTTGCCAAGGCCGAGGCTTCGATGCGGCTGTTCGCGAAGGAAGTGCTGCCTGTGCTGAAGCTGTGGCAGACGGGGACAAAGGACAAAGTTGTGGTGCATGCATAATACACGTGCGGTTGCGGCGTGATTGATAGCATCGGGCGCCTATCCCCGTCCCCGGGCGCACGGGAGTCGTCGACTTGATGCAACACCGGGATCAACCTAGGGGGAATCATGCGCAGGGACATCGAGTTCAGGACTGAAGACGGGATCGTCCTACGCGGCTGGCACTATGTGCCCGACAACCACACCGGACCGGTGCCTACGATTGTGCTGGCTCACGGGTTCTCAGCACCCAAGGAAATGTACTTGGATCGGTTCGCCGGGGCATTCGCACAGACCGGCCTGGCCTCGGTTGTGTTCGACAACAGGAATTTCGGTGCCAGCGAGGGCGAACCGCGTCAGGAAATCGATCCGTGGCAGCAGGTGCGGGACTATCGCGACGCAATCACCTTTGCTGAAACCCTGCCAGAGACGGACCCGGAGCGCATCGGCATCTGGGGATCCAGCTACAGTGGCGGCCACGTGTTGGTTCTTGGCGCCATCGATCGTCGGGTAAGATGCGTTGTCTCACAGGTTCCACTGGTCAGTGGTCATGCCAATGCAAGGCGGCTAATCCGCGCCGACTTGATCGCCGGCCTGCAGAAGATGTTCGACGCGGACCGCCGCGCGCGTATGCAGGGCAAGCCGCCGTCGATGATCCCGGTGGTATCGGAAGACCCCGCCGGCCCTGCTGCATTGCCGACAGCCGATTCGTGGGCGTTCTTCACGCAGACCGGCCGGGATCGCGCCCCGGCATGGCGCAACGAAGTTACCCTGCGATCGGTCGAAATGTTCATGGAATATGAGGCGGGCAGTTATATCAGCTTCATCAGTCCGACGCCGCTGATGATGGTGGTGGCGCTCGGCGACCATCTGACCGTGGCGGACGAGGCGCTTGCTGCGTATCAGCGGGCCCTGGAGCCGAAACGGCTGGTGCTGCTGCCGGGTGGTCATTTCGATGCCTACGTTGTCGATTTCGCGTTGGCATCGGGCGCAGCGATTGAATGGTTCACGCAGCACCTACGTGTTTGAACCCGTAGATCACCGTCCTTCAGCGGCGTCAGTCGCGACCGGTGCCGCCAGGACCTTGTGGGTCAGATCAGTCTTCACATTGAGCGAGGATCGCTTCCCGACGGCGTCCAGGTTGACCCGCACCCAAGCCTCCGCAGTTGCAAATCCGACTTCGTGCAGCCGCGACAGCAGGTCCCACGATGTACTGCTCTTCGAGGTGAACCCAAGCTGCTCTACAAACTCATCGTTGCGAATGCTGTGCAGCCGGATCGTTTTGTAGCGTCCGGTATACTGCACACCCTGGGCCTGCAGTTCGGCCAGCAAGCTGTTGATCGCCTCGATAGCATTCACCTCCAGCACGACCGATGCGTTGAAGGTGATTTCGTTCAAGCGGTCCAGTATCGCCGGTGCCGAATGCGGTGGCATCCCATCCCGATGGAAAGGATTGACCAGCACCAGCACGAGATCCTGCGCATGATCCAGCAACGGCGCCAGCGGCGGGTTGCCGAGATAGCCACCATCCCAGTACGGCACGCCCCCGATGCTGACTGCCTTGAACTCGGTGGGCAAGCAGGCGGACGCGCGCAGCGCATCGACGGAGATGTCAGGTTGGGTAAACACAACGCGGGCATTGCTGGTCACGTCGGTGGCGCCGACGAAAAGCCGCGGTGAGGTAGTGGCGTTCAGCGCCTCGAGCTCAGCCGCTGGGAACGCCTGCGCGACAATCGGCGCCAATGCATCCCTGTAGAACGGGTTGGTGTAGGGCGAAACGACCAGGCCCAGCGCTTCCAGCGCGATGGACATCGGCGACCAGTCCAAATTGAACCCGCCGAACGGTCCGGGTTCACCGAAGAAGAACGTGTTGCCGCTGCGCCAACCTCGTTCGGAGACCGACTTCCAGAACGCAGCCAGCTTCTGCCGCGCCGCGTCCGGCCCACCCGACGCAAGTCCACTGACCGTCAAGGCAGCGTTGAACGCGCCGGCGCTGCTGCCGCTGACGGCGCCGACGCGAAACCGTCCCGCACTGACTTCCTGCAGCAGGCGGTCGAGCACGCCCCAGGTGAACGCGCCATGCGAGCCGCCACCTTGGAGAGCGAGCGCAACCGTTGGTTGTTCGTTTGCCATGGTCTCCTCACGGTGCGATGTCCGCTAACCCTGACCAAAAGAGACAGGCGAAACACCGGGCCCGAAGTTGTCGTCGCCAGGCTCCGACCTTACCATGCAGCCTATGCCCGCATCACAGTCGTCCCAAGTGGACCTCCTCCTCGTCCACTCCTCGGACCTGCACGTCGATGACGCGACCGCCGCCACCAAGCATGGCGAAGGGCTCGCTGGCCTCGCCGCCGTGCTGGCCGTCGCCCGCGCGGCCGATGCCGATGTCGTACTCCTCGCCGGCGACACATTCGACAACAACCGCGTCCCGGCGGCCGTCCTGGAGCGCACCGCGGAACTACTGGCCGATGCGGGCCGTCCCGTCGTGATCCTGCCGGGCAACCACGACCCCGCGCTGCCTAATAGCGTTTTCCTGCGCGGCGGCCTCGCCGCCATCCCCAACGTCAGCATTCTTGGCATCACGCACGAAGAGGCGGTCGCATATCGCGATCGTGACCTGGAAATCTGGGGCCACGCGCACCTCGATTACGAGAACATGGCACCCCTGCGCGGCCCCCGAGCCCGAAGCACCCGCTGGCAGATTGCCCTGGCGCACGGCCACTACGAGCCGCCTCATAACCTGGCAACGCCCCTCCGACCGTCATGGTTGTTCAGCGACGATGCGATTGCCGCCACCGCGGCGGACTATCTCGCTTTGGGCCATTGGGACCGTCATGAACGGGTGGGTGACGGCACGGTGCCGGCCTTTTACTCGGGCTCGCCCGATCTGGCGAAGACGGTTAACCTGATCCGGCTCACCGCAACCGGGGAGGTGCTGGTGTCGCGCGAACCGCTCTCCCAAACTTAGGAGCATCCGCGATGCCGCTCCTCTGCGAACGCGCCGGTGCCGTTGCCATCCTCACGCTGAGCAGACCCGAGGCACGGAATGCTTGGTGCGAGGAGTTCCAGACCGGCCTGCGCCAGCGCCTGCCGGAACTGGAAGCCGACCCCGACATAAGCTGTGTCATTTTGACCGGCGACGACAAAGGCGGGGCCTTCAGCGCCGGCGCCGACCTGAAGAACCCGCGCACCCACACGATGGACTCGGTGGCGGCATTCCTGGAAGACCTGCCCAATCGCCGACGCGCGCACCCCATCCCGATGCTGACCGACTTCGCCAAGCCGATCATCGCCGCGGTGAACGGGTATGCGGTGGGCATCGGCTGCATCGTCACCTATTGCTGCGATCTCATCGTTGCCTCGGAGCGTGCTGAGTGGCGGCTGCCGCAGAGCGGTCTCGGCATCATTCCGGCGCAGGGCGGCGCCACCCGGCTTGCCCGCTGGGTCGGCAAGGGCCTCGCCATGCGGATCGCCTTCGGGTTTCCGCTGAAGGCCGAGGAGGCGCATCGCATCGGCCTCGCGCAGTGGCTGGTGCCGCATGACCGTCTGATGGCACAGGCGATGGACGTCGCCGAGCACATTGCGTCGCTGCCGCCGCTCGCCACGCGGCTGACCAAGGAGTCACTCAATCGTGGCATCGACGTGCCGTTGGCTGATGCGGTGCTCGGCGATCTGTATCGCTTCGCGATGCTTGAGCTGACCGAGGACAAGCAGGAAGCCCACCAGGCCTGGCGCGAACGGCGCAGGCCCAAGTTCAAGGGGCGCTGACCGTGCCAACAACGCGCGCTGTCGTCGTCAATCCATCGCTCGCTGACCGGCTGACGCTGCAGCAGGTCGAACTGCCCGCCGCACTCCCGAGTGACGTCACCGTCCGGGTGACCGCGATTTCGCTCAATCGCGGCGAGGTCAATCGCGCCTTGTCGCAGTCCGTCGCCGGCGCGCGACCGGGCTGGGACTTTGTTGGCGTCATTGAGAAAGCTGCTGCCGACGGCAGCGGGCCACCGTCTGGTACGCGCGTGGTTGGCATGCTGGCGGCCGGGGCCTGGGCAGAGCGGATCCGCGCGCCGAGCGATGCGGTCGCAGCGATACCTACGACGGTGACCGACGCGCAGGCTGCGACATTGCCGGTTGCCGGTCTGACTGCGCTGCACGCCTTGCGCCAAGGCGGTCTGCTGCTTGGCCGCAAGGTGCTGGTCGATGGAGCAACGGGCGGCGTCGGTCACCTCGCTGTGCAACTCGCTGCTGCCGCGGGTGCCGAAGTTTACGGCCACGTGCGCCGCAGCGAACAGGCAGCGGTGATCGCCGAATGGTGCAGCGATCGCGTGATCATCGGTGCCGATCTGAGCGCTGCGGCGGCACGCGGGCCATATCATCTGATCCTGGATTCGGTCGGCGGCTCGGCGCTTGCAGCTGCGCTGACCATGCTGCAGCCGAACGGCACCTGCGTGACGTTCGGGGTTTCCGAATCACCCACCACCACCTTTGAAAGCGGCGCCTTCTTTCGCCAGGGCGGCGTGAGATTGTACGGCCTGATCCTGTTTCATGAACTGCGCCAGGCTGAGCCGGCCGGCGAAGGTCTCGCCGTTCTGTTGCGCGAAGTCGCCATCGGCCGGCTGCGCCCGCTTACCGAAATTGAGGCGCCATGGACTGATATCGGCGGCATCGCACGCCGGCTACTCGCGCGCGAATTTGCCGGCAAAGCGGTGCTGCACGTCAGCTAGAATACCGGCATGAAGAAGCGGTTCGCCTAAGGATATTGCGAGAAGAGAACCTCATTCATCGCGCTGACGCTCCGTCCTCCATCGAGGCAGGGGGCCATTGTCCCGTCCCAGCGTCAACACCTTCGCCACAGCCCAGCCTCGCAACGCCCGACCGGCATTGCTGCTTTCATGCCACAAGCTTTGCTCTTCGATCGAACGCCCATGTCTGAATATACGAGCCGTTTCACGGCGCACTTCAGCATTGAAGACATAGCCGCGCTTCGTCACGGTCCTGAGCATATGCCCTGCATCACGCAGTGCGCAGCGGATATCGCCGACGCATTGCGTAAGACTGTCGTCGATGACCACGACGCCCGGCCAGATCGCTTCCAATAGTGTGGTCCGGCTGTGCAGCCGTCCTGGATTTTCGACGAAAAACCGCAACAATGCGAAAGACTTTGCGCGGAGCGGCACTTCGGTTCCGTCCGTCGTCAGCAACGCCCCTTTCGCCAGATCAAGGACGAACCGATCGAACCTATAGATCGCGTCCGGCATGGCAGTATCCACCCACAATTTTCTGGGTCCAGGTCGAAGTTGAATCTGTAACCGATCCGGTTGAATTCGCCCAGATCCATTCGCGCTTATGCGGCGGCGCCCGCTCGCCGCCCATCGCTGAAGCGGCCGAATCGGAAAGGCGCCGGATCGACGACTGGCGTGTCGCTGGCAACCAGATCGGCCGCGAGCCTTCCAGCCGCTGGCCCGATCCCGAACCCATGCCCGGAGAAGCCGGTTGCCAGGAAGAATCCCGGCAGAGACGGCACCTCGCCGATCACCGGCACCGCATCCGGCGTCACATCGATCATCCCACCCCAGCTCTCGGCTACCTGCATCTGCGCGAACACGGGAAAGCGGCGCGACAAAACCTTGCGTGCCTCGGCCAGTGTGGCTTGCTTCGGCGCTGGGTCCCATACGCGCACCGCCTCGAACGGCGTCGTCTCGTCCAGCGACCAGCGTCGACGGGTGCGCAGTTCCTCGAAGAACCGGCGGCCGAACTGCATACGGATCTCGCCGTAGTTCTGCTTCAGCGTCGGCAGATACTGCAGCAGCAGTCGGAACGAATCAGGGGTGATGTCAGCCACGTTGGCGTTGCGCCGCGCGATCGTGTAGCCGCCATCCAGCCGCTTGCGAAACGCGAACACCGAGCCACCGACCGCGACCTCTGGCGCACCGCTCAACGGCGTGGTGCGAAATACCGATGCCAGAACGCGCAACTGCGGCAGCTCGATTCCCGCATTGCCACAGAACAGCCGCGACCACGCACCGCCCGCCAGCAGTACTGCATTGCAACTGATGCGCCCTTTTTCCGTGATCACTCCGCTGACGCGCCCGGCCTGGGTCTCAACCCCTCGCACCGCGCACTCGGTCAGAATGATGGCACCGGCCACGCGCGCCGCCTCGGCGATCGCCGGCGCAGCGTGCGACGGCTCGGCGCGCCCATCCGATGGCGTATGCATCGCTGCCACAAACATCTTGGATGCGCCGGGCACCAGCGTATCGATCGCCGCGCCGCGCAACAGCCGCGCGTCAATCTGATATTGTCGTGCCTCGTTCAGCCACGCCTCCTGCGACGCGACCTCCTTCTCGTTCTCGCACAGATAGACGATGCCAGCTTGGCGGAAGCCGGTCTCTCGTCCGGTCCGTTCGTTCATGCCGCGCCACAGCCGCAGGCTTTCGATTGCCAGTGGAATTTCCCGCGCATCGCGACCCATAGTACGGCACCAGCCCCAATTGCGGCTGGACTGCTCGCCACCGATGCGTCCCTTTTCGCACAGCACGACCGAGTGGCCTTTTTCCGCCAGGAACATCGCAGCGCTTGCGCCAATGATGCCGCCGCCGATGATCACCACATCAGCACGCTCGGGCAGACGAGGATCAGAATGAACCGGTTCGACGGGCGGTGACATGATCCTCGCTTAGCACATAAGTGATGTCACGATCGGCGCCGCACCGGCATCAATTCGCGCGGATCACGCCAGCGACAATTTCGCCCAGGCGTTCGTAGTCATCGATATCATTATAAGCCGCGGCCGATAGCCGCAGCCAGATTGCCCCCGCCAGCACATGTGTGGGTGCATCAGTTCCGGCGGCCAGCAACTGCGCGCGCAATTCGATCGAGCGTTCCGCACTGGCCGGACCGGTCAAGGGCAAGCGCACCAAGCCCATCGCGCCAGCCATTTCGCCTGTCGCACCAGCCTCCGTGTTCAGCCGCCGCGCCAGGAGCGAAGTGGCTTCCGCCGCGAGCGCGATGTTGCGGGCCATCAGATCTTGGCCACCAAGCCGGCGGTGGAAGTCGATCGCCACGCCGGTCGTCAGCCATGCGCTGGGATCGCGTGTGCCGGTCCAGTCGAACTCGTCCAGATATCCCTTGCCGAAACCATGCGAAACTGTCGTCGGATGCAGGTCTGCCTGCCGGTCTGACCGCGCGTAAAGAAACGCGCACCCCTTCGCGGCACACAACCACTTATGACAATTGCCGGTATACCAGTCAGCCCCGAGCGCACGCAGATCAAGCGGCACGTGCGCTGGTCCGTGTGCGCCATCAACCAACACCGGAACGTTCGCAGCATGGCACGAATCGATGATGCGTTGCAGCGGCAGAACCAACGCGCTGCTCGATGTGATGTGGTCCACCACCGCCAGCTTTGTGCGCGGTGAGAGCGCGGCTGCGACATTCGCCACGATCGCCTCGCCGCTGGGATGAGGGAACGGCACGTCCGCCTCCACCACTCGGGCCCCGGCACGCTCGCACACGAAGCGCACTGTGTTGCGCACCGCGCCATAGCCATGGCTCAGCACAACGATCTCGTCACCCGGCGCGAGACGCAGCGAACGCAGCACCGCATTGCAGCCGGTCGTCGCATTCTCCACGAAAGCAATGTCGCTGCCATTGGCTCCAACGAGCGCCGCAAGCCGCTCCGCAGCATGACGCAACGCCTCAGGCAGCACCGAGCGCATGAAACGCCCGGGCTGCGCTTCCATCCGCTGCTGCCACTCGCGTTGCGCCGCGAGTACCACGCGCGGCGTCGCCCCGAACGATCCATGGTTGACGCTGAGAAATTCCGGATCCAACGCCCATTCGTGGCGCACCGCCTTGCCCAGCAGCGGCATCGTTAAGCGGCCGCCATTCTGGTCCGTTCGGTGATCATCTGCCGTGTCAGCGGCAGCAAGCTTCGGCCGTATTCGATCGCATCCTCCAGCGGATCGAAGCCGCGGATCAGGAAAGTCGTTATGCCCAATGCATGGTAATCGCACAGCGCTTCGGCAACCTGCTCCGGGGTGCCTACCAGGCTCGTGGTGTTGCCGCGCGCGCCGGTAAGCAGCGCCGCGCCAGTCCACAGCCGTTTGTCCAATCGTTCACCCTGCGCCGCCGCCGCAAGCAATCGCCGCGAACCCTCATTGGCGGGCTCCCGCGCACTCAGCCCCGCCTTCGCACGCAGTTCGATGATCTGCTGCTTGATTCTCTTGGCGCGCTCCCAGGCAGCATCCTCGGTTGCCCCCAGGATCGGTCGGAATGACAAGCTGAACCGCACCTCGCGCCCATGCTGTGCGGCGGCCGCCCGCACCCGTGCGGTCAGTTCTCGCACTTGCGCGTGCGTTTCACCCCACAGGGCATAAACATCGGCATGTTTGCCCGCTGCCGCGATCGCTGCATCCGAAGCTCCGCCAAAATAGATCGGAATCCGTGGCTGTTGTACGCAACGCATGGCGGTGGAGGCACCGACGAAGCGATAGTACTTGCCTGCGTGATCCACCGTGCCCGTTTCGGTCCAGATGCGCTTCAGTATATGCACGTACTCATCGGTGCGCGCATAGCGTTCGTCCTTCGGCAGCGTATCGCCGTCACGCAATTGGTCGGCATCGTCGCCGCCCGAGATCACGTGGATCGCCGCGCGGCCGCCGGTCACCTGATCAAGCGTCGCGAACTTGCGTGCCGCCAGCGTCGGCGCGATGAACCCCGGTCGGTGCGCGACCAGAAAGCCCAACCGCTCGGTATGCGCCGCGGCCGATGCGGCAAGCAGGAACCCATCCGGCCCATCGGAAAAGTAGCCGACCAGCACGCGATCGAAGCCGCCCGTCTCCGCTGCCTGCGCAAATTCCCGCACGTAGCCGCGATCGAACAGCAGCGGCCCCGGCGGATGGATCTCCGACGCATGCCGATGGTGGATCATACCTATGAATTCGATCGTCATGGGACGGATCTCCGTACACTTCGCGCAGTAGTGCGACTTGCGTGCGACCCTACTGCGAGACCCGCACCGTGTCAGCGGGCACTCAAGCAGGCTGGCTCCGTCCCGTGCCAACTGTCCCGCAGATGCGATGACACGGCCAAGGATGACCACGCAGGCGGCGACGAGCTGAACCGCGGCCGCGACCAGGAATGGGAGCAGGCAGGACCCGGATGCCACTCTCAGAACCCCAAGGAGCGTGGCGAAGGAACGGCGCGAAAAAAGCTGCGCAAGACTCGCGCGAGGGTAATCGGCGTAGAAATGTGGAGCTCGTTCGCAGCGACACTTGCACCATCCGGCGCAAGCCCGAGACTCGCAGGTGTCGGAGGCAGGTATCGCCAGGTCAGCGGTAGCAGCACCATACACATGGATGACGCCAACGAGGACAATCGTCGCTGCCCATCCAACCCCAGTGACGGCGGCCGCGGCAAATAGCTGCCATGGCGCAAGTGCCACAGACCAGTCCGGTGCGCCCGGCCCAATCAAGGAATGTGCGGTTCTTCCCCTCGCCCGCCGCCGCCGAAGTAGCGGGATTTCATCCCTGCCTCCGCTGCAGGCCGGAAACCGCGCCATTCTCATCGGCCTGGAACGGCTCGCGCACGACCGTCGCACGAGGCCTGCGCCTGATTTGCACGAGCGCTGGATGGCAGAACGCGAAAGTCGGTGAGCTTGCCGGCAGGCTTGGTATTGGCGAGCGGCATCTCGTGCGTCTCTTCACCAAGCACCTTGGCGCAAGCCCGGTTCAGGTGGGGAAGACTTTGCGCGTGCAGCGCGTAGGACGTTTGCTGGATACTACCGATTTGCCGATTTCCGAAGTCGCATGGTCCGCGGGCTTTTGCAGCCTGCGCCGGTTCAACGCGGTGGTCTTCGAGGTTTATGGGCGATCGCCGACAGAGTTGCGGCGCATCCGCCGCAGACGGTGGAAACCCGCGTCCGCGTCGGTGCCAATGCATCCCGCTGCTTGAGCACCCCGCGATCGCATTTCCCACCGGTAGCGCCGTGACGGCGCTCGCCGAGTCCGCTAGGCTTGCCGGGAATGCAATCAACTATATGGAGGGGCTATGTTACGGCTTTGCGTTGCCGTACTGGGTGCGCTGCTGATCGTCGCACCGGCACAGGCACAGAACGAAGTGAAGAGCGCCACGCTCGATGCGGTGAAGAAGCGTGGCGAGCTGATCTGCGGCATCGACACCGGCATTCCCGGGTACGCCTACCAGGACTCGAAGGGCGAATGGCAGGGGCTGGACATAGCCTATTGCCGCGCCATCGCCGACGCGGTGCTCGGTTCGCCGACCAAGATCAAGTTCATCGGCACAACATCAAAGGTTCGGTTCTCGGTTCTGCAGTCGGGTGAAATCGACGTGCTGCTCCGCGACTCCGAGCACACGTTCATTCGTAACACGCAGCTTGGCCTCGACGAGCCCGCGGTGAATTTCTTTACCGCGCAGACATTCATGGTGCGCAAGAACCTGGGCGTCGCCCATACCAAGGATCTGAATGGCGCGACGATCTGCCTGCTGACCGGAACGACGCTGGAGACCAACATCGCTGACTACAACCGGGCCAACAATATCAAGATCAATACGCTGCTGTTCGACAAACCCGAGGAGGCCTTCGCCGCAGCCGACGCCGGCCGTTGCGATGGCTACACCGACGACGGCGGCTCGGTGGCAGCCGCACGCTCTACTATGAAACAGCCCAACGACTGGATGTTCCTGCCGGAAACCATCGGCGGCCTGCAGCCGCTCGGCTCGTTTACCCGCCAGGGCGACGAGGCCTGGACGCGGCTGGTGAAGTGGGTCCACTACGCCATGGTCGCTGGCGAGGTGTTCGGCGTCAGCAAGGCCAACGTCGATCAGGAGAAGGCATCGATCAAAGATCCCGACACGCGGCGCATGCTCGGCCTTGAAGGTGACTTCGGCAAGCTGCTCGGCGTCGATAACGCCTGGGGCTATCGCATCATCAAGGACATCGGCAACTACGGCGAGGTCTATGATGCGACGTTCGGCGACAAGGGCGGCCTCGGCCTGCCCCGCGGCCTCAACAACACCTACCAACACGGCGGAATGATGTACACGCCCTCCTGGAAGTGACGTGATCAGGCGAGCGTCTCAGCGCGCGCGCGCGGCACAATGGCTGCTGCTCGCCGCCGTGGTGGCGGTCGCCTGCTATCTAGGCTCGCAGGCCGCCGCCAACATTGGCCGGCGGCACGCGACGTTCGGCTTCGGTTTCCTGGGCGACAACACCAATTTCGACATCCCGTTCCGGTTGATTCCCTGGGCGGTCGGCGACACGTACGGCCGCGCGCTGCTGGTCTGCGTGCTGAACACGCTGCTGGTCTCCGCCATGAGCATTGTTGTCGCAACGCTGCTTGGGCTGTTGGTCGGCGTTATGCGCCTGTCGGTCAACTGGCTCGTTCGGAACATTGCGCTCGGCTTCATCGAGCTGGTGCGCAACACGCCTCAGCTCGTACAGATCATCTTCTGGTACGTCGCAGTGCTGCAGACGCTGCCCGGTCCGCGCCAGAGCATTCCGCTGCCGGCGGGTTCATTGCTCAACGTACGCGGCCTTTACTTGCCAAGCCTTGAGCCAGGCGGGGTGGCAACATTGCTATGGCCGCTTGCTGGCGCGCTGCTTGTCGCCACGCCCTTTGTCTGGCGCCTTAGCTGGCGCGACCTGCCGCTTGGGTCGAGAGCGCTGCTGCTGATGTTTCTTGCTGCCATACTGTACGTCATAGGTGTCGACCATATCGATTATCCGCAGTTGCGCGGCTTCAACATCGCCGGCGGCATTCAGGTCATTCCCGAGCTGATCGCGCTCTGGGCAGGACTCACCATCTATGCCTCGGCGTTCATCGCGGAGATCGTGCGCGCGGCGATCCTCTCGGTGCATAAGGGACAGCGCGAGGCGGCTCTCAGCTTGGGCCTCAGGCCTCGCCAAGTGTTGTCGAAAGTCGTGCTGCCGCAGGCGCTGCGGGTGATGATCCCACCGCTGACCAGCCAGTACCTCAACATCATCAAATCCAGCTCACTCGGCGCCGCGGTCGCCTATCCCGAGCTGTTCCAGATCTTCGCCGGCACCGTGCTGCAACAGACCGCACGCGAAATCGAGACGATGTTCCTGCTGATGTCGATCTTCCTCTCGATCAATCTGGCAGCCTCGGCACTGATGAACTGGTACAACCGACGCATCGCGCTGGTCGGTCGATGAGCGAGGCCACCGCCGGCCAGCAGGTGACGATCAGGCGTAACTTCGAGCCCGGCACCCCCGGTGCGCGCATGATCGAGTGGGCTCGGCGCAACCTGTTCGGTTCCGTGTTCAACACCGTGCTGACAATTCTTGTGCTGGCGCTCGCCGCTCTCATACTGCCGCCCCTGATTCGCTGGAGCATTACGCAAGCCACACTGCACGGCACGACCCGCGCCAGTTGCACCGGCGACGGCGCGTGCTGGACGTTCATCCGCGTCCGGTTGCCGCTGTTCTTCTACGGGCGCTATCCAGCCAGCAGCTACTGGCGCGTCGATCTGGTCGGTGTTCTGCTGGTCGCGTTCTGCATTCCGGTCCTGCGCGAGCACGTGGCGCACCGCTGGTTGTGGGTCATTCTGTTGCTTACACTGTTTCCAGCGCTGGCGGCGGTGCTCCTGTGGGGTGGCATCTTCGGTCTCGACTATGTCGATACGACGCTGTGGGGCGGCCTGATGCTCGACTTCATCGTCGCCTTCATCACCGTAGCCGGATCGCTGCCTCTTGGCATTCTGCTCGCGCTTGGCCGCCGCTCGCAGTTGCCGATCGTTCGCACGCTCTCGATAGGGTATATCGAGTTGTGGCGAGGTGTGCCGCTACTCACCGTGTTGTTCATGTCCGCTGTGCTGGTACCGTTGTTCCTGCCACAGGGCGTCTCGTTCGACCGTCTATTGCGCGCAATGGCAGCGCTCGTGCTGTTCAACGCCGCTTACATGGCTGAAGTGGTGCGAGGCGGCCTGCAAGGCGTCGATCCCGGTCAGGAGGAAGCAGCGCACACGCTCGGGCTGCACTGGTGGCATGTGCAGGCCTTCATCGTCCTGCCGCAGGCTTTGCGTATCGCTGTCCCCGGTATCATCAACACCGTGGTCGATCTCTTCAAGGACACCACCCTGGTGACCATCATTGGCTTGTTCGATCTACTGGGCGCGGTGGAACAGGCGTTGAAGGATCCCGCCTGGCTGGGCTTCGCCAAGGAAGGCTACGCTTTCGCCGCGGTGATATTCTTTGTCTGCTGCTACGCCATGTCCTCCTACGGCCGTAGCATGGAACGCCGACTGTCCCGCGGTCAGTGAGGCGGCGGTAATTGCCCGGTGCATACGAAGTGGGGGTTCTCCCACCCAGGCTTGCCGTAGCGCAGCACCTCGCCATCAAATGTCCGGATCGTTCCGCCGGCTGCTTCAAGTACCGCCTGCGGTGCACAGGTGTCCCATTCCATGGTGCGGCCGAACCGCGGATAGAGATCGGCAATGCCCTCCGCCAGACGGCAGAACTTCACGCTCGAGCCGAAGTTGATCAGCTTAGCCACCCGCTTATCGCGCAAGAAGTCATCCAGCCGCGTACTGTTGCCGTGATAGCGACTGGCCAACACGGTTAACCCCTCCTCAGGTGGTAGCCGCGCGCTCACCGGCGTCTGGTGCGAGCCGATCCGCTTCCAGGCACCGCGGCCGACTATGCCGCCGAACAGTTCCCCGCTTGCGGGGATCCCCACCACGCCCAGCACGGGCCTTCCGTCGCGCACCAAGCCGATGTTTACCGCGAACTCGTCGTTGCCCGCGGCAAACTCGCGCGTGCCATCCAACGGATCTACCAGCCAATAGGTCGCCGTCGGTTGCGTAATATGGCCGGCCGCCACCTCCTCCTCGGCGATCACCGGAATTTCGGGCGCGGCCGTTCGTAATCCATTGACGATGACGGCTTCGGCAGCGTGATCCGCCTCGGTGACCGGCGAGCGATCCTCCTTGCGCTCGACATCGAAGCCGCGCCGCCGCACCTCAAGGATCGCCACGCCGGCGTCGAGCGCAAGCGAGGCGGCCAGAGAAATCAGCTCCTCATCACTCATGCAGCGCTCTTACCGGCCGCACACAAGTCTGGCAAACGCCCATATTGGGTTGATCGACCCGACACTCGGGCACGCACGGCAGCTTCCCTGACCCTTGTGCATTCGGCGGTCCGCGCGTGCTATGACATTGCTGGTTCGCACGACGGAACGACAGAAATGGATATTGCGCCTGAAACGATAGGCGACACGGAGCTGGCCCAGCTGGTCCGCCGCTTCGCCCAGGCGCACGTGTTAATACTCGGCGATGTCATGCTGGACCGCTATGTCAGCGGAACCGCAAGCCGTCTCTCGCCCGAGGCGCCTATTCCGGTCCTGCGACCGACCACCAGGCGCGCCACCTTGGGCGGTGCGGCCAACGTGGCGCTCAATATCGCAACCCTCGGGGGCCAGGCATCACTCGTGGGGGTGATCGGCGACGATCCCGAGGGAAGCGAGTTGACCAATCTGCTGGGGTCCAGCGGCATCGTCCCGCACCTGATTGTTGCACCGGGACGACCGACCACGGCCAAGACCCGCTTTATGGCCGGCACCCATCAATTGCTGCGACTGGACGAGGAGAGCACTGCGGAGGTCGATGCAGTCACGGCTGACAATGTGTTGTCGGCATTCACGGAGGCGATCGATGCCGCCGATATCGTCGTGCTGTCGGACTACGCCAAGGGCGTGCTCAGCGATGCCGTCCTTTCGGGTGCGCTGGAGCGGGCGCGGGCGTACGGCCGAGTCCTGATCGCGGATCCCAAACGCATCGACTTTGCCGCCTATCGTGGCGCGACTGTGCTGACACCGAACGAGCAAGAGGTGCGCCAGGCAACACGCATCGATGCCGCGGAGGACGCTGAGGCTGTTCGTGCTGGCCAGTGCGCCCTGGAGGACACTGGCTGCCAGGCGGTTGTCGTGACGCGTTCGGCAAAGGGGTTGACGCTCGTGCGCCGCGATGCTCCCGCGCTGCACCTGCCGACCAGGGCCCGCGAGGTCGCCGATGTGTCGGGGGCCGGCGACACCCTGGTGGCCGCCCTTGCCGTGGCGCTCGGGGCCGGCGCCGCGCTTCCGGAAGCTGCGATGCTCGCCAACGTCACCGCGGGAATTTCCGTGGGCAAGCCTGGAACCGCGACCGTGAGCCAGGAGGAACTGCTTGGCGTTCTTCATCTGGAAGATCTGATCGCCAGCGACCGTAAGATCGTTGATCGTGCCGAGGCCACGCAACGGGCTGCGGCGTGGCGCGCCCAGGGGCGCCGCATCGGATTCGCCAATGGCTGCTTCGATCTGATCCATCCTGGCCATATCCGGTTGCTGAGCGAAGCTCGCGCCAGGTGCGATCGGCTCATCGTTGCCCTGAACACCGATGCCTCGGTGAAACGCCTGAAGGGTCCAACACGCCCCCTGCAGAACGAGACAGCGCGCGCGACCGTCATGGCATCGCTGGCGCCGGTCGATCTGGTTGTGCTGTTCGACGAAGATACGCCGATGCAATTGATCAAGGCATTGCGGCCGGATGTGCTGGTCAAAGGCGCTGACTACAGCATCGATCAGGTCGTCGGGGCCGACCTTGTGCAAAGCTGGGGCGGCACCGTGCTGTTGGTCGAGCTGCAGGCCGGCCATAGCACCACTGGCACGATCCGGCGGATGAGCAAGGAGCTGCAATGAGGCTGCGTTATCTTGCATTATGTGGCCTCTGCGCCGCATCGGCCGGCTGTGAGACCGCACCTGGAGCGGGCGATGCCTCAGGCGAGGTGATCGGGTATCGGTACCATGACGCCAACCACCCGAATTACATCGTCTCACCCTCGCCAGAGGCCATAGAGAATGGCCGCCGCGGCGTATGGCTCTGGCCGCCGGCTGGCAGCATCAAGCCCGGCTAAGATAAGATCGTTTCAGCCGAACTGCCTGGCGAGCTGCCCCGATAGGCGGCCATAGACGCAGCGCGCGTTGCCTTCGTACAATTTCGCCCTGTCGTCGGCCGACAGCGGCAGCTGCTCGATATAACGCTTGGTGTCGTCATAGTGATGACCGGTCTCCGGATCGATCCCGCGCACCGCGCCGATCATCTCCGACGCGAACAGGATATTGTCCAGCGGAATGACCTTGGTCAGCAGCTCCTGGCCTGGCAGGTGGTACACGCAGGTATCGAAGAAAACGTTGCTCAGCAGTAGCTCGGATAGCGGCGGCAGTTTCATGTCCTGAGCGAGGCCACGGAAGCGCCCCCAGTGATAAGGCACCGCACCCCCGCCATGCGGGATGATGAACTTCAGCGTCGGAAAGTTCTTGAACAGGTCCGAGGTCAGGCACTGCATAAACGCGGCCGTGTCGCCGTTCAGGTAATGCGACCCGGTGGTATGGAATGCCGGATTGCATGCCGCGCTGACGTGGATCATCGCGGGCACGTCCAGCTCCACCATTTTCTCATACAGCGGATACCAGTAACGGTCGCCGAGTGGCGGGTCCTTCCAGAATCCGCCTGACGGATCGGGGTTCAAATTGCAGCCAACGAAGCCGTACTGCGTCACGCAGCGCTCCAGTTCGCCGATGCAGTTACGCGGCGACACTCCCGCCGATTGCGGCAACATGCACACTCCAACGAAGTTGCGCGGGAACAATGTGCAAACCCGGTGGATCAGCTCATTGCACGCGGTCGCCCACGCCTCGGACGTCGAAGCATCACCAAGGTGATGGCCCATTCCAGCCGCACGCGGCGAGAAGATCGTCAGATCCGTGCCACGCTCCCGCTGCACTTTTAGCTGGCCGTTCTCGATGCTGGCGCGGATCTCATCGTCGGGGATGGTTGGCCGCTTGGGTGCCGCCTTGCCCTCGCCATGGGCAGCGATCTGCTCGCCGCGCCACGCCTCGTGCTGGCGCGGCGACGTGGTGTAGTGGCCATGACAATCGATGATCATGCATCCTCCCCGGGCTGCCCAAGGATATTAGACCGCCGACCCAGTCATTGCGAGGCGACCCTAGCCTCCAGGGTGGTTTTCAGCCTCATTCGTTCAACAGGTCGATTTGCATCGCGGCGTGACCGATACTGTGTGCCATTTCCGCCGGCCGGTAGCCAACCCCCACCGGGAACCTGAATGGTGGAGCGGTGTTGTGGTCTACGTTCTCGCCCGGAGTTGTTGCGGGCGATGTGGAGTCTTGCCCATGAAGCGCATCCGCCGCCACCTGCGTGACCGCGTCGCTGGATTTGTGGAGGACTGGTCGCTGCCGCGACAGCTTGCCGGTCAAAGCGTGATGGCGGAAGCCGCGTCCAGCCGAACATCACGCACACTGCGGCCGCGCGTCGAACAGGCGGACCGGGTGGGCACCTCGATTTGTCCTTTTTGCGCCGTAGGTTGCGCCCAACTGGTATATGCGAAGAACGGCAAGCCTATCCACATCGAGGGTGATCCTCGCAGTCCGGTGAACCAAGGAACCCTGTGCCCAAAGGGTGGCGGCACGCTCGGAATGCTGTTGTCCGAACAGCGGATCAACCACGTGCTTTATCGCGCACCCTACGCCGGTACCTGGGAACGACGGCCGCTCGACTGGGCCATGGAGCGGGTTGCGCAGAACGTGAAACGAACTCGCGATGAGACTTTTGTCGAGCGTCTCCCGCACGGGACCACGGTCAATCACACGCTGGGCATCGGATCGCTTGGCGGCGCCACCCTCGATAATGAAGAAAACTACCTGATCAAGAAGCTGCTGGGCGGCGGCCTCGGTGTGGTGAACATCGAGAATCAGGCAAGGATCTGACACTCGTCATCGGTACCCAGTCTGGGGACGACATTCGGACGAGGCGCGGCGAGCATGGCCCTGTGGGACCTGGCGAACGCCGACTGTATTATAGTGATGGGCTCCAATATGGCGGAGAACCATCCGGTTGCTTTCCGCTTCGTCACAGAGGCGCAGCAGCGCGGCGCCATCGTGGTGCATGTCGATCCGCGGTTCACTCGCACCTCGGCCTTGGCCGACATTCATGCGCCGCTCAGGTCCGGCACGGACATCGCGTTCCTGGGCGGGATCATTCATTATATCCTGGCGAACGACCTCTGGTTCCGCGAATTTGCCCTCGCGTTCACGAATATCGCGACGGTCATCGAGGACAGCTATCGCGACGCCGAGGACAATGGTGGCGTGTTCTCCGGCTTCGACGATAAGAATGCCAGCTACACACCGGACAGTTGGCAGTATAAGGATGAGGTCCTGCCGTCACCATTGGCGGAGCACTTCGTGCGAGCGGCCGATTTCGTGCAGGACGTGAGCAAGGCCCAGCAGCACCCGCCGCAGACCGATCCAACGCTGCAGCATCCGCGGTGTGTCTACCAGATCATGCGCCGCCACTTTGAGCGCTATACGCCAGAGATGGTGGAACGTGTGACTGGTTGTCCGCAGAGTATTTTCCTGCGCGTGTGCGAGGCACTCACCAAGAATTCGGGGCGCAAGCGGACGAGCGCATTCTGCTATGCCGTGGGCTGGACGCATCATGCGCATGGCGTGCAGATCATCCGCGCCGCGTCGATCATCCAGGGCCTGTTGGGCAACATCGGGCGCCCCGGCGGAGGCGTCCTGGCGCTGCGTGGTCATTGCAGCATCCAGGGCAGCACCGATATCCCGACGCTTTACAACATGTTGCCAACTTACCTGCCGCAGCCCAACGCTTACCTGCCGCACAAAACGCTGAGCGAGTTCCTAGCGACGGAAACGGTGCCGACAGGTTGGTGGAATAATCTGCCAGCCTACATGGTCTCTCTGCTCAAGGCTTGGTATGGCGCACAAGCGCAGCCGGAGAATGCTTTCGGCTACAACCATCTTCCCAAGCTGACCGGCGACCACTCGCAACTGCCAATGACCCTGGCGATGGTCGAGGGGGTCGTCAAGGGCCAGTTCGTGCTGGGACAAAACCCAGTGGTCGGTGCGGTAAACTCTGAACTGGTGCAGCGCGGCTTCGCAAAGCTCGACTGGCTTGTAGTGCGTGACTTTGCCATGACGGAGACTGCCAATTTCTGGCAGAAAGGCAGTCTGATCCAAAAGGGCGAACTGTCGCCCGGGGACATTCCAACTGAGGTGTTCTTCTTCCCGTCCGCCATGGGGCCGGAAAAGGAAGGCACGATGACGAACACCTCGCGCCTGGTGCAATGGCATGACAGGGTATGCGACCCGCCGGGCGACAGCCGATCGGATCTTTGGTTCATCTATCATCTCGGCCGACGACTGAAGCAGCTTTATGCAGAGAGCGCGGAGCCGCGCGATGCCGCGATCCAGGCGTTGACGTGGATGTATCCTGTCAGCGGCGAACTTGCGGAGCCTGATGCCGCAGCGGTCCTGCGCGAGATCAACGGCTACACCGTCGCCGATCGCGAGCAGGTCAAGAGCTACCAGGAACTTAAAGACGACGGCAGCACGGCCTGCGGTGGCTGGATGTACTCGGGGATCTTTCCGGCGCAACACGACAACCGCTCGCGGTCGCGCCGACCGGATGGCCCCGGCGGACCCGGCAGCCACCAGGGCTGGGCCTTCGCATGGCCAGATAACCGCCGCACACTCTACAACCGTGCATCTGCTGACCTCGAAGGAAATCCCTGGTCAACGCGCAAGCGAATGGTGTGGTGGGATGTCGCACAGAGGAAGTGGATGGGCACAGACACGCCGGACTTTGTGCCGACCAAACCACCTGACATGCGACCTGACTGGGAGTCACAGCCGCATGGGATGGACGCTCTCGGCGGTGATGATCCGTTCATCATGGAAGCGGATGGCAAATGCCAGTTGTTCGTGCCGTCTGGCCTAAAAGATGGCCCCTTGCCGACGCACTACGAGCCAGTCGAGAGTCCGGTGGCCAATCCGATCTACCGGCAGCAAGCTAACCCGGCGGCCAAGCTCTGGTCGCGGCCGGGCAATGAGTTGCATGCGCCAGAGGACCCACGCTTCCCATACGTCCTGACAACATACCGGCTCACCGAGCTGCACTGCGGCGGTGTATCCACGCGTGTGATGCCCCACACCGCGGAGCTGCAGCCCGAGGCATTCGTTGAGATCTCAGTGGAGCTGGCGCAGGAGCTTGGAATTGCCAACCTGGATTGGACGGTGCTCAGCACGGCGCGCGGTGCGGTGGAAGTGAAGGCACTGGTGACGCAGCGTCTTCGTCCGTTCCTGGTCGACGGCAAGGTCGTGCACGAAATCGGTATGCCGTGGGTGTTCGGTTGGGAGGGTTACGCGCAGGGCGCGATCGCCAATGTTCTGCTCGCCATCCATGGCGACCCGAACACCAGCATCCATACGACGAAGGCACTGACCTGCTCCGTACGAAAGGGTCGGCTGCAGCCGGCTGCTACAGACGATGGCTGAGTCGGCGGCGCGCGAAGCGTTGGCAGCAATCGACCGCTTGCTGGCAGACCGGCCGAACAAGATTGGTCATGATTTCTCTGCCGCGATCCGCCATCTCGCCATCTGGCGCGACACTCTGGCCCGGCGCCCGAGGGAAAATGATCCTCGCACACTGGGAAAGGTGAATGCCGCGCTCAGTGTGATCCTTGGCGGGCAGTTCCCTCTGGGACAGGTCCCGTGGGCGGAAATCGAGCGGGTGAGGAATGAGCTCAGCGACTTGGTGGATACCGAGGCTGATCAGCCCCCGTCGGCAGCCGGAAGTTCGTCCCACACAACGCGATCGTAGCCGAGCCCTTCAGCCATCTGCTCAACCCATATTTTCACGTCGTTCGCACTCGTGCCGACGTGATAATCCGGAATGTCTCGGGCATCGCTCGGGTCCGGATTGATCTCCCCGCTGTATTCCGCGCGGAACAGCTCTCCTTCGACCTGTCGTAGCCGTGCGTGAAGGACCCCAAGCGAGCGTCGCTTTTCCAACATCGGCGGTACTCCTGCCTGCAGTCCGATAAAACGACGGATGGGAGGCTTGGTTGGCGACAGCTGAACTCACGAGGTTTGGAGGGACCGACATGGAAACGCGCGTTATCTCGCCCGTCACGTCGGCCAGCGTTGGTGCGAAGGGCATAGGTGCGGCTCCGCTGCACCGGTCTCGAAAGTCTGACAGCCACCGGTCACTCAGTGCCGGTAAACGAGGCGGCGCAATATACATCTCCTTGCTTCGACGCTGTGTTAGCGGAGGTGCGGATGACAAACGATTTGGCGGAGACTGCCCTGTACGACGCTGCTCCGACGATCCCAATGCGGTCTACTCTGCCATGGGCAAGCGCGTGCACGTGGTGATCGGCAGAGCGATGAGATGGGGCCACGTTGCCGTTGCACTGGTGACACTCGCCGCGACGGCCGCTGCGGCAGCATGGGTGCTGACGAAGCCCAGACCAGCATTCGACGCGATACAGGCTGCGGCACTGGAACACGGCGGGGATGCGGAGCGCGGCAAAGTCATCTTCGAGGCCGGCGATTGTGCATCATGCCACGCCTCGCCCGGACAGCCAGACAGGCTGCGTCTGGGAGGTGGGCTGGCCTTGGGCAGTCCGTTCGGCACCTTCTTTCCACCGAACATCTCCCCCGATCCGAGCGACGGAATCGGCCGCTGGCGGACCATCGACCTCGCCAATGCACTGATGGGCGGCGTCGCACCGGACGGGCAGCACTATTATCCGGCCCTGCCGTACACCAGCTACGCGCATATGCGGGTTCAGGACGTGAAGGACCTGATGGCCTATCTTCGGACTCTGCCGCAAGTGCAAGGTCGTCCACCGCAGCACGATCTGCCCTTCCCCTTTTCGATCCGTCGCCTGATAGGCTTCTGGAAGCTGCTGTACCTCGACCGAAGGCCTATCGGCTCTGATCCGGCGCGCGATCCGGAGTGGAATCGCGGTCGATATCTGGTCGAGGCGGTGACTCACTGCGCGGAGTGCCATTCAGCGCGCAACCTGGCGAATGCTATTGTTGAGTCCAGTCGGTTCGCCGGCGGTTACGATCAGGAAGGCGCCGGCTACGTGCCGAACATCACTCCATTCGGCATCGGTCATTGGTCCCGTGCTGACATGGTGCGGGTTCTGACCGACGGGCACACGCCGGAGTCGAGGCAGATTGGTTCATCCATGGCGGATGTCGTCTCCAATACCGCTGACCTGCCGCTGGCCGATCGTGAAGCCATAGCCACCTACATTCTGGCGCTGCCTGCCCGCCACTCACCGGACGCGGTAAAGGAACGATGAACCTCAGCGGCTGTACAGCCAGGCTGCCACATCTCGCGCCTCCGCGCGCGTGATTCCAGTGATCGGCATGGCAGAACGCGGATCGTACGCCTGTGGCTGGACGATCCAGTCGATCAGGTTGCTCGCAGTGTTGGGCAGTGCGCCGGCGATGAACACGCGCTTCCTCATCTCTATAAGAGGCGCACCCACCTGACCATCGGCACCTGGTACGCCCGGGATCGTATGGCATCCGGCGCAGCCGTACCGGGTCATCAGAGTTGCGGCTCGCGTCGGATCGCCGCCGGTCATGCCGCGCGCCGAGGCGTCCCGTTCGCTTGATTCGATCAACAATTGAGTCGCGAGCCAAAACGTGGCGGCGAGCACGATCAGCGAGAATGCGACGATCAGCACCAATGTCGAGAAGCCGCTGGTTGCTTCCTGCGGTTTCGGCGTTAGCCCCCGCACCGGTTGGCGCCAGAACCAGAGGGCAGTCAGCAACACGCCGCCCAGCAGCAGGATTCTACCGCGTATGAAGCGCATCGCTATTGTTCCAAACTTCGCCCGACCGGCGTATCCACAGTGCGGCGAATGTCAGCGCGGCGCCGGCGTAGACCGTACCCGCGGGCACCCACATCACCAAGCCAGCCAGTTGCTGATCCTGCAGCGGAGTCAGATGCCAATAGGGCGCCAACGCGGTTTGGCCCGGATAGAGCACGCGAGGCACCAGGACCAACAGCGCCCCAAGGATCGTGGTGTGGACCATAGTGACGAACAGGTGCAGCACAGCAGCGCCTTTCTCGGCACGACGCACCAGCGCCCACCAGAAGGCAAGCGCGCTGAGCAGGAAGCTCAGGTGCTGCAGGCGATGCAGACCAGCATGCGCCACTGCGTCATCGAACAGCACAGGAGCGTGCCAAAACCAGATCACAGCCCCGTGCCATGTCGTCGCGGGTACAGGTGCAGTGACCATGCTCCAGGCTTTGCGCAACCACGGTGCTTGTCCCATCTGGCCCAGTCGCTGTCGCAGTGACAACGGGAACGCCCAAAGGAACGCGGCGATCGGTCGTGCGAGCACTAGAAGCGGCGCGACGACAGCCATGATCAGTTCATGCTCGATCATGTGCGCCGTGAACAGGTGCTCGCCCAGCCAGTGAAGCGGTGACACCAACGCCACAACGAGCAGCAGCCAACCGGCGATGTAACACCCAGCCTGCCAGCGCCTGATCCCACGACCAACGCCGGCGCGCCGCCATAAGGCAATTACGCCAGAGGTGTACAGACCCGCTGTGAACAACAGCGGTGTCACGATCCAAGGATCGATGGTCCAGACGCCATCTTGCGCATGCGCCATGGCCGTGGTTGGCAGCAACAACGGCAGCCAGCTCCAGCGCAGCGCCCGCTTCAACGCTCGCAGCCTGTGAGCATAAAGCCAGCCGTGGACTGCAGCAGCATTGCGAACGCGAGCACCAAAGCGAGCAGGCTACCGACTCCACAGGCGAACTGACCTGTTCGATTAAGTGACCTGTTCGCCCAGCAGATGCCGGCACTCGACAGTGCCAGCGCGGCGGCCGCCAGCGACGTAATCGCCGTCCAATGATGTCCGTGGGCGCAATCGTTGTATGGCAGAATCTGACCAACCTGCGTGGTCGCTGCCCACAGCAACGGACCGGCGACCGCAGCCGACCAGACTGCCCCCAGCTGTCGTCCTCGCATCGTCACAGCCGTGGGATCCCATAGAGGCAGGCATAGATCGGCAGCCATGTCAGCACGACGAAGTTCCAGTACATCGCGTTGTCCTGCACATCGCCGAAGCGACGCGGATTGCGTCCGTGCCGCGTGAACATCAGAGCCAGGAGCACCAGCGTGTCCATAAGGTCGGTGATCAGGTGCGTCGTATGGAGGCCCAATAGGGTCCACGTAATCGAGCCATAGGCGTTGCTGTCCCACAGCACGTTCAGGGCAGAGAACTCGAACCAGCGTGGCAGGAGTGGCGCGATCCCTAGCAGCGCCATCACCACCAGCCCGATGCGCACCTTGCCGATCTCTTTGTGTCGCGCCCACCGACCGACCAGCATGTTCGGTATCAAGCTCAGCAGTAGCAGAACCGTGATGCTTGTACCCGGCAGCAGATCCGGTGGCGGCGCACCAAGCGGCCATTCCGACGCGATGGAGGCCAGGTACAGATAGACTGCCAATACCAGGGCGAAGCCGCTGCCCTCGATCAGCATGAAGCCAAGAGTCCCCCACCATGTCAGGCTGGCGCTGCCCATGCCGTGCAACGGCAAGTCCGATAGATCGATGACCACACGCGGCTTCTGCGGGATGCTCGTCATGCCTCATCCTCCGGCGTGGATTTGGGCCAGAACCAGCCGATGAGCGTCACCATCACCGGCAGAGAGCCCCACACCACTGCCCACGGCGTGAAGATCGACGCGATCAGCATCACGCTTGTGGCAATGGCGGCGAAGAATGGCCAGATCGAGTTGGCCGGTGAGGAATCGCGGGCTTCGGGGACTGCCGCGGCGACCGTGCTGATCACCAGCTCGCGCCGTTCTACGCGCAATCCGGATGACACCGGCGGCTCCGGCTCATCCCACAGCGGATTGGCACTGGACACGACGGGGATGCGGGCAAAATTGTAGCTGCGCGGCGGCGAGGTTGTTGCCCATTCAAGCGAAGCCGCATTCCATGGGTTACTGCCAGCGATAGAACCGGATCGCATGCTGCGCATGACATCGAAGAAGAACAGCAGGAACCCGGAAGCCAGCACGCATGAGCTCAGGCTGACGAACAGATTGAGACCGCCCCACGGCAAGTCTGGCTGGTAGGTATATATACGGCGCGGCATGCCCTGCAGGCCCAGGATATGCATGGGAAAGAAGGTCAGGTTGAAGCCCACGAACACCAGCCCACATACGGCGCGGCCGACGCGTTCGCTCATCATCCTGCCAGTCAGCTTGGGGAACCAATAATAGATCGCTCCCATCAACGGAAACACCGCGCCGCCGATCAGCACGTAGTGGAAGTGCGCGACGACGAAGTAGGTGTCGTGCACCTGGGTGTCGAGCGGCACGGACGCTACCATAACGCCGCTCAATCCTCCGATGATGAAGGTGAAGAAGAACGCCAGCACGAACAGCAGCGGCGTGCCCAGCGCCGGTCGTCCCAATGCCAACGTGGCGAGCCAGCAGAAAATTTGCACGCCATTTGGAATTGCGATCGCCATGCTCGACGCAGTGAAGAAGCTCTCGCCAACGCGCGGCAGACCCGTCGCGAACATGTGGTGCACCCACAGGCCGAAGGCGAGGATGCCAGTCGCAATCAGCGCCAATACCAGCGGCAGGTAGCCGAAGATCGGTCGCCGCGCGAAGGTGGGCAAGATTGCAGAGATCATGCCGACCGCCGGCAGGAAGATGATGTAGACCTCCGGATGGCCGAAGAACCAAAACAGATGCTGCCACAGCAGCACATCGCCACCTTCCGCGGGGTTGAAGAAATGCGTGCCGACCAGCCGATCCAGGATCAGTGACGTGCTGGCAACCATGATCGCCGGCATCGCCATGATGACACAGAAGGAGGTGACCAGCATGGCCCAGACGAAGAGCGGCATTCGGTCGAGCGACATGCCGGGCGCACGCTGTTTTAGTACCGTCACCACGAGCTCCACCGCGACGGCAAGTGCGGCGATCTCAGTGAAGGTGATCATCTGCGCCCAAATGTCGGCGCGCTTGCCGCTGCCATATTGCGGCCCGGACAGCGGCACGTAGGCGAACCAGCCGACGTCCGGGCCCATGTCGAGCGCGAAGGCAACCCAGAGCAGCACGCCGCCGGCAAGGTAGATCCAATAGGAGAATGCGTTCAGCCGTGGGAAGGCGATGTTGCGGGTACCGATCATCAGCGGCACGAGGTAAACCGCCATCGCCTCCATCACCGGCACGGCGAACAGGAACATCATGTTGGCGCCGTGCATGGTGAAGATCTGGTTGTATCGATCGGGTCCGATGAGTCGCTGCTCAGGTCCTGCGAGTTGCAGACGTATCAGCAGAGCGAGAACACCGCCCATCGCCAGGAAGATGAACGCCGTCGCGATATAGCGTCGGCCGATGCGCTTGTGATCCACCGTGGCGAGGGTGCCCCACAACGTCCCTGGAGTTCCCCAAATATGTTCGAGCTGGCGATCCAACAGCTCCGGCCCAAGCTCGGTATCGCGCATTGATGGTGTGATCGAGCGCTGCAGCTCGTCGGCATCTGCGCGCATTATTGCAGATTCGCCAGCCAGGCCGACACCGACCGCAATTGCTCCGGCGTCATCGTCACCATCGGCATGTTGTTGCCTGGCTTGATCGTCTGGGGATCGGCGATCCAGGCAGCAAGCGATCCGCGCGTCGTCTGCAGCAGCCCGGCGGCGATCGTGCTCCTGCTCGCCACGTGAGTGAGGTCCGGGCCGAGAGTGCCGGCGGCGCTGGTGCCACGCACTGTGTGACACGCGGCGCAGGCCTGGCTGGTGAAGAAGGTGCGCCCGGCCTGCTGTTCTGCCGTCTGGGGCAGACGCGCTATCTGCAGCTGTAACTCCCGCCATGCTTCGAATGCGGCGGGCTCCTCGGCAATGACCAGAAGTGCCATATGCGCGTGCTGCAAGCCACAGAACTCGGCGCACTGGCCGCGATACACGCCAGGATGTCGGGCGATGAAGGTCAGGTCATTGCTGCGGCCCGGAATTAGATCCATCTTGCCCGCGAGATTCGGGACCCAGAAAGAGTGGATGACGTCCGCCGCGCTGAACTCGATGCGGACTGGACGCCCAACCGGAATGTGGATCTCGTTCGCGGTGACCAGCGTTCGGTCGGGCCGTCTGTCGGTATAGGTGACCTCCCACCACCATTGAAAGCCGCGCAGCCGGATCACCACTGGACCGTCTGCAGCAACCGATAATCCGCGTGTGGCGGCATAGCTCATGACAGTAAGCGCAATAATGACCAGCACGCTGACCGCAATGGAAATACCCACGATGACTGCTGCCCGACGTTCGTTATGCTGGGCGGGCACAGTTCGATGCCGCAGTGCCAGTACGAGCACCAACATCACGAGAAGCCAGATAACTGCGCAAATCACGATGAACGACCACAGCAGCCAGCTGAGTTGAGCGGCCTGAGGTCCCATCGGTGCCAGTACTGTCTGCCGTCCAGTGCAGCCGGCACAGAACAAAGCCAGAGAAATTCCCCCTCCCCGCATCGCCTAGCGACTCGGCGGCATTCGGAGGTCGGTCGCGGCCGGCGCGCGGTTTTCGGCCGGCCGCGACTGCATCTCGTCACTGCGGCTAGGCGCCGCAGTTTGCGCCGAGTAAGCGCCCATGGCGCGAACATAGCCGGTGAGCTGCCAGATCTGCTCTGTGGTCAGCCGACTGACAAAAGCGGGCATGCCGTGAGGGCGGCCATCGCGTATGGACAAAAAGATAGATACGGGATCAGGGCCGTAGCGCCACCAACCATCGGTCAGCGCTGGGCCGGAGGCACCACCGCCATTGGCGTGACAGCCCTTGCAATTGAACCAATCGTAGAGCCGCTTACCCTGGCCGAGTTGATAAGCATTGTTCTCGTAAGGACTGCCTTGCGCGATCAGAATTCGCGGAAGACCGCCGTTGATGTGATTGGCCATCGGTGCCACATCATTCAGTGCGTCCGTGGCGGGGGGGTCAGTGCGGAGCTCGCGGGCCTCGCGCTTGCAGGCGATCAGGGCCAGCGCGACCAGCAGCATGCCGTGCCTTCGCATCACGGCAGACTGAAAATGTACAGCATGCCATGGTTCGCTGCGGGCCTTAGGTCGCGTATCGCGTTCGCATAACCACGGGCTGCCGTTGCATCGCGGATGTCGATTTCCTCCTGAGCCACGGCTCCCGCCACACCGCCCATACCAGCCAGTACTGCGATGTATTGGCGACCGTCCTTCCGCTGAAAGCTGATTGGCCGACCGACGATTCCGGATGCTGCATGGAACTGCCAGAGCAGCTTGCCGCTTCTCGCGTCCACTGCCTTGAACCACCCATCGAGTGTGCCATAGAAGACCACACCGCCTGCAGTCAGCAGAACGCCGCTCTCAATGGGCAGGGATTCGTCCGCCTGCCACGCAGGCTTGCCGGCAACCACGTCCCAGGCCAGAAGCGCGCCACGTCTGTTGTTGTCGTGCGGCGCCTTGATCCGGAGATTAACGCCGATGTACGGCGTCCCAGGCATGAAACTGACCGCGTGCGCCTCTATATCCATGCAGAGACGGTTCACCGGCAGATATAGCAGGCCCGTTCGCGGCGCATACGCCGCCTGGGCTGTCCCACCCGTTGCACCAGGCCAGGCGGGACAGACGTCGCGGGTCGTGGAACTGACATGCGTCGCCTTGGCGCGATTCCGGCGCAGCGCACCGCTGGGGAGATCGACACCCTCGGTGGCGTTGACGTCAACGAAGGCTTTTGCCGACAGAATTTGTCCGCTCGATCGGTCCAGCAGGTAGACCATGCCGTTGGCGTCCGGATGGATCAGCACTGCTCGATCGGTGCCTTGCCAGCGCAGCTCTGCCGCAATCAGCGAGCCTGACGCTCCAAGCCCGTATAGATCGTGCGGATTGATCGGAACGAACCAGCGTACCTCGCCAGTGGCCTCGTCGCGGGCGATCAGGCCGGAGGTGAAATAATTCTCGCCCGGCCGCGCCTCGGCGTTCACCGGAGCCGGATGGCCGGTGGCATGGATCAGCAGGCCCAACGCTTGATCATAGATTGGTGTCTCCGCGAGCCCTCCGCCGCCCTGCTGCCACGTATCGGACGGCCAACTCGCAGCACCAGCATCAGGCTCATGGGGAAGATAAGCAGAAGCGAAGCCTTCGCCGATACCGACGTCGGAATCCGGTCCGGTGTTGAAGCGCTTCCAAAGGATCTGTCCCGAGGCAACATCAAGTGCTGCCATCCAGCCGCGTACACCGAAATCACTCCCGTTGTTGCCGATGAACACGCGATCACCGACCACCAGCGGTACTGCGAGCAATGTCTCGCCACGGCCGACCGTGGTCGTGGACACGTCCCACAGCACATTGCCAGTTGTGGAATCCAGCGCAATCGTGTGGCCGTCGAAAGTATTCAGGAACAGGCGGCCGCTAGATAACGCAGCGCCGCTGGTGGTGATGTTTCTGGTCGCAAGTCCCGAAGCCATAGCCGTGGAAGGAGGACTGTAGCGCCAGAGCACGGGCGCACCGCTGCGTGTTAGGTCCAGCGCCAAGACGGTATGCGGGAACGGCGTGAGGATGAACAATCGATCGTGTTCATAGATCGGTGCGCCGCCGTGTCCGCCGGTCTGGCCGGTGGGCAGCGCGAGGCACAGGGTCATTTGGCTGACGTTACTGACATTGATTTCGCCAGCTGGGCCAAGTCGACAGGGCTGAGCGAGGGTTGTCTTAGAAGCCAACAAGGCGGCGATGCACACCAGGAACTGGCACGCCGTCATTGAAGCATCAAACCCATAATAGTGCACGGGCGCGCGGCATGCGTGGAAGCGGGCGGCACGGGTCGGCAAGACCGGCGCACGCCCACCCTTATTGCCGGTCAGCGCCGGACAAATTTGAAGAACCTGCTGACCCTTCCATCCGAGGTCTTGTCCTGATGAAGGAAAGCAAGCTCGCGATCGTCGAAAGTCTGGAAGAACTCCTCCCATGAGATCTTTTCCAGCTTATCGTCAGGTTCGGCGAAATCGAAGCGGAGAATGCCTTCACCACTGCGATCCTCTGTGCCGCGCACTTTAGCGGGTTTACCCCCACGCTCCTCCGCCCATCGGCGGATAGTGGCATGATCAATGGTCGTATTGGCTTCTGTCATCATATCCTCGGTGGCTGTGACATCTGTCATGTGTGCCGCTGCGATCGCGTGCTGAACTTGAAGCCAGCCAAAGCCCCCCTGTTCGCTCAGTCACAGCCAATTGAGATTGCTCCTGCCACCTCACGCGTAACCTTGCTCAATCAGATGCTCACGTGCCTGCGTGCGCGATTGATCGATACAGGCATACAGGTGTTGTTCCAGTTCGCGCGCCCGGGCACAGCTCGTGTGGTCCGCCAACACAATGTTGCGTGCAGACTCGCCCAGCCGCAGCCGCTGCGCATCGTCCAGCCCGCGTAATGCGCGAACCACCTCACCGGCGGCATCGGCAATAATGATGGCATCGCCATTGGGCAACAGTGCGTCCAGCCCGGGCCAGCGATCGCTGATGATGGGGGTGCCACAGGCAGCCGCCTCAAAAAGACGAACACTGGGCGACCATCCCGTGCGAGCCATGTCGGCACGTGTGACATTCAGCGTGAAACGCTGGCGGCAATAAAACGCGGCATGCTGCGCCGGCGGCAAGTGTTCGATTCGCTCAACGTTCCCCGGCCACGCGATCGAACCGGGATATTGCGGACCAGCGACGATAAAGCGGCACTCCGGCAACCGACGCGCCGGCTCAAGCAGCAACCGCTCCAGCGCCGCCTGCCGATCGGGCGCATAGGTGCCCAGATAGCCTAAGTCCCATGCGGGAGACAGATCCTGTGGCTGATAAAGCCGCGTATCCACGGCGCAATACAGGGCGCGTGGCCGGCGCACGTCGAAGCGCTCGCTCAAGAATGATAGCAGAGGCCCGCTGGTAAAGGACAAATAGAGATCGAACTCTGGCAGTTGGCGCTTCGTGAGGTATGCGCAACAGTCTCTTTCCAGCGCCGCCACGGTGACCGGTGTATCGATGTCGTAGAAACCACGGATACCGTGCGCAATCCCATTCACCCGATCGATTACTGCGATGCCATCAGGCACATACGAGCCGACGATGACGGCATCCGCGGCCGCGATCCGCTCGCCAAAGCGCACCGGCAAGTCTGCCACGTCGTGGTAGAGTTCCAAGTCGCAGAAGCCTGGCCGCGGCAGGTCACGCGCAGCGGCGTACCAAGGAACGTCCCGCTCCAGAAACAGCAGGCGATGGCCGCGTTCCGCCAAACCGCGCAGTAGCGCGCGGTAGGTTGTGGCGTGGCCATTGCCCCAGGACGACGAGAGGGAAAGCCCGAGAAACACCAGGTCGAGCGACCGCTGTTTCATGCCGCCAACGCCTCGCGTCGGCGTGCCAGCGCGAGCTGCAAACGCGCATGCAAGGCAGCCGCGCGACGGTCATAGGTGTGCTCCGCCAGGATGCGCTGCCGCCCCGCCCGTCCTATCGCTGCCGCCTGCTCTGTCGTTAGCGTCTGCGTGATATCGACAACGTCCCTGCCATCACGGGCTACCAGCACTTCGCTGCCCGGAGTCAGGAACAGCTCGATGCCATCCCACGCGTCGGTGATGAGACAGCCACCTGCGCCCGCCACTTCGAACAGCCGCGTCGGCGGCGAGAAGCCCGTTGCGGCCATGCTGGCTCGGTTGATGTTGAGGATCGCGCGCGGCGTGACATTGAACGCGTTATGCGCCTCGGTGCCGACATGGCCGAGTCTAACAACATTGGGCGGGCAGTGCCGGTCGTGCCAACCGGCGCCGCCCAGCAGAAAGCGCTGCGAAGGCAGATGTTCCGCAGGTCGCAGCAAGAACTCCTCAACGCGCGCCTCGCGATCCGGCAGCCGGTTACCCAGAAACGCCAGATCGGCAGCGTAGCGGTTATGCGGTGCAACCGGATGGTGCGTCGCCGGGTCCAGTGCGTTGTAGATCGGCACGCAATCGGCCGCGCCCAATGCGCGATACGCCGCGATGACTGGATCACCGCCGCCATAGGTCAGCACCAGATCCAGTTTAGGGAGGTTGGAACGCAGCGGATGCGATGCATCGTCGCGGATCTCGGCAAGCGTCGCCGGCGCATCGACGTCCCACCAGATACGTAGCGCATCGTCTCGCGCCGCTGCCATGGTCGCGGCAAGCAGCCAATGATCGGCGAAACCGACACCGCTCGCTTTGACCACCAGGTCGGCGTGCACGGCCTGAGCGACCGCGGCACGAAGGCCGGCATCGGTAGCTGGATATACCACCACTTCGCACCAATCCGGTGGCGCAATGTCGCGATACTGCTGGCGATCGAGTATGTCGGGCTCGTAGAAGCTGATCTCATGACCAAGCACGGCCAGGGCCTTCAACAGGCCGCGATAATAAGTCGCCGCACCATTCCAGTATGATGAAAGCAGGCTCGATCCGTAGAACGCAATCTTCATACCGAGGCGGCCTCCGGAGTGGGTTGCACGCCATTCGAACGAAGCGCCGCAACGATGCTCAGCAGTTCGTCCACGCGATGCGCGCAGGTGTGGCGGTTGTGAATGGTCTGCAGCCCACTTGCTGCCAGGGTTTCCGCAAGTTGCTTGTCTTGCTGCAATCGGCGGAGCTGCGCGGCCATCTGTTCTCCGTTCCCCGCCCGCAGAAAATCATCTGCACGAAACAGCCGTTCCTCGTCGTGCCATGGCGCGGAGACCAGCGGTATGCCGCACGCCAGTGCTTCGAATACGCGGATGGTGGGAATGCCCGGCAGGGCCGTCACATAGGGCCGACGCGGCACGTGAACCGTTATGCGATGCGATGCGAACAGCGCTGGCACGTCGACATTGGCAATCCATCCACCATACTGCAGTGACGTGCTCCGCAGTGCTGCCAGTGCCGATTCTGGATAACGTACACCGCGTACGCTGCCGCTCAATCGCAGACGTCGCGATGGCCCGATCAGGAATTCGGTCAGCTCCTGTTCGCGCTCCCCGTCACCCCAGTTGCCGATCCACACCAGGTCCGCCGTCTTGGTGGCGGCGACCATCGGGCGGAACAGCCTCGTGTCGGCTGCCTCGTGCCAGGTAAAAACCTGGCGTCCCCAACCAAGCCGCAGATAGCGCTGACGCAACACTTCGCCGAACGCCAGCACCGCGTCGTAGTCCTGAAGCGCCAGATCTGCCATCGCGGCGGCATCAGAGACGGCGCGATGGTGCGTATCGTGGAACAGCAGGGCGAAGTGGCCGCCACTTCGGCGAATGCGTCCCAGCCGCGCCACAAGGGCTGGTTCCGTCCATTCATGCACCAGCACAACATCGGCGTCGCCGATGGCGGCCTCGTGGTCGAAACCCGGCCCGTAAGTCGCCACCGTCAACCCGGGGAAACATCGATGGAATCGACTCAGAGCCTCCGGTCCCCGGCTCGCCAGCAAGTTACTGCGGCTCCAGCCATTTTCAGGCTCCAGCGCCAGCGTGTCGTGCCCGCACGCCTGTAACTCACGCAGCACCCCGCGCAGGAAATGCGCGTTGCCATGGTTCCAGTCCGAGACCAGCGAGTGGGTGTAAAGGACGAATCGCATTCGCCTCAGGCCGCCAGCACTTCGGCGGCGAGCGCCGAGGCGTAAACCTGCTGGACCTGCTCGGCTTGCCGGGCGAGCGTAAAATCGCGGGCTCTTCTCGCCGCGCGTTTACCAAATATCTGCCGCTCCGCCGGAAAGTCCATCAGGCGGTTAATCGCGGAGGCGAACCCCGCCGCGTTGCGAGGCGAGACGAACAGAGCCGCGCCAGACCACAGCTCGCGAAAGCTCGGAATGTCGGCTAGCACCAGCGCGCAACCACGCGCCGCAGCCTCCAGCACTCCGAGGCCAAAGGGCTCATACAAGGCGGGTGAGAAAAAGATCGCTGCCCGGCTCATCTCTGCACGAGTCGCCTGTTGTGTCAGTAACCCAAGCGCCTCTGCATGCTGCAGCGCAACGGTTGATAGGTTCGCGCGGCTCAGCGCTCCAGCAAGGTGCAACGGCCAACGCACCAGCGCCGCAACAGCATCCACCGTAGCGACATTCTTGCCCTCGTCCCACCAACGTCCGGCGGCAAACACGAACGGTGCCTTCACCGCACCGGCGTTCTGTGGCGATGAGGTTGCATTTGCAACGATACGCATATGATCCAGCACACCGTATGCGGCTGTGACCGCCTTGCCATGACTGGCCGTCGGCACCATGACCACGCGTGCACGCCGCATTCCCCGTGCAGTTAACTCCTGCTGCCATCGCCAGTCATGCGGCAAGTCGCTGCCCTTTACCGCACTCCACCATGTCGCGAGACACGAATGCGACGTGACCACCACTGGCATGCTTTCGGGAAGACCTGCAGCCTGTGATGGATTGTTCAAATGCAAGAGATCGGCACCCCAGTCCTGCGCCATCGCAACCAGTGCGCCCGCCACATCAGCCACAGCCGCAGCATCTGCTGCCATCCAGTCGAGCGGCAATCCCGTCCAGACCAGCGATACGTTCCGCAACGAGCGGCACTCTGCCTCCTGCGCTGCATCGGGTCTTGGTCCACAGATGGCCAGCCTGCACGCAATTCCCGCAGCCCCCAGTTCGCCGGCCAGATCAACACCGTAGCGCCAAACACCGCCTACGGCGTCAATCGTAATCAGAACGCGCTGTGGTCGCTTCACAGCGTGCATTGCGCCTCCAGTTCCGGCAACGGCGCGGGGCGCTCGTCTTGAACGTCGCTGAAAGCACTGAAAGCCGCGAGGTAGTGCTCGTGCGCGCGCTCCCAGGCGCGATCGTCCGGCTCACCCCATAGGGCGCGGTAGCCCGGCGAGCTCGGATACAGATAGAGCGGAACCGGTTCATTCGCCCAGACACCGCCAGCAATCAACCGGTCGCGCCAATAGGCCACCAGCGTCTCATTGTCCTGCTCCATGCCGATAAGGTTTGCCTGCACGAACGGCACGTGCTGCCGAACCTTGAACAACAG
>JBKPOG010000248.1:0-22782 GCA_046732975.1 Pseudomonadota bacterium
GAGGACGTGCCGTACTATCCACTCGGCTTGGCGCAGCAGCCGACGGCGTTTCAGAGAGACATCACCGGCGTGCCGGAAGGCTTCGTGATTTTCTGGAACGTGCGCCGCACCGGATGATCACCGCCGGCATCGTCGGCCTCGGCTGGTGGGGCAAGAACCTAGTCCAAGCGGTCCAGGGCAAGAGTCAGCACCTCCGCTTCGTGCGCGGCGCCTGCCGCGACACCGCGCCGGTCGCGGTGTTCGCCGAACGGCACGGACTGGCGCTCTCGTCCTCCCTGGATGCGCTGCTGGCCGATGACCGCGTGGAGGCCGTGGTGCTGGCCACACCGCACTCACTGCACGCCGATCAGATTGTGACTGTGGCGCAGGCAGGAAAGCCGGTGCTCTGCGAAAAGCCGCTCGCCCTGACCCGAGCAGATGCCGCGCGCGCGATCGAGGCCTGCCAGCACGCGGGCGTCGTGCTGGCCGTGGGCGAGAACCACCGGTTCTGGCCCAACATGCAGGAGATGCACCGCATCGTCGCTGCAGGTGAGCTCGGCGAACCGATGCACATCGAAGGCCACACCAGCAACGAGAATGCCGGGCGCCACTTCGGCGTCTGGCGCCACTCGCCTGCCGAATCGCCGGCTGGCGGGATGACCGGTGCGGGCATCCACGTACTGGATGCGTTCGTACATCTGATGGGATCGGTGCAGTCGGTGACGGCACAACTTGTGACACGCAATCCGCCACCCGATCCCACCGATATGCTGTCGGCCATGTTCCGCTTCACCGCGGGGGCCACTGGATTGTTCGCCACGCTGCGCTCGACGGCCGATTACCGGCGCGTCCACGTGTTCGGCCGCGCCGGTTCGGTGGAGGCTATTGGCGATACTGAATTGGTGCTTCGCCGCAGCGGTAAGCCGTTCCAGATGCTGCGCTTTGGTCGTGTGGATTCGCTCCGGCTCGAGCTGGAGGCGTTCGCGGATGCGGTCACCGGCCGTTCGGCCTATCCGATAACGACTGAGCAGATGCTGGCGACCATTACAGCGTTCGAGGCGCTCGTCTCGTCGGCCGAGACTGGCCGTCCAATCGCCTGCTGAATCGACCTGACGCAGTCATCGTGATCTTCGGCGCCGCGGTCCGCTCCGGCGGAAGACCGAGCACGACCTTGGTGCTGCGTGCGACGGCCGCCGTGTCCTTCGCGTCCCGCTTTGCCGATCCGTTGTTCGTGCCCACCGGTGCGGTTGGGCGGCACGGTCCGTCGGAGGCGTCAGTGATTGCGGCGCTGCTGCAGGCGCGTGGCGTACCGGACACGCGTATCCTGCTCGAGGAGACCGGCACCGACACGCTGTCGTCTGCGCGCGCCGTTGTGTCGCTGCTCAGCTCGCGCGGCATCGGCGCACCGGTGTTCGCCGCGAGTAGCCTCTACCACCTCTTACGCTGCGTGCTGCTGTTGCGCCTTCTAGGTCTGCCCGCGCGCGCCGCCATCCCGCCCATCGTTCCGGCGGCCACCCATTGGTGGCGCCGCAGTTACCGATGGCTGCGCGAAGTTCCGGCACTGCCATACGATTGCCTGCTCGCGATACTGTCGCGGATCAGGAGGAACCATCATGGTTGATACAGTTCACCCGTCCGCAATCTGAGCAACCGATGCACCGGTGCGTGCGCCGGCCTCTGGTTACCCCGCCCATCTTCTGGCTCGCGTCGCCGGCCGGGAGAAGCGCCCGCTGGGCGCTGGAGATCGGCGATCGCTTGCCTGGTGACCAGGGCACGTATCCCGATGACGACCTGAAGGCGGTGATGGGGCCCGACGGCAGGTGGCTGTACACGCGGAAGGACGGCTCGCCGCTGTAGCAACTATCGTTCCGTCTCGTCGGAGTCAGATTCTACCTCGATGTCCGGGCCGATAGCGTCGGCGTCGTCCTCGAGGTCTGCGGCATCCTCGATGATGTCCTCCTCGCTTTCCTCTTCGACGCCCTCCACCTCGATGTCAGCCTCTTCCATGCCAGGCGCAGGTACAGGCTTCTTCGGCCGGCGGTCCTCAACGACATTGCCACCAGTGCGGCGTGGACGCGGTTGTTCGATCGGCTGTTCGGTGCTGCATTTCGGGCACACAGCAGGGACTTTGGTCAGGTCATAGAAGCGCGCGCCGCAGGCGACGCAGACACGCTTCGTGCCTAGTTCAGGCTTCGCCATCCGGTAAGCCTCGCAGGGTTGGCGTGTGAAAGCGGGCGCCCATGCCACCGCGGCCGGCCAGTGTCAAATGGTTGTCGCCACAGCCGTGTCCGGCGCCCCTATGCCGCACCTTGTTCCACGTCGCTTGGTGCAGCTATCAACCGAACCATGGACAGCTTCCGCATAGCATCCCGTCGCGCCGCCGCACCGCTGACCGGTCGGGTCACCGTGCCCGGCGACAAGTCGATCAGCCATCGAGCGTTGATGTTCGGCGCGCTGGCTGTGGGAGAGACCCGCATCACCGGCCTGCTGGAGGGGGAGGACGTGCTGCGCACGGCGGCAGCCATGTGCGCTCTCGGCGCCGAGGTGGCGCATGATACCGATGGAACGTGGCGCGTTTCCGGCCGTGGCGTTGGTGGCCTGGTCGAGCCGGCCGACGTGCTGGACATGGGCAATTCGGGAACGGCAGCGCGACTGCTGTGCGGTGTGCTGGCGTCGCATCCGATGTTCGCCGTGATGACCGGCGACGCCAGCCTGCGCCGGCGGCCGATGCGGCGGGTTATCGACCCGCTGTCGGCCTGCGGAACCCGGTTCGAAGCACGGGAGGGTGGCCGGTTGCCTCTGGCAATGCGCGGTCCGATCGAAGCGTTGCCGTTGGACTACCGCGTGCCCGTCCCATCGGCGCAGGTGAAATCTGCTGTACTGCTGTGCGGGCTGAATGCGCCTGGCATCACCCGCGTGGAGGAGCCCGAAGCGACGCGAGACCACACCGAGAACATGCTGCGTCACTTCGGAGCTAGCGTGCAGGTCGAAGCGTCCGGTCGGACTCGCAGCATTACGCTGCAAGGCCAGCCGGAGTTGCGTGCAGCCGACGTGACGGTGCCAGGTGATCCTTCTTCGGCGGCGTTCCTGGTGGCTGCAGCGCTACTGGTCCCCGGTTCGCGATTGTCCATTGCCTCAGTCGGGCTGAACGAGCTGCGCTGTGGCTTCTATGCGACCCTGGCGGAGATGGGAGCCAACATCGTCGTGGGGAACCGGCGGGTTGAGGGCGGAGAGCCGGTCGGCGATCTCGATGTGTCACACGGCGAACTCTGCGGCGTTGATGTGCCATGGGAGCGGGCGCCGATAATGATCGATGAATATCCGGTGCTGGCGGTGATTGCCGCCCATGCCACCGGGACCACACGTATGCGGGGGCTGAAGGAGCTGCGGGTCAAGGAGAGCGACCGCGTGGAGGCGACGGCCGCGTTGCTGGTGGCTGCCGGCGCGCGCGTAGAGGTCGACGGCGACGACCTGATCGTACACGGCGGTGGCCGGGCCCTGCGCGGGGGCGGCTTGGTGCAGACCCAGATGGACCATCGGATCGCGATGGCGGCGCTGGTACTCGGCGCGGCGACTCAGGAGCCGATGATGGTGGACGACGCGGCGTTCATTGACACGAGCTTTCCGGGCTTTGCCGAACTAATGAACCGAGCCGGTGCGGCCCTGGCGCCAGTTTGATGGCCGGCACGGCAGCCGGCCATGACCCCTACGGGCGGGCTATAGCCCGCGACCACATATGACGCGCGGTCCGGTCATCGCCATCGATGGACCGGCGGCCGCCGGCAAGGGTACGTTGGCGCGGCGATTGGCGACCACCTTTGCGCTACCTTATCTCGATACCGGCCTGCTGTACCGCGCGGTCGGTCGGCGCGTCCTCGATGCCGCGGCAGATCCGTCGGACGCCGCCAGGGCGGCGGCGGCGGCACGTGCGCTGCGGCCGGCTGATCTCCAAAGGGGCGATCTGCGAGGGCCCGCGGCTGATGCCGCTGCCGCGGCAGCTGCCGCAATTCCAGCGGTTCGCGCCGCGTTGCTCGACTTCCAACGCGGCTTTCCCACCGAGAGGGGGGCGGTGCTGGATGGAAGGGACATTGGCACGATCATTTTTCCTGACGCGAAGGTAAAGTTGTACGTGACGGCATCGCTTGCCGAGCGAGCGCGTAGGCGGTGCCAGGAGCTGCTGGACAAGGGAGTGGCTGCCGATCTCGCCACGGTCGAGGCCGAGATGCTCGCGCGCGACACGCGCGATCGGCCGAACATGCGGCAGGCGGATGACGCCGTGCTGATAGACACCAGCCAGTTGACGCCGGACGAGGCCTACGAGCGGGCTGCCAGAGTCGTGCGAGGCAGGTTGACGTGACACTGCGTCGGGCCGGTCGTGGGAGCCGCCGCACAAAACGCCGCTGCCGCTTGACTTCGCTGTCTCGCGGCGTATGTGTCGAATATCCTCAGTTCAACCGGGCCTGCGGCAGTCACCGCGGGCAAGTCGTGCTTCCGTAAAGGAGCGCGCAGATCAACGGCTTCTCCGGGCGGTCGGCCCGGCTTTACCGTAACGGAACCCAATCAACACATGGCTCTATCCGCCACAGTCGCACGCACAGCGCCGCCTGCCGCCCCAATGCAGGACCACTTTAGAGGCGAAGACTTCGCCTCTCTCCTCGATGAAACGCTCGGCCAGGACACCGGCTTCGATGGTTCGGTGGTCACTGGCCGCGTCCTTCGCCTCACCGACGAATACGCCATCGTCGATGTCGGTCTGAAGTCGGAGGGTCGCGTCGCCCTTAAGGAATTCGGGCCGCCTGGCAGCAAGCCCGAGGTCCAGCCTGGCGATGTCATCGAACTCTATGTCGAGCGCTACGAGGACAGAGACGGCGCCATCATCCTGTCGCGCGAGAAGGCGCGGCGCGAGGAGGCGTGGACCAACCTCGAGAAGGCGTTCGAGACCCAGCAGCGGGTCAACGGCACGATCTATGGCCGGGTGAAGGGTGGTTTCACCGTGGACCTGGGGGGTGCGGTGGCTTTCCTGCCGGGCAGCCAGGTGGACATCCGCCCGGTGCGCGACGTCGGCCCGTTGATGGGCTCGCCGCAGCCGTTCCAGATCCTGAAGATGGACCGGGCACGCGGCAACATCGTCGTGTCGCGGCGCGCGGTGCTGGAGGAGACCCGCGCGGAGCAGCGAACCGAACTGATCCAGGGGCTCAAGGAAGGCCAGATCCTCGACGGTGTGGTGAAGAACATCACCGACTACGGCGCCTTCGTTGATCTCGGTGGCGTCGACGGTCTTTTGCATGTCACCGACATCGCGTGGCGCCGCATCAATCATCCATCCGAGGCGCTGCAGATCGGCCAGCAGGTCAAGGTCCAGGTGATCCGGTTCAATCCGGAGACCCAGCGGATCTCACTCGGCATGAAGCAGCTTGAGACGGATCCCTGGGACGGCGTGGCGGTGAAATACCCAGTCGGAGGGAAGTTCACTGGCCGTGTCACCAATATCACGGATTACGGTGCCTTCGTCGAGCTGGAGCCGGGAGTAGAAGGCTTGGTGCACGTCTCCGAAATGTCGTGGACCAAGAAGAACGTGCATCCAGGGAAGATCGTCTCCACCAGCCAGGAAGTGGACGTTTTGGTGCTCGACGTGGACGCGTCCAAGCGCCGTATCTCACTGGGCCTCAAGCAGGTGCAGCGGAACCCCTGGGAGCAGTTTGTGGACGAGCACTCGATTGGTTCCGTCGTCGAGGGCGAAATTCGCAACATCACAGAGTTCGGCCTGTTCATTGGGCTGAGTGCGGATATTGATGGCATGATCCACATGTCCGACCTCTCCTGGGATGAGCCGGGCGAACTGGCCATCGCGAAATACGAAAAGGGCCAAGTGGTCCAGGCCAAGGTACTCGACGTCGATGTCGAGAAGGAGCGGATCAGCCTCGGTATCAAGCAGCTCAAGGACGATCCGGCGGCGTCGGTGCTGGAGTCGGTGCACAAGGGCGACGTTGTCACCTGTGTGGTCAACAACATCCTGCCGAATGGTATCGAGGTGAAGGTTGGGGACGTACTGACCGGCTTCATACGCCGTGCGGAACTTGCCCGCGACAAGGCCGATCAGCGCCCCGACCGGTTCGCCGTGGGCGAGAAGGTCGACGCCAAGATCGTCGCCATCGATCGCGCCTCTCGCAAGCTCAGTCTGACCATCAAGGGCAAGGAGGTCGAGGAGGAGAAGCAGGCGATGGCCGAATACGGGTCGTCCGATTCCGGCGCCTCGCTCGGCGACATCCTCGGGGCGGCGATCCGTCGCCGCAACCAGCAGGCTCAGACCGAGAACAGCTGATCCCGGGGATCGCTGATCACCGGCGATGAGCCTCGAGACTGACCTGTTACTCGATCGGCGCCGCCTAAAGCGGCGCCTGTTCTTCTGGCGCAGCTTCGCCGTGGTTGCTGCGTTGGTGGTCATTCTGGTGGCGCTGCGCGGCAGCAACGCTTGGTTCATCGGTTCCCATGTGGCGAGGCTCACCGTGAGCGGGATCATTACCGCGGATCGGAAGCTGGACCGGGAGGTGGCCAAGCTCGCCGATGATACACGGGCCAAGGCGTTGCTAGTGCTGGTCGACAGCCCCGGCGGCAGCGTTGCCGGCGGCCAGGCACTCCACGACGCAATTGCGCGGGTGGCAGAGAAGAAGCCGGTCGTTGTGGTGATGGGTGGTACTGCAGCATCGGCCGGCTACATGATCGCAGTTCCCGCTGCCCGCATCTTTGCGCAGGAGAGCACGCTGACCGGCTCCATCGGCGTGTTGCTGGAGACCGGAGACATCTCGGGGCTGCTGAAGTCGATTGGCGTGAGTGTAGAGCCGATCGTCTCCGGACCGCTGAAGGACCAGCCCAGCCTCGTCAAGCCGCTGTCGTCCGAAGGACGCCAGATGTTGCAGGGACTGGTGATGGACATGTACGACCAGTTCGTCGACATGGTGGCCCACGGCCGACACATGGACGCCGGCCGGGTGCGGGAACTGGCTGATGGCCGTCCCTATACGGGCCGGCAGGCGATGAAGCTCGGACTGGTCGATGCCATCGGGGGCGAGCAGGATGCGCGCCAGTGGCTAGCGCAGGAGAAGGGGATATCATCCAACCTTCCGGTCGAGGACGTTTCCAGCGGGAGCTACGCCAGCAGGGCCTTGTCGACGAGCCTCGGGTGGATCCTCACAGAGCTTTGGAAAAGCGTGCTTTCCCAAGGAGTTATCCTTGACGGCGCACAGGTGGTCTGGCAACGTTCCGGCAATTGAACCGTTGTTCGGCGGCTGGCACATTGACCAAGTCGGAACTCATCGCGGAACTCTCCGCCACCAACCCGCACCTGCGGGGTGCCGACGTCGAGCTGATTGTGGCGACGATATTCGACCAGATCACCGGTGCTCTGGCGCGCGGCGAGCGCGTGGAGTTGCGTGGCTTCGGTGCATTCACGGTGAAGCGGCGCAACGCACGGACTGGGCGCAATCCCCGGACCGGTGCAGCGGTGCCGGTGGGCGAGAAGGCGGTGCCGTTCTTCAAAGCTGGGAAGGAACTGCGCGATCGCGTCAACCAGGGGGCGCGCGGGTCTCGGGGGTGAGGCCGTCACTGACCCGCAGGCACCCATGCGCCTGCTGATAGCACTGCCACTTTTGCTGCTGCTGGTTCTGTTCGCATTGTCCAACAGACAGCCCGTGTCTTTGTATGTGTGGCCAACCGACTATGCGGCGACACTGCCGTTGTCATTGGCGATGCTGGGATTCATGGCGGTCGCGTTTCTGGCAGGAGGCCTTCTGGTCTGGGTTTCGGAACTGGTGCAGCGGCGGCGAGCGCGTCGCGCCGAGCACACCGTCCGCCTGCTGGAGGCTCAGGTGCAGGAACTCAAGGCACGGCTCCCGGAGACGTCTCCACCGTGACTGTTTGCGTCAAGATCTGCGGCATCAATGATCCGGTTGCGTTCGATACGGCTGTTGCGGCGGGTGCCGACTGGCTGGGCTTCAATTTCTTTCCTCCATCACCGCGCTACGTGACACCGCCGCACGCTGCCGTGCTGTCGGCCCGTGCAAGCGCGGAGACGCCGCGGGTCGGGCTGTTCGTTGATCCGACAGCTGAGGTGATTGCCGCGACGCTGGAGTTTGTGCAACTCGACGTGCTGCAGATCTACGGCAGCGTGGACGTTCCGGGACTTCGGCGCAGGTTTGGCTTGCCCGTCTGGCGCTCAGTCGGCGTTGCCTCCAGGGAAGATCTGACAGATGCCTGCGAAGGGGCAGATCGGCTATTGCTGGAAGCAAAGGCACCCACCGGCGCCACTCGCCCCGGCGGCAACGCAACACGGTTTGACTGGTCGCTGCTGCGGGATTGGCGAGCGCCGGTGCCGTGGATTCTCGCCGGTGGGCTGACCGCCAGCAATGTGGCCGAAGCAATCAGGACAACCGGGGCAGATGCGGTCGACGTTTCATCCGGAGTGGAGCGAGAGCGCGGTATCAAGGATCCGGACATGATCCGCGCCTTCATCCGGAACGCGCGCGCTGTCCAGCTTTAGCCTCGGTGCGCCGGTCCCCGGACGTCAAGATTTGACTGGCTTTCGCCTCTTCGAGCTGCCGACGCAGGCTTTCCACCTCGGCCCGCAGATCGGCAACCTCCTGTGCCTCGGTCGAAGGCCCGGGCTCGGCCGCGCTGCCACCTCGGTAGAACGGTGTGAACAGGCTGAAGGCCCGTTCCATCATGGCCATGTTCTGCCGGCTCACCTCTTCCATATTGCCGAACGGGAACATGGTGCCTATCGAGCCCATCGTCTTCTGCATCGCCGTTCGGACTTGCTCCTGCTGCTGCGCCAGGGCGCCCATTGCCTGGTCCAGAAAGCGCGGCACCACATTCTGCATCTGATCGCCGTAAAAGCCTATGAGGTGGCGCAGGAAGGTGGTCGGTAACAGGTTGTGGCCCTTGCCCTCCTCTTCGACGATGATCTGGGTGAGCACCCCGCGGGTGATGTCCTCGCCGGTCTTGGCGTCGTAGACCACGAAATCGCGGCCCTGCCGCACCATGTCGGCCAGATTGTCCAGTGTGATGTAGCTGGAACTCTCCGTGTTGTAGAGCCTCCGGTTCGCGTACTTCTTCACAACGACCGGGGAGGAGGCGTCGCCCGCCTTGCGTTCCGGCTGAGCCTGGACAGTGTCGGCCATGAGTGCCTCGACTCTTCTTAACCAGTGCAGCATGGGGCCAATATCGCAACTGCGAAAGCCCCTTTGACCTACTCATCTCGTTGGACCCCTGCCCGTGCGCTGCCACAGGCCGCTTGCCTTGAAGCGGCAGGCGCGCCGGCCGACAATGCCCCACACGGCGGCGAGGGCAGACGATGGATGATGGTGTTGGTGGGATGGCGCAGTATGCGTGGATTCGCGAGCGCATCGGTCGCGTGCCTCGCGTCAGGCTCGCGCTAATCCCCACGCCGCTGCAGGAAGCGCCAAACCTGACACGCGCGCTTGACGGTCCTCGCATCCTGATCAAGCGCGATGACCTGACCGGCGTGGCGTTCGGCGGCAACAAGTTGCGGAACCTGGAGTTCCGGCTGGCCCGCACGATGGCGGAGAACCCCGATACCGTGGTGGTCGGGCTCGATCTGCAATCCAATTCGGCAAGGCAGACCATCGGTGCCTGCAACAAGCTCGGGCTGAAGACGATCCTGGTGCTGGAGGGGCAAAAACCCGACGTGGTGCAGGGCAATCTACTGGTCGATTATCTGCTTGGGGCTGACGTGGTGTTCGCACCCACCCGTGAAGCGCAGCGCGCCGCGCTCGACGACAGTGCACAACGGGTGCGCGAGGCAGGCGGCCGACCGCACATCCTCAACGACAATCCGATGTTCGATGTGGCCTCGGCGCTGGCATATCTTGAGACGACGCTGGAAATGCTGGAGCAACTGGCCCCGATGGGTGTGCAGCCGGACGCTCTCTACATGTCGTCGAGCGGTAAGGGTCAGGCCGGGCTGGTACTCGGCAAGCGTCTGACCAACGCCGGGCATAACGTTGAGGGCGTGACTGCAACCGACGAATTCCACGTCCCGTCGCGTACCGCCGCCATCGCCAACGAGACCCTTCAGGTGCTCGGCCTCGACATGCGGATGACCGAGGACGAGATCCACAATGACATGCGCTTCGTCGGCTCCGGTTACGGCATTCCAACCGAGGCATGTGTCGGAGCAGTGAAACTGTTTGCATGTACCGAGGGCGTAATCCTCGATCCGATCTACACCGGCAAAGCTGCAGCAGGCATGATCGCGCACATCCGCGAAGGCCGTTACCGCAAGGGCGACACGCTTGTGTTCGTTCATACCGGCGGAACCCCGGCCATCTTCACCTGGAACACGCTCTGGCTCTGAGAGGACCGCGCCATGCTTCGTCGCCACTTCCTCACGCTCGCTGCGGCGGCGCTGGCGTTGCGCGCGCATGCTCAGGGCACTCAGACGTCGTCGCTCACCTATGGCCAGAGCGTCGGTGTGTTGGCGCTGGATCCGGTGCATGGCTCGTACACGTTGTATCCGGCGGGCAGTGAGGCGGCGCTCTGCCTGTATGACGGTCTGCTGACCTTTGGCCCCGACATGACGATCGTTCCGCAGCTTGCCGAGAGCTGGACGACGGCCGATGACCTGAGGTCGTGCACGCTGAAGCTGCGTTCAGGCGCGCACTTCCACGACGGCACGCCGGTGGATGCTGCGGCGGTGAAGTTCAACATCGAGCGGCTGATGGACAAACAGCGCAATCCTACCAACCGCCCACTTTGGGATCCGGTGGCGGGCGTCGACACGCCGGATGCAGGCACGGTGGTGTTGCGCTTATCGCAGCCGTTTTCGCAGTTGCCGAATTCGCTCGCGCATGTCTCGGGTGCGCTCGTGTCGCCAGCGGCCGTCGCGAAGTACGGTGAGGACGGTATTGCCAAGAACCCGGTGGGGGCCGGTCCTTATCGCATGGCCAGTTTCGATCCGGGACAGCAACTGGTCCTGGAAGCTTTCGATGGCTACTGGGGCGGTAGGCCGCCGACGGCGAAGCTGATACTGAAGGCCATCTCCGATCCATCCACGCGAGTGGCCGCGCTGCGCACGGGTGCGGCGGATATCATCGACAGTGTACCGGTCGCGCTGGCGGGCGGACTGAAGGATGATCCCAAGGTTCAGATCATCCATGTCCCGGGACTGCGGCCAATCGGTTTTGTGATGAACCTGTCGCGGCCATACCTGTCTGATCTGCGTGTTCGCCAAGCCCTCAACCTCGCCGTACCAGTCGAGGCGATCGCCTCGAAACTGTTCTTCGGCTATGCGCGCGCACCTGACTCACCTCTCGCGTTCAACACCGAGGGCTACGCGCCGGTCTCCAAGTTGGTGCACGATCCGGCGCAGGCGAAGGCATTGCTGGGAGCCGCCGGCTTCGGTCCCGAGAAGCCGCTGGAACTGGCAATGTTCATCTCTCAGGGCCTGTTCCCGAGCGATGTCTCGGTGGGCGAAGTGGTGGCGAATGCGCTGACACAGGTCGGAGTGAAGGTAGCGATCACCAAGATCGAGGCCGGATCGTATTGGGACGCGATGCGCCAGGATCGCGCGAACATCAAGTGGGACATCGCGATGTTTGGCTTCAATCCCGCGAACGCGTCAGGCCTCTATCACCTCGCATCACTGTTCAAGTCGAACAAGGACGACGCTGCGCGGCCGGACGTCTGGAATATGGGACGTTATCGCAATCCCGAGGTGGATCGCCTGCTGGATGCTGCCGGCTCGGAGTCCGATCGTAAGCAGGCCGCGGCGGATCTCGCCAAGGCGCAGACGCTGATTTGGAAGGACGCACCGTATATCTGGCTGCAGATTAACGAGAACGTCTCCGCGCTTCGCAAGCCGGTGAATGGCGTCGAGGTCTGGCCGATCCTGTTCACCAACGTGCGTCACGCCGCCGCTTGATCCGTCTGCTGCTTTGGCGCCTCGCGCTCATTCCCATCACGGTACTGGGCGTGGTGACGGTGCTCTTTGTCATCTTTAAGTCGGTGCCTGGCGACGAGGCGACAATGATCGCTGGTGCAACGGCGACGCAGGCCGAGATCGAAGTGGTTCATCACCAACTCGGCCTCGACCGCCCACTTCTGGTGCAATACGCGCAGCGCGTTCTGGGGCTGCTTTACGGTGATCTCGGCTACTCCGCCACGTTTCGCGCCAATCCACTGCCGCGCATTTTGGAGCGCGTGCCCGCGACTCTACTGCTGACCGCCTCGGCTATTGCTGTCACCGTGCTGGTGGGGGTTCCCGCTGGTATTGTCGCAGCGAGGTTCCAGCATCGCCTGCCGGACGTCACAGTCTCAGCCGGTGTCATCGCATTGCTCGCGGTGCCGAACTTCTGGCTTGGCATGATGCTGATCTCGCTGTTTTCAGTGCAGTTGCATTGGTTGCCGAGCCTGGGCCTGACGGGCGCTGCATCGCTGATTATGCCAACATTGGCGCTCGCGGCGCGACTGGTAGCACTGGTGGGCCGGCTAACGCGTGGTGTTGTGATCGAGGAGCAGCGCAAGGACTACGTGCGCACGGCATATGCCAAGGGCCTGTCGGCGTCGCGCGTGATGTATCGCCACGTTCTGCGCAATGCCTTGATCCCCATCGTGACCGTGGTCGGGCTAGAGGCTGGTTATCTGCTGGGCGGTTCGGTGGTGGTGGAGCGTCTCTTCGCCTGGCCGGGTATCGGCGACCTGCTGCTGACCGCTGTTGGGTTGCGCGACTATACACTCGTGCAGGGCATCACCGTGTTGTTCGTTATTGGGTTTCTGCTGATCAACCTGTTGGTCGAAGTGCTGTATCGCATGATCAATCCGAGGCTGCGGTGAGTACGACGACCGCTTCTTCGCGCCGTGCCCGCCATGGTGGGCTCTTCCTGCCAATCAGCGTCGCCTTGTTGGCGATGTTTGCGGTCGTGGCGGTGTTTGGGCCAGCAATTGCACAATATGATCCGACGGCGCAGGACCTGTTGGCGATGCTGGACCCGCCGTCTGCTCAGCACTGGCTCGGCACCGACGAGCTGGGACGCGACATGCTGTCGCGGGTCATCGTGGGGACGCGCATCACGCTGACGATCGCTGTCAGCTCAGTGTGCTTCGCCGCCATTGCCGGGATCTATCTAGGCCTGATCGCTGGTTACCTCGGTGGGGGCGTCGATCGCGGCATCAGCCTGTGCATCGATCTGCTGATGACCATCCCTAGCTTGGTGCTGGCGATCGCAGTGGTGGCCGCGATCGGCGCAAGTGCCGGCGGGTTGATTGTCGCGATCACCGTCAGCTTCATCCCGCCGCTGACCCGGCTGGTGCGTGCGCGCGTGCTGGAATTGCGAGGGGTCGATTATGTTGAGGCCGCACGTGCAGTCGGCATGAGGCAGCTGCGCATCCTGATGCGGCACATCTTGCCCAATGCAATCTCGGTCATCGTCATCCAGCTGACCTTGATGGCAGGGCAGGCGGTGCTGATCGGAACTGCGCTGGGTTTCCTCGGCTTGGGAGTCCAGCCGCCTGCGCCGGAATGGGGAGCGATGCTGGGTACCAGCCGCCAGTTTCTGGATATGGCACCGCATGTCGCGGTGGTGCCCGGGCTGGCTGTCAGCCTGCTAGTAATGGCGTTCAATCTGTTCGGCGACGGTCTACGCGACCGGCTCGATCCGACGAGGTGAGGAGATGCCTGGATGGAGTTTGGAATTATCGATTGTCACGCACACATCTTTCCACCGCTAGCCGGCGCGTGCGGGTTCCCCGACGCCGCAATCCACCTGCTGCACCAGCAACGGGCAATGCATGAGCATGGCAATCAACCATACCGTCGGCTGCGTGACGATGCGGTCGTGACCGAGCGTGCACTGTGGGCAGCCGATGATGCGTCAGTCGCCGGCCGGCGTGACGTTGGCTTCCGTGTCGGTTGTAGCGGCCGCTTCGAATGGGAGGCGAATGGCGAGGCGCACTACGTGCAGTTCCTGCCGCCGTATATGGCGGACATGTCCGCGCCAGCCGAGGTGATCGTGCGGCAGATGGACTATGCCGGCGTGACTACGGCGGTGCTGCAGAACGATCACATCTACGGCGACCTCGCGGAGGAGTTTGCCGCGGCACGTGCACGATATCCGGGGCGGTTCATTGGCCTGGCGCAGCTGCAGGAGGCGTGGGCCTTTCGCGATGATCAGCTGACGCGGCTGCACGAGCAGGTGGATCGGCTTGGGATGGCTGGGCTCTATTTCACTTATAGTGGGCTGTTCCGCAGCGGCTATTCGCCGCGTCCAAGCGATAAAACCTACGATGCGTTGTGGCGCGAGGTGGCGCGATTGAACTTACCGGTATTTTGGGTAAATCGCGACAACTCGCCGATTGGCAGTTACGAAGATGAGCTGGCGGATGTCGCAAAGATCCTGGAACGTCATCCGACGATCACCAGCGTGTTGGTGCACGGGCTGCCGACGTCGCGCTATGCGGATGACCAGGAATGCCTGACCCTGCCGCCGGTCGCGCAGCGCATGCTGACGGAAATGCCGGTGTCAGCAGAGCTGCTGTATCCGATCTCCTGGGGCGGCCGATTCGAGTATCCGTATCCCAAGGCGATGCTGCACTTCCGCCAACTCGTGGACTGGTTTGGCGCCAGACGGTTTATCTGGGGGTCCGATATGCCGAACGTTGAGCGCTACTGCACATACCGGCAGACGCTCGCCTATGTCTGGAACCACGCCGACTTCCTGACAGACAGCGACCGTCAAGCGATCTTTCACGACAATACGCTGGCGCTGTTCCCCGTCTCAGAACGCCGACGCGCTCAGCGTGATGTCGGCTGATTGCCAGGCCTTGTCGAAGCGCTGGCGCACCGCCTGCGCCTCGGCATCCTTGTGCTGCGCGATCAGCGACTGCCACAGACCGTAAAGCGCCCACCCGTTATCCGGGTGGCGGCGGAGGTCCTCGCGATACACCGCCTCTGCCTCCTGCGCTTTGTTGGCTCGTAGCAGCGCGGCGCCCAGCATATGTCGAACCGGAAGGAACCAGTCGGACGGTTCGTCGTACGCCAGCTGGTCTTCTTTTGCGGCAGCCTGGATCAGCAGAGCGATCGCGTCGTTGCCGCGTTGCTGCGCATCCGCGATCCGTGCCTTGCCTACCAGGACCGCAACCGCCAGGACATCGCCTGCGGCGTTCAGGCCCGCGCTGTCGTCAGCTGTCGCCGCGGCTGCAATTTTCTCTAGTTCGGCGAGTTCAGCCGTCGCCTCGCCGGTTCTTTTCTTGGCCGCCAGCGCCACCACCCGTCCATAGCGATAACCGCCCGTCAGCGCGGTCAATTGAGAACTCGGCGGGCTCTCGGCCAGCATCTCGTCCCACATGCCGAAGCGCACCATCGTCGCGTAAGTCTCTGCGAGATACCAATCCTGTCCTGGCATCGCCATCAGTAGATCATCCGAGATGATGGCACGTGCCTTCCGCGCTGCATCCAGCGTGTCTGCCTTGCGGCCTTGCATTGCCGTGGAAAAGGCCAGGAACTCGTAGTTGTGCGCGGTGTACATCGCGTAATAATCCGGCGGCGTCGTGTGAGCGAAATATGCCACGTCTGCTGCCGCACCCTTGCGATTCGCCATGGCCGCATCCCCGTAGCGGCCGACACGCTGCATGATATGCGCGGGCATATGCTCGAGATGACCGGCGGCCGGCATCATGCCAGGCAGCCGTTCGGCTGACGGTACCGCATTCTCCGGATGCGGCGACGCCTCTATCGCATGGATGTAGTAGTGGTTGGCACCAGGATGCTGCGGGTCCTTCGCCAGCACACCTTGTAGCCGTGCGACGATCTCTTCAGTACCCGGCGCGGGAGCTCCATCCAACGCCCACAGCTTCCAGGCATTGATGTTCATCAATGCCTCGGCTGTGAGTGTCTGCACGTCGCTGTCATCGGGGAATTGCTGAGCGACGCCCTGCATCGCCTTCGCGTAGGCACTCAGCACGGGACCCTCGTTCGATGGATCGAGCGGCTTTGCATCCGGATAGCGTGCTCCCAGTGCCGCGATCATCGCCTGCTCGACCGGTGCTGTGCGCGGCGCATTGGCTTTTGCCTGCTGTAGCGCCTGCCATGCAACCTTGGCACGTCGCTCGGCCATCATCGGCAGGTTGTAGTTGGGTCCGACGGTCAACGCGACGCCCCAGAAACACATGGCGCAGGTAGGATCGAGCTGTGCGGCGCGGGCGAATGAGCGCGACGATTCATCGTGGTTAAATGCCCACAGCAACCGCATGCCTTGGTCGACATAAGCCTGGGCCTCCTTGGAGGAGGTGGTCACGCCGCGATGGAAATCGCCGAGACCATCGAACAGCTGTGCGCCCTCGGCCCACTGCTCCAGCGTAGCGGGAGCGCTGGTCATATCTGCCGTAGCGGTGCCGATGACACAGCATAGCGCCGCAAGCGCGCTGCCGTAGAGCAACGTGGCACGGTTCATCTGGACTGCTCCCCCTGTTGCGACTTCCGTCGGTGCGATGATCGAGTTTAGCATGGTCGGTTCTGGCAGGAGTGTACGTTACGCATGGATACTGGTTGCAATCTGGGCACTGACGTGGGCGGTACCTTTACTGATCTCGCCTGGTGCACACCCTCGGGCGAACTGCACTGCTTCAAGGTGCCCAGCACGCCTGCGAGTCCTGGCCAGAGCATTTTGCAAGGCGTCGACGAACTGTACGCCACGCTGCGACCTGATGGCACGACCTGGCAGACCGTGCATCACACCCACAGCAGCACAGTCGCGACCAATGCGCTAATCGAGCGGCGTGGCGCGCGCATTGGCCTGATCACCACCGCCGGGTTCCGCGACCTGTTCGAGTTGCAGCGGCTGGCGGTCCCGCACCCGATGCGCTTCGACTCGCGTAGGCCTGAACCGCTGGTGTCGCGCGCCCTGGTGCGCGAGGTGCGTGGCCGGATCGGACCTGACGGCGCCGAGTTTGAGGCACTGGACGAAGTCGATGTGATGGATGCCGCGCAGGCCTTGCAGGACGCCGGCATCGAGATCGTTGTGGTGGCGCTGATCCACAGCTATCGCAATCCTGCGCATGAGCAGCAGGTGCGCGAGATCGTCACACGCCAGGGGCTATCGTTGCGTCTGGAACTGTCCAGCGAAATCTGGCCGCAGGCGCGCGAATACGAGCGCAGCGTCCTGACGGCGCTGAATGCGTCAATCCGGCCAATCGTCGAGACCTATCTCGATCGCCTGACGGCCGGCCTCGCCGAGCGAGGGCTTGGTTTGCCGCCGCGTGTGGCACGGTCCAACGGCGGCGCTGAACTTGCTGTCACGCTGCGCGAGCGGCCAGTGGTGGCGCTGTTATCCGGGCCAGCGGCTGGCGTGGCTGGTGCGGCGGCAACGGCAGCGGACGCCGAGTGGGTTTCGGCTGATCTGATGACGCTCGATGTCGGCGGCACAAGCGCCGACATCGGTGTGATCCGCGGCGGCAGGCCGGTGCTGAGTTCGGAGGAGCAGGTCGGCGACTTTCCCGTGCTGGTGCCGACGATTGCGGTTTCCAGCATCGGCGCTGGCGGTGGGTCGATAATCTGGCTCGACCCGACCGGATCGCTGAAAGTCGGGCCGCGCAGTGTCGGAGCGGATCCAGGTCCGGCGTGCTACGGCACCGGCTCGCTGATCCCTGCGCTGACTGACGCGTTCCTGGTGGCGGGACTGCTGGAGCCGGGTCAGCGGCTCGGCGGCAAGCTTGCACTGCAGATGGAAGCGGCGCGCATCGCGCTGGAAGCGTTGTCGCGCCAGATCGGCATCAGTGTAGAGGAGGTCGCCGATGGCGCGATCCGCGTGGCCACGGCGTTGATGGCGGCAGAGGCATCACGAGTTCTCGCACGCCGCGGTGTCGATGCGCCGCGCTTTCGCATGGTGGCATTCGGCGGCGCCGGTCCGTTGATGGCGGCCTTCTTGGCCGATGAAATCGGCATCGAGGCGATCCTGATTCCGCCGGTGCCGGGAGCGCTGTCGGCACTCGGAGCTGCGCGTGCCGATATCGAGGGTGACTTGGTGCAGCCCGTGTATACACGCCTGCACAGTCTGACGGCGGATGCACTGATCGGGCGATTTCGAGACCTTGAGGAGCAGGCGCAGAGATGGATAGCGGAGCAGACGGCACACTTGCCTGTTCGGAAGGTGACCATCGAGTACGGGGCAGACATGCGCTATGAGGGACAAGGTTACGACGTGACCGTTCCATTCGAATCCAAATGGCTGGAACAAGGGGATGCCGGAGCGATTGCCGCAGCTTTCCATGCCGCACATCGCGATGTCTACGGTCATGCCAACGAAGAGGCGGAAGTCTGGATGAAAGAGCTACGCGTCCACATGATCGGCGCAATGCCGAAGGCGCGTGTGGTGGCCGCACCGGATGAAGCCGCGGTGCGAGACACCACGACAAGGCCGATCCGGCTGTTCGGCAAGGTAATCGAGGCACGGATCGTGGGCCGCGCCGCATTGGCCGATGGACGTATGTTGAAGGGACCGGCGATCATCAACCAGATGGATACCACGACCCTGATTCCGCCGGGATGGAGCGCACATATCGTGCGATCTGGCGCACTGGTGCTGGAGCGCACGCCATGACCGACGCTGTTTCCACCGAGGTGTTCGCCAACCTGTTTAAGGCCATCGTCGATGAGATGGCGTGGGTGGTGTTGCGCTCATCGCACACGACCTTCGTGAAGGAGACGCAGGATTTTGGCGTCGCACTGGTGACCGAGGCGGGTGAGACGTTTGCTGCCCCATACGGCAGTGGTGCACCGACGATGATCGGCATGCCGATGCACGCCGGCACACGTGCCTTTGCGCAGTGGGAGCCGGGCGATGTGCTGGTCACCAACGATCCGTACAGCTCCGGCGGTATGGTGATGCACCTGAACGACCTGTACGTGTTCCGGCCTATTTTTGCCGATGGAGCACTGCTGTGCTTCGCCTGGGCATTCATTCATTGCACGGATGTCGGCGGCTACGCGCCTGGCAGCATTGATATGCAGAACGGCGAAGTATTTCAGGAAGGGCTGCGTCTGCGGCCGGTGAAGCTGTTCAAGGGCGGGCAGATCAACCAGGAGGTCTGGAACATCTTCGCCGATAACTGCCGCATCCCGGCACTGAACTGGGGCGATCTGAACGCCTGCCTCGCAGCCTTGGCCAAGGCCGAGCAGCGCATGCAGCGACTGGCGCAGCGGTACGGCTTCAACGCGGTGCGAGGCGCGATCTCTGCCACCATCGACCGTACCGAGCAGATCACCCGAGACGTCCTGCGGCGGATCCCGGCGGGCGAATATCGCTTCGTCGATTACTTCGAGGACGACTACATAAGCGACCTGCCAGTACGCATCGCGATGAAGCTGACCGCGCGTGGCGACGGCACGGTGGAACTGGACTTCACCGGCTCGGATCCGCAGGTGCGCGCCGCACTGAACCTGCCGACCGGTTCGAGCCGACATCACCCATTCATGTCATTCGGCTTCACCAATTTCGTGGTGACGCAATCGGAGTCGATCCACATCAACGCGGGGATCATCCGATGTATCGACTTGGTGCTGCCCGAGGCGTCGGTGGTCAATTCGCGCTTTCCCGCATCATGTGGCATGCGCATCACCACGGCGATGCGCATTCACGACATGGTGCTGGGGGCATTGGCGCAGGCGCTTCCTGGCACCGTGCCAGCCGGTGGCGGCAATACGCTCGTCATTACGTATATATCGACGTCCGAGCTGGGAACTCAGGGCCGGGTGGTGGTGGCCAATCCGGTGCCGGCAGGCTCCGGCGGCGGACCCGATCGCGACGGCATTTCGGGCACCGACTTTTCGGTGGCGTTCCTGCGCAACGTCCCAGTCGAGGTGCTGGAATCGGAAGCACCGGTGCTGGTGCGCAAGTTCGGGCTGTTGCCAGATTCCGAAGGAGCAGGGAAGTATCGCGGTGGGTTCGGGCTGCAATACGAGCTGGAGATCCGGCACCCCAGTGCGGTGGTGGTGATGCGCGGCAAGGATCGACATCGCTTCAGTTCATGGGGTGTGGCCGGTGGCCAGGCGGGCGCGGTGAACGGCAATGAGAGCCTGCAGCCGAACGCGCCGAAGCGAGATATTGGCAAGCGCACGGTGTATCGACCGGAGCTGCACGAGGTCATCCGGCTGTGGAGCGGCGGCGGCGGTGGCTATGGCGATCCGTTCTCGCGCGATCCGGAAGCTGTCGCGCATGACGTTGCGGCGGGGCTCGTGTCGTGCGAGCGTGCACGCGGCGTGTACGGCGTCGTCTTGAACGGTGACGCGGTAGATGCACCCGCGACGGCACGGCTGCGGGCGGGTGATCGGCGGACCGGCGAGATCGATTTCGGCGATGCACGCCGCGAATGGGAGCGCATGCACGGCATCGCCGCTGAGAGCGTCGCTGACTGGCTGCCAACTCTGCCCGTCGGCGTCCGTCGCTATGCACAGGCGCACGTATATGAGCAGCTGCATGCATCGGGTCCGGGCCCTTACGATGCGTCGCTCGTGGCAGGGGTCATTATCGGGATCGATGCGAAGTTGAAGCGAATGGCCGCCTGACCCTCACGCCCGCCGCTGCCGTCCAGAGATCGAAGCGATCAGCTCCTGCGTGTAGTCGTGCTGTGGATTTGCGAACAGCGTCCCGGCAGGACCATATTCCACCACTTTCCCACGTCGCATCACTGCGATGGTGTCACACACCTGGGCGGCCACGCGTAGATCGTGGGTGATCAGCAGCATCGCCAGATCGAGCCGCCGCCTTATGTCGTCCAGGAGTGCCAGAACCTGTGCCTGGGCTCCAGGTTGAATGTATAGACCACGCCATCGGGCGAGATGGTCCAGGACTTTGCGAGCTCCGGCAGTGGCATTAGATCGAAGCTATAGTGCAGCAGGCCTTGGTAGATCTTATCGGCTCCACTAGCGTGGGCAGAAGCCGGTTGAGCGCGAAGGTCAGTCCCGGGGGGTTCGGGATTGATGATGCTGCGGAGAGTGCCACCACGCTTCGGTGTCTGGGCTACCGCGCTGTGGCCAAGTGTCGTCGGCAGACTCGCCGCAAGAACACTGCGTCTCGACCAGTTCATCGCCGCCCCTTCGCTATACGATAGGGTATCGGACGTGGATGGCACGGCCAAGCCATGCTATTCGGGCTGAGGTGTCGTGACATGGGGTGGCCATGATTCGGTGTGTTCGCATTTGGACTGGCCAGGATGGCAACTCCTATTTCGAGGAAGGCGCCATTGACCTGGCCGGTGGCGCACGCGGCGACCTGTTGAGCGGCAAGATCAGCGCAACCAGCGTCTCTTTCCAGGAAACTGCATCCGGGGGCACGTTCGCTTGGCACGATGCACCTGCACGGCAATTCGTCATCACGCTGAGCGGCACGCTCGACTTTCAGACGCGTAATGGCGAGCATTTCATGATCCGGCCCGGCGATATCCTGCTTGCCGAGGACACCACAGGCACTGGTCATAGCTGGCAACTGGTCGATGACGAACCCTGGCGGCGCGCCTACGTCATCCTGGCCCCAGGCGTCGACGTCCCGTTCGTCGCAGCACCGGCAAAAGCTTGATTAGCACTGGAAGAGCAATATGCCGCAGACAAGCATCCCTGCCACCGCCGACATCGTGTTGATTGGCGCCGGGATCATGAGCGCAACGCTTGGCACTGTGCTCAAGGAACTCGACCCGTCGCTCCGCGTCGTCATGCTCGAAACGCTCGACGATTGCGGGCAGGAAAGCTCGCAGGCGTGGAACAACGCCGGCACAGGCCACGCCGCCAACTGCGAGCTGAATTATACGCCGCAGCGTCCAGATGGCAGCGTCGACATCTCAAGAGCACTGGAAGTCAACACCGAGTTCGATCTGTCGCGCCAGCTCTGGTCTTATCTCGTCAAAAAGGGGGCGATCGCCGATCCGCGCGCCTTCATTCATCCGTGCCCGCATATGAGTCTCGTCTGGGGCAAGGAGAATGTCGAATTCCTGCGTGCCCGCCACAAGGCGATGGCGGCGCACCATTGTTATCATGGCATGGAGTACAGCGAGGACCACAAACAGATTGCGGACTGGGCCCCGCTGACGATCGAAGGCCGCGATGCGACTCAGCCGACTGCAGCGACCCGGATCATCACCGGAACTGACGTCGATTACGGTTCGCTGACACATCTGCTGGTTGCGCAGCTCTCCAGCCAGTCCGGCTTCTCCGTGCACTACAAACAGCACGTGGCTGGACTGGAGCGCGAGGGCGGCGGCCGATGGCGCGTGGAGATCAAGGATGGAGAGAGCCACGACACCCGTACTCTGTCGGCGAAATTTGTGTTCATCGGCGCCGGTGGCGCTGCGTTGACACTGCTGCAGAGGTCCCGCATCCCGGAAGGACACGGCTATGGCGGCTTCCCGGTCAGCGGCATTTGGCTGCGATGCGACGTCTCGGCAGTCAGTGACCGCCATCATGCCAAAGTGTACGGCAAGGCGGCGGAAGGATCGCCACCGATGTCCGTGCCGCATCTCGACACGCGAATCATCGGCGGCAAGAAGTCGCTGCTGTTCGGGCCGTACGCTGGCTTCTCCACCGAGTTTCTGAAGCACGGATCGCTCACTGATCTGTTCCGGTCAATCGACCCTGGCAATATTCTTCCGCTGCTGGCCGTTGCACGAGACAACATCGCGCTATCCGAGTATCTGATCGGCCAGGTGCTGCAGACCTCGGCTCACCAATTTGCCATGCTTCAGCAGTTCTTTCCGTGGGCCAAGCGGCATGACTGGAAGGAGGCAGTGGCCGGCCAACGCGTGCAG
>JBKPOG010000249.1:0-11072 GCA_046732975.1 Pseudomonadota bacterium
CTGACCGCCGGCTTGCGTACTGCGGCTTGAAAGCCTATAGGATGCCAATGTTCTGTGGCCTGCGCCTCGCCTGCCGTACCGCCCGCGCCGTTGCGCGTGGCAGCGCATGCCTGCTGGCCCTCGGCCTCCTCCTTCGACTTAGCCGCCCCTGAGCGCTCCGCCGGGTCGTTGACGCCGGCTTCGCTCAGGGGATGCCCTGAGGCTACAGTCGTGCAATCAGTCCAAGGACCCGACCCACAATGAGCATTGAACATCCCAGCTTCGGCAAGTTGGAAGAAGACCGCATCATCATCTTCGATACCACGCTGCGCGATGGCGAGCAGTCGCCTGGCTTCTCGATGAATATCAACGAGAAGATCCGCATGGCCGAGGCGCTCACCGAACTGGGCGTCGATGTGCTGGAGGCCGGGTTTGCGATCGCCTCCCCGGGCGATTTCGAAAGCGTCAAGGCGATCTCGGAAAGCATCGGCCAGCGCGACGATACGCCGGTGATCGCCAGCCTGTCGCGCGCCGGCGCGATGGACGTGCTGCGCTCCGCGGAGGCGCTGCGGCCGGCGAAGCGCAAGCGCATCCACATCGTGATCGCGACCAGCGCCCTGCATATGGAACACAAGCTGCGCATGACGCCCGACGAGGTGGTTGCGGCCACTGTCGATTCCGTGACGCTTGCGCGTCAGCATGCCGATGACGTCGAATGGTCAGCCGAGGATGCCACGCGCAGTGACATCGACTTTCTCTGCCGCGTGATAGAGGCAGCGATCACCGCCGGTGCGACCACGATCAACCTGCCGGACACAGTCGGCTACGCGCTGCCCGAGGACATGGAGCGCATGTTCAACGCCGTGCGCAACCGCGTGCCCGGCATCGAAAAGGTCGTGCTCTCGACCCACAACCATAACGACCTTGGCCTGGGCGTTGCGAACACGCTCGCGGCGATCCGCGCCGGCGTGCGACAGGTGGAGACCACGATCAATGGCATCGGCGAGCGCGCCGGCAATGCCAGCCTGGAAGAGATCGTGATGGCGGTCCGCACCCGCAGCGATGCGATTCCGTACAAGAACAACATCCAGACCCCGAATATCCTCCGCGTCTCCAAGCTGTTGTCGACGATCACCGGCTTTGATGTGCAGCCGAACAAGGCGATCGTGGGACGTAACGCCTTCGCGCACGAGGCGGGTATCCACCAAGATGGCGTGCTGAAGAATGCGGCGACTTATGAGATCATGACGCCGGAGAGTGTCGGTTGGGCGAAGAACAGCCTGGTGCTGGGCAAGCACTCGGGCCGCGCCGCGTTCCGCGACAAGCTGCGGACGCTCGGCTACGGCGAGGTCGGCGACAACCAGCTCAACGATGCGTTCAATCGCTTCAAGCGGCTGGCGGATGCCAAGAAGGTGGTGTTCGACGACGACATCGTCGCCCTGGTCGATGACGAGGTGATGCGCGACCACGAACGCATTTGCTTCGTCTCACTCGACCTGCACGCCGGCTCCAAGTCGCCCCCGCGCGCAGAACTGGAGCTCGAGGTCGATGGGGCGGTGAAGTCGGCGGTCTCCGGCGGTGACGGTCCGGTGGACGCGACGTTTAACGCGATCCAGCAGATCTTCCCACACACCGCAACGTTGCAGTTGTTCTCGGTCGGCGCGGTGACCGAAGGGACCGACGCTCAGGCGAAGGTCACCGTGCGGTTGGAGGAGAACGGCAAGCTGGTGGATGGCCAGGGTGCCGACACCGACACCATCGTCGCCTCGGCGCGTGCCTACGTACACGCGCTGAACAAGCTGCTGGTGAAGCGCGTACGCACCGAACCGCAGGCACTGTCGGCGTAACCATCGACCTCCAAGTGCTGGCAGGGCAGCGTGGCTTGCACGAGCCGTGCTGCGGGGCCACGCTGCCCGTCAGACATCTGGAGCGTCGACCATGTCCGATACGTCCGAGTACACCCCACCGAAGGTCTGGATCGCCAAGCCGGCGCTGGGGCGATTTGCCAACATCAATCGTCCTATTGCCGGCGCAACCCATGAAAAGGAACTGCCGGTCGGCCGACATCCGCTGCAACTCTATTCTCTCGGCACGCCGAATGGCGTGAAGGTCACTGTGATGCTCGAGGAACTGCTCGCCCTCGGCCACAAGGGTGCCGAGTACGATGCCTGGCTGATCAAGATCAGCGAAGGCGACCAGTTCGGCAGCGGCTTCGTCGCCATCAACCCCAACTCCAAGATCCCGGCACTCGTCGACCGCAGCGGCCCGAAGCCGATCCGCGTGTTCGAGACCGGCGCCATCCTGGTGCATCTTGCCGAAAAGTTTGGCGCCTTCCTGCCGACCGAGCCGGGTGCGCGCGCCGAATGCCTGTCATGGCTGTTCTGGCAGATGGGCAGCACGCCTTATGTCGGCGGCGGCTTTGGCCACTTCTACGCCTACGCACCGGTGAAGATCGAATATGCCATCGATCGCTTCACGATGGAGACCAAGCGCTTGCTCGACGTGCTTGACAAGCGTCTGGCAGAGACCGAGTACTTGGCGGGCGATGCGTATACAATCGCAGATATCGCCGCATGGCCTTGGTACGGCGGCCTGGTCAAGTTCAATTCTTATGGCGGAGCCGAATTCCTGTCAGCACACGAGTACAAGAACGTGATTCGCTGGGCAGACGCGATCTATGCGCGACCGGCGGTGAAGCGCGGCCGGATGGTCAACCGCCTGCAAGGGGAACCCTCAGAACAGCTGCACGAGCGCCACGACGCCAGCGACTTCGACACCAAGACGCAGGACAAGCTGGCCGCGAACTGACCCATCGTCATGCCGTCTGATGTCCCCGGGCTTGTCCCGGGGACGGTAACGGTCATCCAGCTCAGCGTCGAGCTGTCGTCCGCAACACAAGATAAGTAACCCTCAGGAGGAGCCATCACCATGCCATTCTACCAGAAGGGCGACATCCGCATCCGCTATGAGGAAACCGGCAGCGGCTTCCCTCTGCTGGTCACCCCTGGCGGCGGCTTGAATTCGCGCGTCAGCAATTGGCCCACCGCGGTATTCAATGCAATGGAGATCTTCAAGAACGACTTCCGCTGCATCACGATGGATCAACGCAACGCCAATGGTGGCGAGTCCACTGGGCCTATTCCGGTCGATGACCCCTGGGGGGCCTTCGCCGACGATCAGCTTGGGCTGATGGATCACCTCGGCATCGATAAGTTTTTCTTCATGGGCTACTGCATCGGCGGCTGCTTCGCAATGAAGCTGATCGAGCGCGCGCCGGAGCGCGTGGTGGCCGCCGTGCTGGTCCAAACGGTCGGTCATTGGGACGAGGACCCGGACGTGATGTATCGCTCCGGCCGCGATGTCTGGGCACCGGAACTCCTGCAGCGACGCCCCGACATCACGATGGCGACGGTCGAGCAGTATCTGCACAACCTCTACCGAGTGCAGCCCGACTTTGTTTACAGCGTGTCACGCGAGTTCGCAGGTAAGTGCCAAACCCCGTTGCTGGTGCTGCCAGACGAAACGCCGGCGCATCCGTTGCAAGCCTCGCTCGATGTAGCGGCGCTGGCACCGCAAGCCGGGAAGACGGTGTTTCCTTGGAAAGAGCCGCCGGAATTGAAGACGAGAACGATTGAGCAGGTCCGTCACTTCCTGCGAGCGCATCAGCCAGTGGCGGCGGCGGCTCAATAGCGCGTCGCTCGTCGGGGACGCTGCGCCGCGTGCTTCCACACGCGGCCGGTGCTTCAGGGGCGCAGGTAACTCCATCCCTGCTCCTCTAACTCGGTAATCCGAGCCACGCCTGTTGGAACCTCCCGAACCTCACTCAGCAGATCGACCGGCTTATTCTCCGCTTTGGATTGGTTCGTTCGGGTGTTGCCGCATCCGCTGAACACAATGCCCTTCTTGCTCAACTCGGCGATCTTATCGTGGACTGGCGAGGTGTCGCTGCGCACCATTTGAAGGCCGGGACCAAAGGCGACAAATTCGATCTGACTTTTCTCGCCCTTCTTGTCCCAGTACTCCTTCATGTTTGCGGCGTTATTAAGCGCAAGGTTCATCGCCTTGGGGTCGTCTTGATCCACCTGGATCACCACGCGATGCTGCTTGGTCCAAGCTGATTGCTGGGAGTGAGTTTGCTGCGCCCAGGCAATCTGTGGCGCTATGGTAATTGCCAGAGCAAGCACAAGTTGAAGTCGACGCATTCCTTTCCCCTTACTGATGGGCATTCTTCCTCCAGCGCAGGAAGTCCTGCCATAGTTTGGCCTGCGCCGGCGACATGGTTGTGGGATTGTCCATAGATGAAGTGTCAGCCTGTGCGACCGCCGTTCTCCTGTCTAGCCACTCCTGCGCAGCTGCAGATCGTGCGAGACCCGGTACCTGCGCGTTCAAAACGACATCCTTCCATTTCGGGTGGTAGCCTGGTTTCTGCAGCAGTTCCAGTCGATCAAACAGATTGTCAACCAGTCGCGCCACCCTCGCGTAGCGGTTCGACCCCTTTGGCCAGTTGAACGCCGCCAGAATCGTTGGAATGGCAATTGTCTGTATCTCCTCCCCTTGCGGAATAAAGGCGGGATAGTCGGCAGAGGTCAGCGTCGCGGGAAGATAAAAGCTGTAGTCCTCCATCGGGACCGAGAGGAAGTGGAACCCAGGGGGCCATTTGCCCTTAAGGAATGCGTCGACTGGCTTCGAGGTGATGAAAACCACTCCAGCGATATCATCGCCAGACTTCATCTGTTCCATAGCCACCTGATGGGGGATGAAAGTTCGCTGAACTTCGCTTAGTTTCAGCTTGTCGAAGATCAGCGGCCCCGAATATGCCGCCGCCGTGCCCTGCGTGTTGAAGTTGACCTTCTTGCCCCTGAGATCATCAAGCGTCTTGACCTCAGGTCTGACCAAAATGTGCAGTTCCGAGGGGAATAAGCTGAGGATATAGGCAATCTTTTGCTGAATATCCGGAACCTTGGCACGGAATTGCTCCAACGAGTCAGAGTTGATAATGGCAACGTCCACGCCCCTTAGATAGAGCAAGTCCATGACATTCTCGGTGGGGCCCCGTGTAACGATCGGCAAGACATGCAAGTCGTCACCATCATCCACTACTCGCGAGATGTCGGTTGCGAACTCAAGAGGCGCCCCTTCCCGCTGACCAGCAGCCAAACCCACAGTCCAAGCATTTATCTTGCTGATTTCCCCCGTTTCGGTTTCCTTCGTCTGTGGTCGCGCGAACGGCTTCTGTGATCGAGTTACCAACGCTGACGTTTCCTCGTCCGGTAAACCGGACCAACGCAGGCTTCGAGCATCATTTTGTGCGTAGGCCGCGTTGGCAAGGAGTGTCACTACGAGCAACACCAGGGCCACCCCATTCCACATTGCCTGTTCTCCGACGATCTGTTGACCCTACTGCGTGGCGACAGCTTTCCTACTGCTCTTTAAGCTCTTGAGATGCCCTTCAGCTGACTTCTCCCCAAGTGCCGCTGCCTTGCCATACCAAGTCTCTGCTTCTTGCGGGTCGCCCTTGATACCGATCAGATTGTGCTCAGCAATGAAATCGGGATCGTAGGTGTTCGCCAACTTGAGCGCAGCGATGCCAACTCCCGCGTTGGCTGCTCTCGCGAACAACATCCGTGCGGCTGCCACATTCCTTTGCTGAAGCATTGCATCGCCGCGCTCTAGAAGAGTGTGCTGTACCGATGCGGGCAACATCGAAGAATCAGAACGTGACGAGACGGATTCCTTTGCAACCGGTACTGGCGCAGACTTCTCGGCAGCAAATCCCTTTATATCGGTCGTAGGTTCGATAGACCGTTGCTGGCTCTTGGTATACAGCGCCGCGACTTCGGCAAAAGCCTCATAGTCGATAGACCGAGCCAGCGACCCGCCGTCGCGCAGTTCCTTGGCTCGCGCTCTCAGATGACCTGGGAACTGCCGCATCATTTGTTGGCCAGCGTCAGAGGCCGCCGGAAGCAGATCGGCCGCTGACATAAGCATCCCTACTGTCTCGGCTGAGCTTGCCTGTTGCTGGCCGAGCAAGGTCTCGAGACTGCTGAGCAACATTGTGATCTGCGAGTCGGCTGCAACACTTGCACCTTGCACGGGTCGCTGCTGTGCAGGAACGGGCTCAATCATCGCAACGTAGAGGCTGGCAGCCAATGTCGATGAAGTTGCGAGGGCGCGCAGGATGTGTGCCTTGCGATTGCGCATCATAACGCCCCTCCTGAGGAATTTGCGGGACGGTAGTGGATCCCTGCTTGATTAACAATATTGTCGGATCTCCGAACCCTGTCCGCGGTCCAGTGTCAAAAATCGATTGAGGCACTCTGGCCGTTATCGAAAGAGCTCGCAGGTTTACCATCTTAAGGTTAGCGCCAGAACCCGCCTGCTACTTAGGCGAGTTCTTGGCCTCTGGATCGTGGCAACCAGTGCAACGCCTTGTCAGGTGACGTTACGTCGCGCACGAGATTAAGTGGGCAGTGAGTTCGCTCGTGGAGGCAAGCGCATCATCAGAAGGAGTAGCCACGCCGGCAATGTGGCAATGATCAGCAATACATAGATGTCCGCATACGCGACAATCTGCGCCTGCTCGTTGATGAGCCGATCCAGCAATGCCGCGCCGTGCCCTGTGGATGGATGAAGCCATTGACGGATAGGCCCGACCACCTGCAAGGCCCGATTGAACGGAGTGACCGAAGCGCCAATTAGCTCATGCATCGCCTGAGTGCTACGCGCCAGCATCGACGCCGCAACAGACACACCTATCGCCGCACCCAAGTTGCGCAGCAAACTAAATAGCGCCGCGCCCTCCGTTCGCATCGACGGATCCAGTGTGACAAACGCCAGCACCTGGATCGGGGTGAACAAAAGCCCCATCGCAGCGCCCTGTATTACAATGGCGATGATAATGTCTCGTACCGATACGTCGGGCGTCCAGCCAGTCATCAACCAATAAGTATAGCTGAGCATCAGCAGGCCAACCCCCACCAGCAGCCTCGCATCCAGGCGGGCCGCCAACCGTCCGGTCAGCATAGTGGTCACCAGACTGCCAAACCCGCGCGGCGCCATGATCAGCCCCGCAGTCTCAACCGGGTAGTGACTTAACACCTGAAGCCATGGGGTCATCAGTGCGAGGCTGGACACCATGAAGATGCCGACCATGAACATCAGCAGGACGCCGGACGCGAAATTGACGTCCTTGAACAGCGCAGGGCGGATCAGCGGTTGGCGTGCAGACGACACGTGTACCAGGAACAGGTAAAATCCAAGGCCGGCGAACACGGCCTCGGCGATAATCTCGTTGGAGGTGAGCCAATCCTTTTCCTGGCCGCGATCCAGCATCAGCTGCAAGCTGCCGATCGCGATCGCGAGCACGCTGAAGCCCAGCCAGTCGAAACGCAGACGCCCTTGCTGTCCGCCGCCGGGCAGGAAGATCATCAGGCCGGCGGCAGCGAGCAGACCGAATGGCAAGTTAATGTAGAATACCCAGCGCCAGCTATAGGTTTCCGTAAGCCAGCCGCCCACCGTCGGGCCCATAATCGGCCCAAGCATTACGCCCACTCCCCAGATCGCCATAGCAAAGCCCCGCCGCTCGGCTGGGTAGATGTCCAACAGCGTCGCCTGGGACAATGGCACCAGGGCGGCGCCAAACACGCCCTGAAGCACCCGGAATACGACGATTTGGCCCAGGGATTGGGCTGCGCCACAGAGCATGGAGGCGATGGTAAAACCCAGGATGCACCCGACATAGAGGAGCTTGCGACCGTAGCGGGCCGCCAGCCAGCCGACCGGTGCAGTCATGATCGCCGATGCGGTGATGTAAGATGTCAGGACCCATGTGATTTCGTCGAAACTGGCGGAGAAGCTGCCTTGCATGTAAGGCAGCGCCACGTTGGCGATGGTCTGATCAAGCAACTGCAGCACTGTAGCGCCGATCGCGCATGCTGTGATCATCGCGCGGTTGCGCGTATCGTGGTCGACGCTTACTCGCGACATTGTTGGCGGCCTTGTCGTCCGCAACGCGAACCGAAAGAATGCAAACTAAGCAAGTAACCGTCAAACTGCGGTGTCTACCAGGAGCGGCGATCAGGGAAGCTTCACCAGGTTGCCCTAGCTTGCTCTACGTTAGCTGAGACAAATACGCAGACGTATGGAGATGACACCGTAGACTTGCTTGGCACCTGAGAGGCGGACCGCATCGTTCCGGCATCCAGATCACCTGATGCTGCCTAAGGCATTTGCTCGATCAATCCGACCGTTTTGCCCTTTTTGCGGATTGACACAAAAACGTGACAAAGTCATATATTTTGCGTCTCCTCGTAACAGAGACATCACGTTTCTCAATCTCCCTACGGGCGATTGCTGCAACCAAAAGGCGTAGCACCTATGCGTAAGCACAATGCCCTCGGGGAGCCCGAACCCCTTGGGCTCAACGGAGGCAACGGGAAATCTGAGCAAGGGAAGGAATCGAGCCAAACGTCTGGGGCCTCCAGCCTACTCGACGGCGCCGTTGCTGTCGGCTTGATCGATTGTCTTCGGTTCAGTCGGGACTGCATGATTCAGGCGCTGCGGACAGTGCATCCGGAACTCTCGATAGTGCCATTTGCGAGCGTGGCTGACTGCATAGGCGCTGAGCCTATCGGCCTGCATCTCATGCTGTATTACTCGCACAGCGAAAGTTCATCCGACATGCTGATACTGCAGCATGTTAAGGAGTTGCGACAGGCATTCCCCGGGACGCCGATTGTTGTCCTTTCCGACGCAAGGACTGCCTTACAGCCGCGGAATATCAGGAACGCGTTGAACAGCGGCGCCCAGGGTTTTATCCCCACATCAATCACCGAGATGTCTGCGGCAGTGGCTGCGATAAGGTTCGTCAAGGATGGCGGCACTTTCGCGCCGCTGGATCTCCTACTCACTCAGCGCGCGACGTCCCCGCCACCAGTTTCGGATGCGTCAGCAATCAAGCACCTCACCCCGCGGCAAATGACGGTGCTATCGCATCTGCGCCAAGGGAAGGCCAACAAGATCATCGCATACGAACTCGGCATGACAGAAAGCACGGTGAAGGTCCACATTCGTAATATCATGCGCAAGATGGGCGCCACCAACCGAACTCAAGCCGTGTATAAGTCGCAGCAGCTCAATGAAATGGCCGACAACGCGGGGCTGAGCGAGTGATTCGACGCTCTTATTTGTGTTAAAAACCTTACGTAGCGGCCAGCTTCCTCCTCTGACCGAGAACAACGATCCCGCCGATCTCCTTCACTGTCACCGCGAATCGGCAGACGTCTTCAAGAATGCGCCTCCAGATCCGACTCAGCAGCATCAGCACCTATGCGTTGCCGTCAGTCGCAGTAAAGCCGTGCGACCACCGACACAATAGAAGAAGCGATGCATGCAAGCGGGCTAGGTCAGCTTCCGCACCAGCGCCGCCGCGGCCGGCGTGGACCAGTCAGCCGAGCCTTCCAGCCGTGCACGCTCGCGCCCCTGTTTGTCGATGATCAGGCTGGTCGGGATGCCGCGTGCATGCCACGCGTGCGCCGCGGCGCCCTTTGGATCCAGCAGTACTGGCAGGCCCGTAATGCCGTGCTGCGAGTAGAACGCCTCCACCACTGTTGCGCCGCCGCGATCAGAGGACAGCGGCAGCACAGCGATATCATTGGGTGCCAGGGTCTTCGAAAGCGCTGCGAGCGATGGCATCTCCGCCACGCATGGCGCGCACCACGTCGCCCAGAGGTTCACGACCATGCCGTGGCCAAGAAAGTCCGCCAGGTGATGCTCCGTCCCATCGGCCGCGACAAAGCTGATGGCAGGTGCAGTCACCGGCGGTTCGGTCAGTTTCAGCGCCCCCGCCAGATCCTCCAATTCCTGCGCGCGCGGTTTGCGCGCAAACAGGCCCGCCGCTAGGGTCCCGGCCGCCGCCAGCAGATGCCGGCGCGATAACGATACCTTCATGGGGCACCACGCTTGAGCGAGACGCCGGACCAGCGGAACGAGGCCGCCAACCCACAATGGGGCGCGCGATTCGCTGCCGGTCCATCGGTGGTGATGCAGGAGATCAACGCCTCCATCGGTTTCGATCGCAAGCTGTGGCGACAGGATGTCCGGGGGTCGCTGGCGCATGCAGCCATGCTGGCGAAGGTAGGGATCATAACGCCACAAGATGAGCAGGCCATCAGCAATGGTCTAGCGGCGATCGCGCACGAGATCGAGAACGGGCGCTTTCCATTCGACGCGGCGCTCGAGGACATCCACATGAACATCGAGGCGCGCCTGACCGAACGCATCGGTGAGGCAGGTCGCCGATTGCATACCGGGCGCAGCCGCAACGACCAGGTGGCGACTGATTTCCGCCTCTGGGTGCGCGACGCGATTGACGGAATTTGCGCACAGATAACCGACGTTATGCGCGCGCTGGCCGATCGCGCTGCTGCGCACGCCGCCGATCCGATTCCAGGCTTCACCCACCTGCAGACGGCGCAGCCGGTCACGTTCGGCCATCATTTGCTGGCCTATGTGGAGATGCTGGACCGCGACCGGAGCCGTCTCGCCGATTGTCGGCGGCGGCTGAACGAATGTCCCCTGGGCAGCGCAGCACTCGCCGGCACCTCTTTCCCGATCGACCGCGCGATGACGGCGCAGACGCTGGGTTTCGATCGGCCGGCCGCCAATTCGCTCGATGCCGTCTCCGATCGGGACTTCGCGCTAGAGTATCTGAGCGCCGCAGCGACCTCCGCCATGCATCTGTCGCGCTTCGCCGAGGAGATCGTTCTCTGGTGCTCGGCACCGTGGCGGTTCATCCGGCTGTCGGACGCTTTCACCACCGGCAGTTCGATCATGCCGCAAAAGCGCAACCCCGATGCCGCCGAACTGGCGCGGGCGAAGACCGGCCGGATCACCGGAGCACTGGTCGGTCTGCTGACCGTGATGAAGGGCTTGCCGCTCGCCTATGCCAAGGACATGCAGGAGGACAAGGAACCGGTGTTCGACGCCGCCGAGGCCTGGGCATTGTCGCTGGCGGCAACGGCGGGGATGGTGCGCGACCTGTCTCTTATACACATCTGACGCTGCCGACGATCGTCCGAGAGTGTAGATCTCGG